>CAZFUS010000161.1:0-1544 GCA_964522485.1 uncultured Enterobacteriaceae bacterium | reverse complement strand
TTTTTATTTAAACAGGGGATTTAAAAATGAAGACGAAGCAACTGCGTCATTCCACACTGGTGGGTGCCATGATCGCCGGTCTGACTTTGGCCGGTAGCGTCTGGGCTGCCACCGATACCACGACTTTCACTGTAACTGCTACGGTTAGCGATGCCTGTAGCGTATCGGCTACGAATCTGGATTTCGGTGCCTATGATCCCAATGCACTGGCGGATGATGATGCCACATCCACTGTGACTGCTACCTGTACGCTGGGAACAAATTATAGCATTGGTCTGGATGCGGGCAGTGGTACGCCCAGTGCGACCACCCGTGCTATGACAGGTGTCGGGGGCGACTTTCTGGATTATGAGCTGTATTTGGATACGTTGCGGACCACTGTCTGGACTGACCTGGCGGGAGCCAATCCTGTCTCGGGTACCGGTACGGGGTTAGGTGAGCCGCATGTTGTCTATGGTCGGATACCGACCGGCCAGAACGTTTCTGCGGACAGTTACAGTGACACCATTAACGTCACGATTCAATTTTAAATCAGGTCGTGTCCATTAGCGCCATAATGCGGGACCGGCTGATTGCCGGTCTCGTGCTTTTGTGTGCCTGCAGTCTCGGCCAGGCCGCGAACCTCTCGATCAATCCGGTCCTTATCACGCTGGATAATACCCGATCGATCGGTGCACTCAATCTGATAAATCGCGGCGAAGAACCGGTGGTCATGCAGGCGGCGATCCGTGCCTGGGACGTTGAAGACGGCGAGGATCGTTATACGGAAACGGATGCGTTGATTGTGACACCGCCGGTGTTTACCGTGGCACCCGCTCAGGAACAGGTCGTCAGGGTCGGGCTGCGCCGGCCGGCGGCGAATAATGTCGAACAGTCTTTCCGGGTATTCCTCGAGCAAAGCCCCGCCAATCCGGCGGATGAGGAAGAACAGGGACCGACTGGCATTCAGGTAACACTGCGGATCGGCATACCTGTGTTCATTGCACCGGATGGTCCGGTCAGCCGCGAAATTGAATGGTATGTAGAGTCCATCGCGGACAAGCGCCTGCGGATTACCGCCGTCAATCGTGGCAACGTACATGTGCGTGTTCAACGACTGGCTTTGCTGGATGAGGGCGGTCAGCCGCTTGTCCAGAATGAGGACCTGACCTACCTTCTGCCCGGCAGTACACGCTACTGGACACTTGAGCCTCCGGTGGCCGTAACAACGTCTTACCGTATTAAAGCCTGGACGAAGTCCGGTGAGCTGGAAGCTGAAGCCAAACCGGGTCGGCCGTGAATGTTTCGGAGTCTGCACAATGCTGCTGTCGGTTGCATTGGCTGCCACTCCGGTCCATGCGGCGAATATCCCGCAAGTCGATGCGCCTGAACGCGGCCGTGCTGCGGCTGCCGGCTATACGGAGCGGCTGCTGGCCGCTCGCGTGAACGGGGTCGAGTTCGATCAGGCGGTGTTGATGCTGCAGACCGAAGCCGGCGAACTGCTGGTCGATCCCGACACGCTTATGGCCTGGGGCCTGATCATCCCGGAGAACCTCAGTGCCGTT
>CAZFUS010000160.1:0-1574 GCA_964522485.1 uncultured Enterobacteriaceae bacterium | reverse complement strand
CATCTGCAGAGACAATTTTTCGCCAGGCTTCACTTCGATACTTTTGATCTTGAAGCGTGGCTGGTCTTCCAGAACTGTATAGCTGCCCCATGGCCGGTAGGCAGTCTTGTGCAGCAGGTGAGATTCATGATTGCTTTCCTTCAGCCGGGATACGACATGCTTGACGTCCTGTACTTTGTCAGCATGCGCCACGAGCAGCGCGTCGGGCGTATCGACCACGACCAGATCTTCGACACCCACCAGCGCTGCAAGGCGCCCCGAGTCCCGGGTCGATACAAAGCAGTTCCGGGAATCGTGCAGTATCGCCTGGCCCTGCACCCGGTTTCCCGTATCGTCAGCGGGTGTAAGCGCGCTCATGGCAGTCCATGAACCAATATCACTCCAGCCAACATCGGCCTTGATGACAGCCACGTTCTGCGCCTTTTCCATGATGGCATAATCAATGGAGATATCCGTCACTCCCGCAAAAGATTCTTCATCAATATGCACAATCCGGTCTTTACCATCTTCGGATGCGTTCGAACGGCTATAGCTGTCCTCGACCGCTGCCAGCAGATCCGGCGCATGTTGCCGGGCAGCTTGCAAGAGAGTTTCAGCGGTAAAACAGAACATACCGGAATTCCAGACGTAATTGCCGGTCGCCAGAAATTCTTCCGCCCGCTTGCGGTCCGGTTTTTCTTCAAACCGGTTTGCCCGATAGGTCTGATCCGATGTCAGTGTCTCGCCCAGTTCGATATAACCATAGCCGGTATCCGGCGACAGAGGCTGAATACCGAAAGTACCCAGGTAACCTTCACGGGCAGCCTGCCTGGCCAGACTTACGGCCTGGTTAAATTGATCGGCGCGTTTGATGAGATGATCCGCGGCCAATACCAGCAGTTCGACATTGTCACCATAAGCATCGCGTGCGGTCAGTGCCGCCATCAATACAGCCGGTGCGGTATTTCTGCCGATCGGTTCGAGCAGGTAATACATGGCAGGCAGCGTCTGCTCCAGCTCCTGATATTCGTCCCGGATCTTGAAAAATAGTTCACGATTGGTCACCGTAAACACAGCTTCAGGCTTTTGATCAGTCGCACGCAGCAAAGATTCCTGCAACAGCGTCCGGCCGGTAGGAATGCGAATAAATGGCTTGGGCAAGAGTTTACGCGAGGCGGGCCACAAACGCGTCCCGCTACCGCCACTCAATATGACTGAAACCAGGGCAGAGTCATTGGTCATATTTACTAAACCTCATGGACGTGTATGACTGTTAGCAGCCGCGAGAATTCGCCAAATCGTCAGCATAGTCAACTTTTACTAAAGATCTAAAACCCTGCAAACTCCGGGAAGTCGCTTTCAACCGCCGTTGCCGACAGAAGATTCCCGCGTCGCCGGTTGAGACCGCCTCCCACAGGGTTGAATATACTCCTGATGTTTTCCGTGGGAGGCCCTCTCAAGGGGCGACATTGATGCAGACTTACCAAGTCGCCGGTTGAGACCGCCTCCCACAGGGTTGAATATACTCCCGATGTTTTCTGTGGGAGGCCCTCTCAAGGGGCGACATTGATGCAGACTTACCAAGTCGCCGGCTG
>CAZFUS010000159.1:0-1609 GCA_964522485.1 uncultured Enterobacteriaceae bacterium | reverse complement strand
GTACACATCTTTTCGGTTGATCATCCAGAGTCAAATACTTGCTATGCCTGGTCCTCGCCCATCGAGGGTTCAGAGAAGCGGCGCTATTACGCGGTCCTGAGAAAGCCCCCTGTGGATTCCCCGGAGAAGGCTGTACGGGCCGCTATCGCCTCCGATTACCACCAAGGCAAGATCAGCTAGTTATCCACAGCCCAAATTAGGACAGTACCAGTCACGCTTTCGAGTTGACAGCCGCGACCTGCAAGCCTTAATATTGCCGCTTTTTAGCAGCCGGATAACTCTTTGAATAGCAATGAAAACCTTTAATGCGAAAGCCGCCGAAGTCAAGCGTGACTGGTTTATAGTTGATGCGGCCGGCAAGAACCTGGGACGCCTCGCCAGCGAAATCGCGAAGCGGTTACGGGGTAAACACAAGCCCGAATTCACACCGAATATCGACACCGGTGATTATATCGTTGTCATTAATGCCGGTAACGTCAACATCACCGGTCGCAAGGCAACCGATAAGATGTACTATCGACATACCGGCTGGCCCGGCGGGATCCGTTCCATCAGCTTCGACAAGCTGATCCGGCATAAGCCGGAACGGGTTATTGAGCAGGCTGTCAAGGGCATGCTGCCGCGTGGCCCCCTGGGACGCAGCATGTTCCGCAAACTCAAAGTTTACTCCGGCGCGCAGCATAAGCATGCTGCCCAACAGCCGAAAAGCCTGGAAATCTAACGTTAAAATTTAACGATACATCTGAAGCCTCGATACCGGGAATCGACATTATGAGCGAACAGTTTTACAGCACCGGCCGTCGCAAAAGCGCGACTGCACGTGTGTTTCTGCGGCCCGGTAGTGGCCAGATTATGATTAACAAGCGCTCTCTGGAGAGCTATTTCGGCCGTGAGACCGGCCGCATGCTGGTCTGGCAACCACTTGAAAAGGTCGAATTGACCGACAAATTCGATATCGATATCACGGTCTGTGGTGGTGGTATTTCCGGTCAGGCCGGCGCCATCCGACACGGTATCAGCCGCGCCCTGATCGTCTATGACGAAGCGCTGCGCCCTCCCCTGCGAACGGCCGGATATGTGACACGCGATGATCGCGAAGTCGAGCGCAAGAAGATCGGTCTGCACAAGGCACGCAAACGTCCCCAGTACAGCAAGCGGTAATATTGAGTCCCGCGATGCGCTGCTCAGCATCGCCATACCTTGGGGGATCGTCTAACGGTAGGACAGCGGACTCTGACTCCGCCAGTGGAGGTTCGAATCCTCCTCCCCCAGCCAACGAAAACATTTCCACAAAAGCGGCCTACGGCCGCTTTTTATTTGGGATTCAAAAATATTAAAGAACTTTCCAGAGAGTTGCATGCAAAAACTCCCGGCTATCATCTATGCGCTTCGCAGCGTAGCGAAATTCTATGTTCTTAAATGGGTATTATGTGTATCAGGAGAAAGTCAGGCTGTACCCTAGTAAGTACCTTCAAAAATATATTGTTCCCTTATGCACTGAACAAAACGTCCCCGGACCTGACCACCTAAGATAATTTCTTCAGAAAGTACTTCCGGAAAGTCGCTGTCTCGATAAGCTCTGGCACAAACCTAAAGAAAGGACATATCT
>CAZFUS010000158.1:0-1681 GCA_964522485.1 uncultured Enterobacteriaceae bacterium | reverse complement strand
GGTGATACAAAATCCGACCTGTTGCTGGACGGACGTGCGACCAGCGGTCCCGGTGAACTCAAGCTTGATGGCCGCGTCGCGCTGGGTGGCGAAACCCTGCGCCTGTCCGAGCTGACGATTCAGGGCGAACGTTTTGAACTCGTCAACCTGCCCGAGGCCTGGATACTGGCGTCACCGGATCTGAAACTGAGCCAGGAGAGTGAGGTGCTGGACGTTACCGGCAAAGTCGTCATCCCCGAGGCCCTGCTGCAACCGCTTGGCTCCGCCAGCGCCATACCGGTATCGGCGGATGAACGCATCGTCAGCGACGAAACGGACGAGGAGCCACCCGGGAGTCCATTCCCGATACGAACCGCCATCACGGTTGTGCTGGGTGACGAGGTGCGTGTCACCGGCAATGGTTTCGAGGGCCGGATCGAGGGCCGTCTCGACATCAAGCAATCACCCGGCAAGGTGGCCAGTGCGCAGGGTGAAGTCCGCATCGTCGACGGCGCATATAACGCCTACGGCCAGAATCTGACCCTGGAAACGGGCCAGGTCATCTTTACCGGCCAACCGATTGACGATCCGGCGATCAATGCCAAGGCTACGCGCACCGTCGGCGATGTGACCGCCGGTATTCATGCCACCGGCACGGCCCGGCAGCCGACGATTGAACTCTATTCCACACCAAGTCTGCCGGAGGCCGAGATCCTGTCTTATATCGTGACCGGTCGGCCGCTGAGCGGTGCAAGTTCAGGTGAAGGCGACATACTGCTGCAGGCAGCCACCAGCATGGGCATCAAGAATTCCGAATCCCTGCGCCAGAACATCGCCAGCAGCCTGGGCCTGGACACACTGGCCATCGAGGGCGGGTCCGGCGCAGACGGCGGGAGCGGCACCAGCCTGGTAATCGGCAAGTACCTGGCACCGAATCTTTACATCAGTTACGGTGCCGGTCTGATCGATGCCGCCGCGAACACCGTGCACCTGCGTTACGACATCACCGACTACCTGTCACTGGAAGCCGAACAGGGTGAAGGCACCGGCGTCGATCTGCTGTATCAGTTCGAGAGATAGTTGAAGCGCCGGTGTGATAATGTAAACCAGGCTTTTGGCCGGGTTTATCTGTTAATACCCATATCCCAGCATTATCTCGATATTACAGAGAACCTGAGCATGCATCCTGTGATTGAAACCCGGATAAACACGAAACTCTAGTACCGGAAGCGCACAAGCACGGGGTCGCCATTTTCTCTCGGCACGAGAACGAACAGATTGTCGTATTCATCACCGCCCAGTCTGATTTCATTGTCGTATCCCAGCGTTTCCAGGATTGCCGGAATGGTATTGCCGTGCCCCACAACCAGTATTGCTTCATCATCACCATGTGAACGTATCTTTCTGACCAGGGTTTCCGTATCAGGGGACGGAACGATGACCGGTTCAAGGTTCAGTCGCTGCGCCAGTGGCGCGGCGGTCTGCTGTGTGCGCCGGAATTCGGTCACATAGATTGTCTCGAGATCCGCGGCGCTGAGCATGTACGCCAGTTGCTCGGCGCGCGCCTCGCCCTTGGAAGAAATCAGGGAATCGTGGGAACCGTCGACTCTTTCTGCGTGACGCACGATATAGACGGCCTGCTGAGCCCGCACGACAGAGACAGAAACAATCAATATCGCAAAAACAAAAGAAAGGCACGTGC
>CAZFUS010000157.1:0-1735 GCA_964522485.1 uncultured Enterobacteriaceae bacterium | reverse complement strand
GACGTCGCCCTCTCACGGCGAAAACGGGGGTTCGAGTCCCCCAGGGAGCGCCATTCGGTTTTTTCTCCACATCCAGCGTACCGTTTCAGTACACGCACTGTCGTGGCAAGCTGCCGGACGGAGCTATATCATCATTCATGTCCACCGGGTTCGGACAGTTACCTGCAGCCATGCTGTCATGCCGGAGACCATGCACCTGATCGAACGCAGCATACTCACGGTGCTGGGTGTTACGGTGCTGATCGCCGGCGGCATCACCGCATTCGCCGTCTACAATGCGCTTACAACCATTGAGGACAATGAACTCGCCCAGCTAAGCCGCGAGCGGGTATTTCTGATCCAGCGCATACAGTCCAAGTTGTTCGAAACCGAAACCGCAGAGCGTGCCTACCTGCTTACCGGTAACGCGGTGTTCCTGGAGGATTACGGGACAGGCAGAAGCGAGCTGGAATCCTACCTGACTCGGCTCGACACCGGCCCACAGGCGTTCGCACAGGCCGGACGGGCCAAATCTTTGCAGGATCTGATCCGGCAACGCATGGATTTCATGCACAAGCACATCCAGATCCGTCAGGACCAGGGCCACGCAGCGGAAATAGTGAACAACGAGGAGCACGATGAGCGGCAGCTGATGGAGCGAATAAGCGCCCTGTCCGAGGATCTCATCCAGGCGGAGATCAGCCGGCTGAATCAGTTACGCGAGTCGGCGATCCGTCATGCTCGCCAGCTCATCTACCTCGTGATCACTGGCAGCATACTGGCTCTGGGTCTGCTGTCAGCGGCGTTTGTTCTGGCCCGGCGGGAATTCCGGCGTAGCAAGATTCTGGTACAGCAGCTTCACGACTCATCGCGTGAGATTGAACTCATCAACCAGCTCGGCAACAGCCTGCAGTCCTGCGAATCGAGCCAGGATGCCGCAACAGTCATCCATCACTACATGCAGTTGCTGTTCCCCGGCATCAGCGGCGGCGTGTATCTCATGCATGCCTCGCGTAACCTGCTGCATCTCGGCGCCGAATGGCATCCGGATAGCGATACCCGCCTGGCCGACCCCATCGAGCCACAGGACTGCTGGGGCCTGCGACTGGGCAAAAGCCACCTTGTCGGCAACAGCACGGATTCCATGCAATGCATCCATACGCAGCAGACCGCTGCCGGCAGCGGCTACTGCTGCATCCCGATGATGGCGCAGAGCGATATCGTCGGGATGCTGCACATCCAGAGTTCCGACACGCCGACGTTAGAGGCAATGTCCGCGCGCGCGGAAACGCACGCCTCGCATATCGCCGCCTCAATCGCCAATCTGAATCTGCGCGAGAAGCTACGCATGCAGAATATCCGCGATCCGCTGACCAGTCTGTTCAACCGGCGTTACCTGGAAGAAACCATCGAACGCGAGCTGCTGCGGGCCAGGCGCAACAAGGGCGGGCTGGGTATTATCATGCTGGACATCGATCACTTCAAACACTTCAATGACACCCACGGCCACCAGGCCGGTGACAGTCTGCTGAAATATTTTTCCGAATTCATACGCCAGCAGATACGCGGTGAGGATATCGCCTGCCGCTACGGCGGCGAGGAGTTCCTGCTGATGCTGCCCGGCGCCGATACGGAACAATCACACCAGCGCGCCGAGCAACTGCGTATCGGTATCGGCAATATCAAGGTCCAGTTCCAGGACCAGCTGCTGTCCGGTATTACATGCTCGTTCGGGGTTGCGGCATACCCTGATCAT
>CAZFUS010000156.1:0-1822 GCA_964522485.1 uncultured Enterobacteriaceae bacterium | reverse complement strand
TGACCGATTTTCCGGATAAGGAATTCTGGCTGGATGCGGGGCGGCTTTCAGTCGCAATGACGGCGGCAGCGCCGGATCGCCTGCGCCCGGTACTGGGCAGTGAAAGTCATTCCATGACGGCGGTCACCACAGCCCTGCAACAACGGCCGGATGCAATATTGTCACTGGATTTCTCGGCCGAAAGCTTCCTCGGCGAAGCACAGTTGTTACAGACCAACCGGGACTGGCCGGAGGATGTCATCATCATGTGCCTGGACCGGATCGGCAGCGGCGAAGGACCGGATTTTAACCGGTCCGCACAATTGATCAGCAGTGATAAGCACAGACATTATTATGCCGGCGGCGGGATCCGGCACGACGCGGATCTGCTTGAACTGGCCGGCATGAAAATCCACGGTGCCCTGATTGCCACGGCGTTACATCAGGGCAGCCTCCGGTCCTGCCGACGCGGCGGCTAAAATCGCCAAAACCCTTTATCCAGTCGCTCAATCCCGATTACAAAAAGAAATGCCCCGGCGAGCGGGGCATTTCTGTAACTGACATGGTCAGACCGGAGTCCGTCCTTCAGTTCCGGGATTTACTTATGAGCCGCGAAGGGATGCTCGGCGGTACCGCGCTTCTTCAGAACTTCGCTGGCCTTCGGCTCACGCGCCACGGCACGTTTGACGGACAGCTTGACGGCTTCGTAATTGTAATCCTGAATCTTGCCGTTATCTTCAGCCAGCCAGTGAATGAACACACCAACGCTGATAAAAATGTCATCGGCTTCGTCAGCGGGGATAGTGCCATCTTCAACACAATCCATGACGGCCATGGCGACACCGCGCTGGGCCGGGCCAAACATCTGGACGGCCTGGGTGGCGTTCTTGATGGTCACCTTGTTGTACAGAATGGTGTTCGGCTTGGCCGGCAAGTTCGGGGCAACCACGGCCATTAGGGTGCTGAAACCATCTTTATTATTAGTCAGAGCGTTGCAGAACGCGTTCTCGGCGGCACTGCCGCGCGGACCCATGATCAGGTCGATATGTGCGACTTCATTACCATCTCCGACCAGGGCCTCGCCAACGAGTACTCGATCAATGACTGCCATCTGTTTTTCTCCTGTTAGAAAACCAAAGAGTTTATTCAAGATAGACATTGCTGCCTTCCTTAATTGCTGTGTGCGATCGGGGTGAACCCGGTCAAGTTTGATCAGGGGACAGAATACCAAGCCCCGGACCGCGAACCTTAATTGTCAGTTATTCCAGAAGCTTTCCCAGCTCGTGGATCAATAAACACGCCGCTGCCAAATCCGCGCTGGTCCCTGGATTGATCCCCTCGGCCTTAAGGCGGGCATCGAATTTGAGCAGCAATGGCGCAACCTCTTCCGGATCTTCAGCCTTTATAAAGGTAGTCGAAATTTCTCCAGCCTGCCGCTGCACATCACAGGCCACCACCGCCCCATATTTGCGGACAATATGCGAATCGGCAAATTGTGACAAAAACGAAAGATAACATGCAACCAGCGCCCATTCCACACTATGCCACCTGTCGCTGCAACCACGCAGTATGGAAAGGGCCTCACCAAACACATCGCTGTAATCATCGACATACTGGCGCGCTATCCGATCGCGATGCTGCGCTGCACACATCGCCGCCATCACACCGGCCCGGACTGGCTCGTTGACATCATACTCCTCAACCTGCCCCAGGCCTCCGGGCGACGCCAGCCGAATGGCTTCGAAATACAGCGCCGCCTCGGCTGGTGTCTCGAGATCCCGCAGCGCCGCCTGCAGTCGTTGCCGCAGTGTACCGCGCCGGGTTTTTGTCACGGCCATCACCA
>CAZFUS010000155.1:0-1856 GCA_964522485.1 uncultured Enterobacteriaceae bacterium | reverse complement strand
ATGTTCCGGAACGAGCGCGCCCGTTCGCGCCTGAAAATGTGCGAGGACTGCCGGATACGTGACGTGCTTGCCGACGAAGGTGCGCTCAAGGCCGTGCAGGGGGTCAGAATCTGGCCGAAATCCGGTAGCGAAAACCACGGAAAAACAGCATGACTGCAAACCATCTGCAGGCAGATGAATTGCGCAGCCGTGTTTACGCACTCCTCGGTAATCTGCTGGCCGGGCCGCCGCGGGCCGGGTTGCTCGAACGCCTGTCAGGTATCGAGGGCGACGCCAGTGGCGATGTCCTGGCCTGGGCCTGGCACTGCCTGGGTGCTGCCGCCCGCCAGGCCGATATCAAAACCCTGGATGATGAATACCATGATCTGTTTATCGGTCTCGCGCGTGGTGAGCTGGTGCCGTATGCCTCCTGGTACCAGACTGGACTGCTGATGGAACAGCCACTGGCCGACCTGCGTGATGACCTGCAACAGCTCGGTGTCGAGCGCCGGAACTCGGTCAGCGAACCGGAAGACCATGCCGCTGCGCTGTGTCAGGTCATGGTACTGCTTATCCAAAATCATACTGACGGGAGCCAGGCCGTGGCGGATTACGCCGCCCAGCAGGCGTTTGTCGCCCGTCATCTGGCGCCCTGGATCAAACGCTTTTTCCGGGATCTGGAAGCAGCCGAGTCGGCAGACTTCTATCGCAGCGTTGCCCGACTGGGTCATGCCTTTATCGACTTCGAATGGCGTTATCTGGAACTCGACGATATTCCGATCAGGAGCAGCAAGCACGAGGGTAATCCCCATGAACGAGCATGACAAACCAGCCACACTCAATCGGCGCCGCTTTTTCAGCCGTATCGGCACATTCCTCAGTGCCGCCGGGGCCGCCGTATTTTTGCGGCCACAGCAGCAGACGCCCGCTGCGGACAAGACGCACCAGACAGAACCGGCGCCGAAGCGCGGCTATCACGTGACGGAACATGTTCGTAAGTACTATCACAAGGCCCGCTTTTGACCGGAGGACGATATGAAGCTGTATCGAAAGAGTGAACGTCCGGCCCACGTGCTGGATCGCCGCACCTTCCTGCAGCGGTCCGGGCTTGCCGTCGGGGGCGGTGCACTGGCGGGCAGTCTGCCGCTGACGATGATGCAGCGGGCCAGTGCACAGGACAAAGTGAATCCGCCCGAAGAAGGTACCAAAACAGAGATCCGCAAGAGCGTGTGCACACACTGTTCGGTCGGCTGCGGCGTCCTGGCCGAAGTGCAGAACGGTGTCTGGACCGGTCAGGAACCGGATTTCGATTCACCCATCAATCTCGGTGCGCATTGCGCCAAGGGTGCCTCAGTCCGCGAACACGGTCATGGCGAGAAGCGGCTCAAGTATCCGATGAAGCTCACCGGCGGCAAGTGGAAACGCATCAGCTGGGATCAGGCGATCGAGGAGATCGGTGACAAGCTGCTCGCCGTGCGCGAGGAATCCGGCCCAGATGCCTTGTTCTTCTGCGGCTCGTCCAAAGCCAGCAATGAGATCGCCTATCTGCAGCGCAAGTTCGCCGCGTTCTGGGGCAGCAACAACTGCGATCACCAGGCGCGTATCTGTCACTCAACCACCGTCGCAGGCGTAGCCAACACCTGGGGCTACGGCGCGATGACCAGTTCCTATAACGACATGCATGTCGCCAAGTCGATGCTGTTTATCGGCAGCAATCCGGCCGAAGCGCATCCGATCGCCATGCAGCATATTCTGCGCGGCAAGGAAAACGGTGCCAGGATGATCGTCGTCGATCCGCGGTTTACCCGTACGGCCGCCCATGCCGACAAATATGTGCCAATCCGCGCCGGCTCCGATATCGCTTTCACCTGGGGCAT
>CAZFUS010000154.1:0-1902 GCA_964522485.1 uncultured Enterobacteriaceae bacterium | reverse complement strand
TACGACGCCGATAATCTTGCCAGCATGCTCTGGCTTTTAAGATGTCACTGTTTTGACCACGCTTGATACCGCCACCCAGCAAAATAATCAGTTCGTCACCATCACGGCCAAAGTAAACACGATATCCAGGTCCATAATGAATTCGACGCTCGAATACGCCGCCACCGACAGTTTTTACCTCAGAGAAATTTCCGGTCTCCAATCGTGCCAGTGTGGATGTAACCTTCACCGCTGCTCTGGAGTCCAACCCGCGAAACCAGCGCTCAAACGGTGAACGGCCTGCAGAATCCAGATATTCCTTGAGTTCAACCATGCAGCATTCCCTTGCTTTTTAATGGTAACATATATTTTACTTACGTTACCATTGACGGCCGTTTGAAAGGGCTTTATTTCATGTCGCCGCTTGAGAGGACCTTCCACGGCAAAAATACAATGTCCTCTTTATTAAATGTCCTCTTTATTAAAGGACGGCCTACAGGATCCTGTTTCAGGCACGCTACCGCCCTGCAGTGCCATTACCGGCCCCGCATAAACAGGTGGACGCGCCGTGACGGCGGCGTCAGGAATTGTTGCCGGCGTCAGCTGCCTGAGCCGGTCGCCAGTCCAGAATGTCCGGGACCAGAATCCGCGGTTGTTCCAGTCGTCTGCACAGCCATTCATGGGTGCCGGCGGGGTCATTCAAATCCGTAATCACCCACACATCGCAGACCGGGCTTCTGGCCGGATCTCTGTATACAGGCCGCGCCAGGTAGCGGTTGCGATCATAGTCAGGCGCAATAAAACCCAGAATGTTCAGATCCCGTTCCTGGGAACGGATAAAGGCAATTTCGGCGAGGTCGGAGATGCCGCAGAGAATGAGCCGCTTCCAGCCGGCCTCCTGGCAGGTATCAAAGAGCCGCAGGCAGGAACTTCCGGCCTTACGGTAGAAGGCCAGCGAATAAGACAGGTAACGCGCTGAAAGACGGCTTTTTTCGGCAAAACCGTGGGGCGTGAGATAGTAGAGGTAGCGGTTGCCGGGGACCTGCTTGACCTTGACCCAGCCCTTGCGGACGCAGCGTTTCAAATAGGAGTTGGTAAGCCCGAGGGCGACGTCGAGCCGCTGTGCCATTCGCCGCTGCGAAACGTCGCTGCGCTCCTCGATCGCTTCGAGAACACCCAGGGTATGGGCGTCCAGCTTGTCCTCATCGTTCATTGGATGAACACAATAGACAGCTTGTTGGCCATGGTCAAGGCCTATTCACAACAATGGGTTACGTCGAATGCCCGCCTCTTTTGTTCATTACGTGAACGACTGATCCTGCGGTTCAAGGCTGTCGGCGTCGAGTTCGACACGGGCACCACCGCCGGCAATTTCCAGCAGGAGGATTACGCGGTCGCGGCCGGTTCGGGCAGTGAGTATGCCTTCGAAACCGGCAAAAGTCCCTGAGCCGATCCGCACCCGCTCACCGACAGCCGGCGGCGCCGGCCGCATGTCACGTACGCCGTTTTCATCCATCTGCTCATGCAGAAAGGCGATCAGCGGCTCGGGTACCCGCGCCGGTTCGCCCCCGAAGCGCACCATGTCGGACACACCCACGGTCGAACGAATGGGGCTCCAGTTATCGTGGGTCGTGCTCAGATGGATGAACAGGTAACGCGGGAACAGCGGCTCGATGACTTCAATTCTCCGGTTCTGCCGGCGCTTCTTGCGGCGCATCAGGGGCAGAAAGGTTTCATAGCCCTGTCGGGTCAGCTGCTCCCGGGCCTGGCGTTCCTGTTTCGGTTTGCTGTAAATCAGGTACCAGGCGCGGTCTGGGGAAGAGTTTTGCATGTTCAGTATTATATCGCGGCCACAGGCCTCTCCTACAGGATCCCGTGGTTTGATTGGCCTTGTGCAGAAGCCGGCTGTAGCGGTGGCCAGGG
>CAZFUS010000153.1:0-2036 GCA_964522485.1 uncultured Enterobacteriaceae bacterium | reverse complement strand
CTCACCACGGCGGCGCCAGACCGTGATCCCCAGCGCCTGCAGATACTGCTTTCGGCGCGGATCCAGGCCAGACGAGCTGTGGTTCATACCTGATCGGCCGCCTGCGGGTGGGTACGTTCGACGTTCTGCAACGCCTTGTTCAGGGCGTTAAGGTAGGCCTTGGCCGAGGCGATGACGATGTCGGTATCGGAACCCTGACCGTTGACGATGCGGCCGCCCTTGTCCAGGCGCACCGTGACCTCGCCCTGCGCGTCGGTACCGGTGGTGATGTTGTTCACCGAAAACAGTTGCAGATCGCAACCACTGTCGACAATCGTCTCGATGGCCTTGAACGTGGCATCGACGGGGCCGCCGCCCTCGGCACTGGCTTCGTGTTCGGCGCCATCGACTAACAGCGTAATCCGTGCGACCGGCATCTCGCCGGTCTCCGAGCATACGCGCATGCCGATCAGCTTGAAGCGTTCCTTCACCGAATCATGTATGACCTCGGAAACCAGTGCCTGCAGATCCTCATCATAGATTTCGTGTTTCTTGTCGGCGAGATCCTTGAACCGGGTAAAGGCAGCGTTCAGTTCTTCTTCGCGCGCGAACTCGATACTCAGATCCTTGAGCCGGGCTTTGAAGGCATTGCGGCCGGAATGTTTGCCGAGCACCATGCGGTTGGCATGCCAGCCGACATCTTCGGCGTGCATGATCTCGTAAGTCTCGCGGCTTTTCAGCACACCGTCCTGGTGAATACCGGACTCATGTGCGAAAGCGTTGGCACCGACTATGGCCTTGTTCGGCTGTACGGCGAAACCGGTGATCGTCGATACAAGCCGCGAGCAGTTGACTATCTCGGTTGCGTCGAGATCGACGTTACAGGAAAACACATCCTGACGCGTGCGCACGCTCATGACGATCTCTTCCAGTGCGGCGTTGCCGGCACGCTCGCCGAGACCATTGATCGTACATTCAACCTGGCGCGCTCCGTTCAATACCGCTGCCAATGAATTGGCAACGGCCAGGCCAAGGTCGTTGTGACAGTGCACGGAGAACACGACCTTGTCCGCATTCGGCACGTTCTCGCGCAGACGGCGGATGAGATCGCCGAACTGGCTTGGCAGATTGTAGCCGACCGTGTCCGGGATATTGATGGTCCGGGCGCCGGCGTCGATCGCCGCTTCCACAATCCGGCAGAGAAAATCGAATTCGGAGCGGCCGGCGTCTTCGGCCGAGAACTCGACATCGTCGGTGTAGCCGCGCGCGCGCTTGACCGAGCGCACCGCCTGTTCCAGCACCTGTTCCGGCTCCATGCGCAATTTCGCCTTCATATGGATCGGCGAAGTCGCGATAAACGTGTGGATACGGGCCGATTCGGCCGGCTTCAGCACCTCGGCCGCGGTATCGATGTCCTTGTCCAGTGCCCGGGCAAGACCGCAGATGGTGCTGCCGCGCACGGCTTCGGCCACACCCCTGACGGCATCGGCGTCGCCGGGACTGGCAGCCGGGAAACCGGCCTCGATGACATCGACCTTCAGGCGTTCGAGCGCCCGGGCGATGCGGATTTTCTCGTCCTTTGTCATCGACGCGCCGGGGCTCTGCTCGCCGTCGCGGAGCGTCGTGTCGAATATATAAAGTTTGTCAGTGGTCATGTCAGCTCTTCCTGCTTGTGCCCGAGTTTAGTCAGACGGGCATGGTTCAACAACCGGATATTCGGAAAAAACGGCTGTTCCGGCCTTTATCAAGCCGGACGCAACAACGGAAATGTGATGTGTAGAAGTATCTGCCCTAGCAGGGCAGCAGCAGGCCGAGCAGCAGCGCGAAGCCGGTGGGGCGGCCACGGGAGGGGAAAACAATATTGGCGCTGATGCGATTCATATCGACAATATAGGATGCGCGGCGTTTGAGTTCAAGACCCGGTCTAAATTATCGCCGGCTGAGTAGAGCAAATCAGGGATCACCGGATCTGTAGGAGCTGCCTGTGGCCGCGATAATGTTCGAATTGCCGGCACCCCGCAAACCATCCGTCATGCCGGGCCTGACCCGGCATCCAG
>CAZFUS010000152.1:0-2082 GCA_964522485.1 uncultured Enterobacteriaceae bacterium | reverse complement strand
TTTTGTTTCTCTATCGACAAGTGCTTGATATTAAACTGGACTGGCTGGAGGACGTTGATTTCTCCTTTAGTCAGATCCTGATCCGATCAGGCAAAGGCGACAAGGACCGGGTGACATTGTTGCCCGATACACTGGTTCCGGAATTACACCAGCAGATTGAACGGGTGAAAGTACTCCACCAATCCGATCTTGCCGAGGGCTTCGGCCAGGTTTATCTACCTTTTGCGCTGGCAAGAAAGTATCCCAGCGCCAACCGCGAACTTGCCTGGCAATAAGTGTTTCCTTCGGCCAAACGTTCGGTTGATCCAATCACGAGGGCTATCCGAAGACATCACCTGGATGAGAAAAATATCCAACGCGCAATTCGCTCTGCGGCGCGGAAAGCCGGCCTACAGAAACCGATCAGCAGTCACACACTGCGCCATTCGTTTGCAACTCATCTGCTGGAGAACGGTTACGATATCCGCACCATTCAGGAACTGCTGGGTCACAAGGATGTAAAGACCACCATGATCTACACACATGTCATGAACCGGGGTGCCCAGGGCGTGCGCAGCCCGCTGGACACGTCCGGATCGGGGTGACACGGGGGGACACATACTGTCGGGCGGCGCTCTTGATCAACGGGATACTTCATCCCACTGCGTCCGCATTCGCGGTCCCCGCAGTGACTCATTAATCTATAACTGGATTCCGTCCTTAGGTTTGCAAACGGTACATCCATGTACCGCTGCTCCCGCTTTCGCGGGAATGACGAGGGTTATGCTGTTGCAGCCAGACAGGATCGCTCCCACTAATCGGCCGCATCACTCCTGCAAGCACGACGGAGGATCCTCAGGAATTCAGCGATTTCGCCAGTATCAGCGCATCTTCCCGTCCTGCATGCGCCGGATAGTAATGGCGACGCACGCCGACCTCGTTAAAGCCCATCGTGTCGTAAAGATGAATCGCGGAATAATTGGTGGGGCGGACTTCGAGGAAGACGGTATCGGCATTGTAGTCATATGCAAGCCCCAGGAGATGTTCCAGCATGAAACGGCCGAGGCCTTTGCCCTGCAGTTCCGGACGGATGCAGACATTCAGAAGGTGACATTCGCCGGCACTGATACTCATGATGCCGTAGCCGTCGATTGGATTACGCTGACCGATCACCCAGCAGGAATAACCGACGCGCAGACAGTCGCGGAAGATGCCCGCCGTCCACGGAAAATCATAGGCACTCTGTTCGATATCGATGACTGTATCGACGTCCGGTTCGCGCATGGGGCGCAGGGCGGGGACCGGTTTGAGGACGGCGCTCATTTATCCTTTACCCCGGATTCAGCAAGAGACTGGTATCGCGGCTGTAAGCCGCTCCTACGAGCGATTCTGAGGTCATACTTATCCACGGCTCAGCTCTCTTCCGCCTGCTGTTTCCCTTCTTCATACACCTTCCTTGCTAATAAAAGATCCTGCCACGCTTTTCTTTTGTCTCTGGGTGAGCGTAGCAGATAGGCGGGATGATAAGTCACCACGACCGGCACGCGCGGCTCCGGGTATTCCAGCCGCTGGCCCCGCAAACGGCCAAGCGGCGTGTCGGTTTTTAAAAGATTCTGTGCGGCGACTCGGCCGACGGCGAGGATAATCTTCGGTTTCAGCAGTGCGATCTGGCGTTTAAGGTAGGGCTCGCAGGCGGCGACTTCTTCCGGTCGCGGATCGCGGTTCTTCGGCGGCCGCGACTTGAGGATGTTGGCGATGTAGACCTCGCCGCGCGGAAAGCCGATCGCCTCGAGCATGGCGTCAAGCAGCCTGCCCGCGCGGCCGACGAATGGTTCACCGCGGCGATCTTCTTCCGCGCCCGGCGCCTCGCCGATGATCATCCAGTCGGCCTTGCGGTTGCCGACACCGAATACGCCCTGCGTGCGCGTCTTGTACAACTCGCACTTCGTGCAGTTCGCGACTTCCTGTTCCAGCCGCGACCATTCCTCGGCTTCGTCACTGCTGATGGCGGTTTCAGCGACGAGATTGCTGTTGCTGTTTTCCTGCGACTCACCACGGCGGCGCCAGACCGTGATCCCCAGCGCCTGCAGATACTGCTTTCGG
>CAZFUS010000151.1:0-2141 GCA_964522485.1 uncultured Enterobacteriaceae bacterium | reverse complement strand
TGGCCGGGCCGCGCCAGCCCCTGGTCATGCGCATGTGCAGCCAGGCGGCGTAGTTCAGCCAGACGATCAGCGCCCAGGTCTCCTTCGGATCCCAGGACCAGTAGCCGCCCCAGGCTTCGGCCGCCCACAGCGAGCCCAGGATAGTCGCCAGGGTAAAAAACGCAAAGCCGAGCGCAATGGCCCGGTACATGAATTCTTCCAGTAATGCACTGTCCGGCAGCAGTCGCGCCAGGCGATTGCCGGGTCGATAGCTGAATAGCGCGGCAATACCGATCATGGCCGCCAGGCTGAAACAGCCATAGCCGATGAAATTCGCAGGTACGTGAATCTTCATCCAGTAACTTTGCAGTGCCGGTACCAGTGGCTCGATCTCGTGCGCGCCGCGCGAACGGCTGTACCAGAGCAGAAAACCGACCGCGGCGCCAATCACCAGCATGACGAAACCGCCCAGCGCCCGGGTGTTAAACCGGCGTTCGTAATAGAGGTATATCAGCGCTGTGACCAGGCAAAACAGTACGAAGACTTCGTACAGGTTACTGATAGGGATGTAACCGATATCGGCACCGATGAGATAGGTCTCGCGCCAGCGCAGCAACAGGCCGGTGAGGCCCATCGCCACCGCCGACCAGGTCAGGCCGGATGCCACCTGACCGGTAAAATGCGAGCGCGTGAACAGTGCGCCGAAATACACCGGTATTGCAAAAATGAATAAAGCACTCATCCACATAATGGCTGACTGACTGGCCAGCAGGTAGACCAGTAGAAACCGTTCTTCGGCGTTGGCGAGCTCATTGCCGTACTGAGCCAGCCCGGCCAGTGCCAGTCCCGCGACCCCCAGGGTCAGCCAGCGAAAGCCGGGCCAGTGGCTGCCGAGCCACAAAGTGCCGCTGCCGGCGAGCAGCAGTATGAATATCTCGTAGCCGTTCATCAGCGGCCGCAGCGTTAACATGGCGCCGCCAACCGCGGCGATCACCGCGGCGGCCCAGAGAACAACGGCGAGGCGGCCACCACCCGAAGGAGGCTGAGACGCGCGCGTTGCAGCGAACGCGGGATTCGTAAGGGATTCCGGCAGACTGGACATAAGCTCAGCTTCGATTGGTTAAAAGGTTATTAGAGCCAGGCGTAACTGCAGATAACTTTGACGCAGCCGCCAGGGCAGGGTTGCAGGGATTTTTATCAATCATCGGCTGGCAAGATTTTCCGGAATCTGCCGCGCCGCCTGATTGAGTTCGGCGAATTCCTTGTCGAACTCCGGCTGCAGTCGGTTGCTCTCACCGGCCATCAAGACCTGCAGACCACCATCGGCGTCCGGCTTGAGTTCGAACCAGATGCGCCGCTGAGCAATATAAAACAGCAGGAACACCCCGGCCAGCAATAGTGCGAAACCGGGATAGACCAGCAGCTTGCCGGGGCTGCGGGCGATCATAAGCCCCGAGGCCTGGCGTTGTTCAAAGTCGGTCAATTCCACGAAGAATGGTGAGCCATAATTGGGCAGGGCCGCCAGCGCCTGTAGCGCAGCCTCCAGAAAACCGACCTGCTCCGGACTCAGCGTTCCTGCACCGGGCGTGCCGTTGTCACTGAGCAGATTTCTGTAAATCAGCGCCAGGCCGTTATGCAGCAGCTTGATCAGAGCCTGCGCCGCCGCTTCGCGCTGATCGGCGGGGACGGTGGCGTCAATACGTTCGGCAATCGCGCTGAAACCACCGTCGCGAAACAGCCGCAGTATCTCCAGCATCGCCTGATTCAGCTGCTGGCTGGCCGGCGGCAAAGCCTGATCCGATGCGGCTACTTTTTGATGGCCGGCGCCATCGATGATCCGGTGCAGACGCTGGTCGTCGTGCAGTAAGTGCACCAGTTGCAGAAAACGCTGCGGGCTGCCGTTCATGTCCAGCGGCAGGTACAGATAGCGGAAATCTTCAGCGGGCGAGTCGCGCATGCCGCTCACGAGATAATCGCGGCTGTCCATGCTGACCGGCTGCATGTAGTTGATGAATTCACGGGCCGTACCGTCGGCCTGTCGCAGCTTGAAGGTAAAGCTCGGACCGGTATCGCGGAAATTCCCTGATCTTTCGACCGCGGCGGTGTCCTGGATGATGTTGAAACGGCGGAAGTTGTCAATTTCCAGGCGCAGTTTATTGTTA
>CAZFUS010000150.1:0-2177 GCA_964522485.1 uncultured Enterobacteriaceae bacterium | reverse complement strand
CCCGCCGCGTATTGCGTGATCGATTTCTGTCAGCCGATGTCGGCATCACCGGTGCGAATTTTCTGGTGGCGGAAACCGGTTCGAATGTCATCGTCACCAACGAGGGCAACGGGGATCTGACCTGTACATTACCGAAGGTGCACATCGTCACCGCCGGCATTGAAAAGGTCGTGCCGAACCTCGACGACACGACGACTTTGCTGCGGCTGCTGGCGCGCAGCGCCACCGGCCAGCACATCACGAGCTATACGACGTTCTCGACCGGACCCCGCCGCGCTGATGATCAGGACGGTCCCGACGAATATCACGTGGTGCTGATCGACAACGGCCGCAGCCGCATGCTGGCCGACGAATTCCGCGAGATGCTGCGCTGTATCCGCTGCGGTGCCTGCATGAACCACTGTCCGGTATACGGCGCCGTCGGCGGTCACGCCTATGGCTGGGTGTATCCGGGCCCGATGGGATCGGTATTGACGCCGTTGACACTGGGGTTGAAAGAAGCCGGTGATCTGCCCAATGCCTGCACGCTCAACGGCCACTGTGCCGAAGTCTGTCCGGTCAAGATCCCGCTGCCCGATCTGCTGCGCAGTCTGCGCCACCGGCAGTTCCAGTTGAAAATGCAAACGCACCGCAGCCGGATAGCGTTATCCGCCTGGGGCTGGCTGGCACGGCGGCCGCGACTGTATCAGTTCGTGACCCGGTGGCAGGTACGAATGCTGTCTGTACTGGCCGGTCGCAGAGGACGTTTCAAACGCTTCCCGCTGGCAGGCGGCTGGATCAATGGTGGCCGCGATCTGCCCGCGCCGCAGGGTGATACCTTCATGGCAGCCTATAAACGGCATCATCGTTCATGAACAGCGCACGCGACAATGTGCTCAAGGCGATACGCAGTGGTCTTGGCCGCGGCCCGTTGTCGAATGCATCACAACAGACACTGGAACAGCACCTGCGTGGCGAGACCGATCAATCGCTGCGTCCGCACATGGCGACTGACGATCCGGTCAGACTTTTCCGTAGCGGCCTCGAACAGTTGTCCGGCAGTCTGTCTGAATTGAACGACCTGAATGCGGTACCGGCAGCCGTGGCTGACTATCTGGGCCGTGAGCAGCCTGGTGAAGCATTAACGGTTGCACCCGCACTGAAGGAGCTGGACTGGCAAAGTGCAGGCCTGTCACCGCGCTTCGGCCGCGCTAGCGGTGACGAACTGGCGGGGGTCAGCCGGGCGTTCTGCGGGATCATCGAGACCGGCAGCCTGGTGTTGCTGTCGGGACCGGACAATCCCACCACGCTCAACTTTCTGCCGGAACATCACCTGGTCGTACTCAATCGCGCTGATCTGGTGAACCATATCGAGGATGTCTGGGCACGCATGCGCGACAATGAACCGGACTGGCCGCGCACAGTCAACATCATTACCGGCCCGTCGCGCACGGCTGACATCGAACAGACCATCCAGCTTGGCGCACATGGTCCCAGGCGATTGCATGTATTGTTCGTCAACAGTTGAGTTTCTTTATTAGCTCCAGTAGCAAGTTGCCGTGGAAATAGCTCTCAAGGGGAATTTCTCAGGGCTATTTTTGTGGGAGGCGCTTTCAAGCGGCGACACTGGACGCAAACATACAGGACGTATTTGAATGAACCATCTCCATGACTGAATGGCTGCAAACCTACGAACCGGTGCTGTGGTGGCTGTTTGCCGGCTCCATCCTGACTTTTTTTGCCAGCCTGATAGTCGTGCCCATGCTGCTGGTTCGGATACCTCCTGACTATTTTACGCATGAAAGGCGTAACAGGATGCCGTGGGATCATCAGCACCTCGTTATACGGGCATTACTGATCGTCATCAAAAATGCTTTCGGCGCCATACTGCTTGTAATGGGCCTGATTATGCTGTTCACACCGGGACAGGGGCTTATTACTGTCCTGGTCGGCCTTTTGCTGTTGAATTATCCGGGCAAGTATCGACTGGAAAAATGGATCGTGTCGCGGCCGTCGATTTTCCGCAGTATAAACTGGCTGCGCAAACGCGCCGGACGCCAGCCGCTGGTGCTTGACTAAATTGCCGCCTGAAGAAAGCAAGCATTGTGAACGGACCATGGTTATAGTCACGATCATATAACCATCGCGGCATGATTCCTGTCGCCCACTGAAGCGGTCGCCGCAGGATCGGAAATTTC
>CAZFUS010000149.1:0-2210 GCA_964522485.1 uncultured Enterobacteriaceae bacterium | reverse complement strand
AGGGGCGACACAATCAGACCTTGATAGTCTCTTAGGTCGCCGGTTGAGACCGCCTGCCACAGGAGATTGTTCGCTTGAGCTGAGCTCTCCCTGTGGTAGTCGCTTTGAAGCCGTGATCCCCGGACTGTTTTTACAGGGCCAGTTTGAACAGCATGCCGAGCGCCGCACAGACGATCAGGGTTGTGATCATGCCGGCGCGGTAGCGCAGCATGGCCACGAGTGCGCCGAGGCACAACAGCACCGCAACCGGCTCAATGCTGCTGAGATCCGGTATCAGCAGTCGCAATGGCCCCAGCTCCCGCTCGTCTACTTCTGCAAACAGCACATGCAAGGCAAACCAGAGCGCAAGATTGAGAATGACACCGACGACCGCGGCGGTGATGGCTGACAGGGCGGCGTTCAGGCGCCGGTGGCCGTGCAGCGACTCCACGTAGGGCGCGCCGAGGAAGATCCACAGAAAGCAGGGCACGAACGTCACCCACGTCGTCAGCAGGGCACCCAGCGTGCCGGCAAACAGCGGCGACAAGGTTCCCGGATCGCGGAATGCCCCCAGGAAGCCGACAAACTGTACCACTTGTATCAGAGGGCCGGGCGTGGTCTCGGCCATGCCCAGGCCGTCCAGCATTTCGCCGGGCGCCAGCCAGCCGTAAATCTCGACCGCCTGCTGGGCGATGTAGGCCAGTACGGCGTATGCGCCGCCGAAGGTGACCACGGCTGCCTTGCTGAAGAACCAGCCTTCCTGGAAATAGACACTGTCGGCTCCGAGTGTCAGCCACAGAAACAGGAGAGGTCCGAGCCACAGCGGCAGAAATACCGCCAGTATCCTGATCGCCCGCAGGCGACTGGGCGGCGGCGAGCGAACCGCAGCGCCCGTATCATCCTGTTCCCGCCGGTCGGCCTGGAGATACTGTGTCGCCAGCAGACCGCATAGACCCGCCGTAATGATGATGAGCGGAAACGGCACGGCGAAAAAGAAAATGCCCACGAACGCCAGCCCGGCGATGATGAAATGCAGATAGCCGTGCAGTGCCCGTCGGCCGATGCGGATGACGGCATCGACCACGATAGCCAGCACTGCCGCCTTGAGCCCGAAAAACAGTGCCGTGACGGCCGGCAGCTGTCCATAGCCGGCGTACAGAACACTGAGCGCCAGGATGCTGACAAAACCCGGCAGAATGAACAGCAGACCGGCAGTCAGACCACCGCGGTAGCCGTGAAACAGCCAGCCGCTGTAGGTGGCGAGTTGCGTGGCTTCCGGGCCGGGCAGCAGCATGCAGTAATTCAGCGCATGCAGGAAACGGGATTCACTCAGCCACTGCTTTTCCTCTACCAGAATACGGTGCATCACCGCGATCTGCGCGGCCGGTCCCCCGAAACTCAGCAGTGCCACACGGATCCAGACACGCAAGGCTTCTGAAAAGGGAATCCGGGTTGTCGGCATGCGAATTCTGTTGGCTGTCGATCGCTTATCTGATGAGTCGATTACCGGTCAGCAGGCCGCACTATCCGGGCAGGGTGGCTGTCGGTACAGGTCGCCGGATAATAGCCAGCCCGCGAGTCGGCGTAAATGATACATTCCGATCACAGGTCAGCCGCAGGGGCGCGGATGGCGGTAACGATCCGTCAGTTACGGATGCGCTACCCGGCCGGTAAATGTTTAGCCCTGTTCGCTCTCTCTGAGCAGTATCGGGCCATTGTCTGATGCCGGTGCATTGACTTCAAAACGGGCTGTTTCTGCGGAGTAGGGATTATTCACATTTCCGAAGTCAACGACATCACGCCGGAACTCGACATAATCGATGAATTGTTCGTCTCTGAAGAAAACAATAATGTTCAGCTGGTTTTGTCCGGCCAGTGTCTGTCGATGTGACTGGTTCCAGCCCCAGTCAAAGGGGCAGTCCGGCAGTTTGGAGTTGGCAGCCGGCTGGTAATCTTTCAGTATTGCAGCCTGGTCCCACTCAATGGGCAGTATGTCTGCAAGCGACAGCGTCCGGCCGATATTCTGCCGCAGTTCGGTGTATAACTGCTCGCGCAGTGACGTACTCCGGGTGCAGTCACTGTACTTTTCATAGTAATAGATCGCCAGGATGACCACTATGACCAAGGGTGCGATGACAAGAACCGGTTTGGTTGGTATGCCATGTAACATTCTGCCAATCATTTCTATTCCTGTTTAAATCACACGATAGTGTCAGTAGTCAGCGGACGTT
>CAZFUS010000148.1:0-2217 GCA_964522485.1 uncultured Enterobacteriaceae bacterium | reverse complement strand
AGGGCACCAACGGCAAATCACAGGGCGTGGTGCCGTTCCTGAAAGTCGCCAACGATACGGCCGTTGCCGTGAACCAGTGTTTCGCACCGGACACCACGGTATTCACGGCTGACGGCATCAAGCCGATCAAGGATATCCAGGTCGGTGATCTGGTCCTTGGGCAGCATGGTCATTACCGCGAAGTGACCGATCGCATGGCCTATAACCAGACCGATCCCATGGTGGAGATCCGCGCCAAGCACACGCTGAAATCTTTCAAAGTGACCGCCGGCCACCCGCTGTGGGCGCTGAAAGGCGTGCCCATGGAACAGGCCGGTGAACGCACGCTGCGCGGACTGGAACAGGGCAGGCTGCAGCCCGCCTGGCTCGAGGCCGGCGAGCTGGCGCCGGGCGATTATGTCGCCCAGGTGATCCCGCAGGAGACCGTCCCGGTTCCCGGATTCGCCGATGACGATGCCCGCCTCTACGGCATCCTGCTGGGGGACGGCCATCTGTCGAAGGATGGTCAGCAATGGGGCGTCTCCGGTCATCCGGAGCGTGATGCGCACATGCAGTTCGTGCGCGCCTACCTTGAAGCACGCGGCATTCACTACTGGGAAACCGCCCGCGGTGAAACCTGCGCCCAGATCCACTGGGCTGCCGGCCGCGGCGTACTCCGTGATGCCACGACCGGTCGCATCACCGGCGCCGGCGAACCGACGCTGCCTTTCGCTTACGACGACGTCTACGACATGCAGCATAACAAGCGCATCGCGCGCCGGTTATCCCACCTGCCCCGGTCGCAGACTCTGAACCTGATTCACGGCCTGCTGGAAACCGACGGCGGTGTCAGCCGCGGCAAGGAGATCTATTTCACCAACACCTCGCAGGCACTGACCGAAGGCCTGCGTTATCAACTGCTGCGGCTGGGCATTCCCTGTGCCGGACAGTACCGCGAACGCCAGCAGACGCATACGGGTCGTCGCAGCGACGGCAGCGAAATTCATTTCACCGGCACGGTCAATACTTACGACCTGCGCATCCCGGCGCTGCCCGAGATCGCTTCCCTGGTGAATTGCAAGCCGATCAGGAAACGCAACTGGATCACCTGGAACGGTTGGCTGTTCACCCGGCTGCGCTCGGTGAAAGCCATAGATCCGGTTCCGTTCGTTTACGATCTCAAGGTCGAGGGCGATGAATCATACATGACCAGCACGGCGCTGGCGCACAACGGTGGCAAGCGCAAGGGCGCGATGTGCGCGTATCTCGAAGCCTGGCATCTGGACATCGAGGAGTTCATCGAACTGCGCAAGAACACCGGCGACGATCGCCGCCGCACGCATGACATGAACACCGCCAACTGGATCCCGGATCTGTTCATGAAACGCGTCAGCGAAGACGGTGACTGGACCCTGTTCTCCCCCAACGAGACACCGGACCTGCACGATCTCTACGGGACCGAGTTCGAAAAGCGTTACGTCGAATACGAACAGAAGGTCGATCGCGGCGAGATTCGCGGCTACAAGCGCATCAAGGCCGGTGACCTGTGGCGCAAGATGCTGTCGATGCTGTACGAGACCGGCCATCCGTGGATCACGTTCAAGGATCCGTGCAATCTGCGTTCGCCGCAGCAGCATATCGGCGTCGTGCATTCCTCGAACCTGTGTACCGAGATCACACTGAACACCTCCGATGACGAGATCGCCGTCTGCAATCTGGGTTCGGTCAATCTGGCCCGGCACGTGACGGAAGACGGTATCGATACGCCCAAGCTGGAAAAGACCATCGGCACCGCCATGCGCATGCTCGACAACGTCATCGACTACAACTATTACAGCGTACCGCAGGCGCGGCGCTCCAATCTGCAGCATCGCCCGGTGGGACTCGGCATCATGGGCTTCCAGGATGCGCTGTACAAACTCGGCCTGCCCTACGCCTCGGATGATGCCGTCGAGTTCGCCGACAGCTCCATGGAAGCGGTGAGCTACTACGCCATCAAGGCCTCGACCGATCTGGCCGAGGAACGCGGACCGTATCAGAGCTTCCAGGGTTCACTGTGGAGCCAGGGCATTCTGCCGATTGATTCGATCCGCAAACTGGCCCAGTCACGCGGCGAGTACCTGATGATCGACGACAGCCAGAGCCTGGACTGGGATTCACTGCGCGACCGCATCCGCAGCGTCGGCATGCGCAATTCGAACACCATGGCTATCGCGCCGACAGCGACGATCTCGAACA
>CAZFUS010000147.1:0-2254 GCA_964522485.1 uncultured Enterobacteriaceae bacterium | reverse complement strand
GACCAATCATGCATTACGCTGGTGATTTATTCGAAACATAATCAACAAGGCTTCGACTGTATCGAGCGACCAGGATTCAATGCATGAATCATTGACAGCGCTCGCCCAGCTTGCGGATACGTTCAATCCATTGCCGGCGTTGTTCAAGCGAGGAACTCTTGACCGGACCTAACGCGGTAACACGAACCGGCCTGACTCCGCAGACACCCAGGACCGCACGCTTCATGACATGATGTCCCGGCGCACGCAGATACCAGCGGAAAAACCAGGGCGGTGCATTCATGGTAGTGATGAGCCGCGCGCTACGGCCGTCGAGCAATGATCGCCAGTAAGGTGGCCGGTCCGGAAACTCGATCGCGAAACCGGTGGCGAAAGTACGTTCCAGAAAGCCCTTCATCAGGGCGGGCATCGTCCCCCACCAGATCGGATAGCAGAATACCAGATGGTCCGCCCAGTGAATGTCGGACTGCGCGGCCAGGATATCCGCTTCCGGCGGCGGTGCCTGATTCTCACCTACCACCCCGAGTGCATCAAATTCCAGCGCCTGAATATCGAGACGCCGCACCTTGGCGCCCGCATCGGCAGCCCCTTCACCATAGGCTGTGGCCAGTGCTCCGCACAGACTGTCCGTACGCGGATGACCGAGAATAACCAGAATCTTGCGAGCCATGAAAGTCGAAGTCGTTAACGACGGCGTGCTGTTGGCTTAATCGGCCCGCGGCGCCAGCGGCATGATGTTGGTATCGCGGTGATATTCGAGACGTTCGTAAGTAATGCCCGCCGGCGGCGGCTCGCTGGTGATCTGCCAGGCGCCGCTGTCATCGCGCCACTTGTACACGGCGGTCACCGGAGATGGCGCCAGAAGCGTGCCTTCAAACCAGTCACGACGAAGTTCCGGATGCCAGAAAAGATAGCCGGCCGCGAGGGCGGCAAGCACCAATACAGCCAGCAGTGGCTTCATAGACAACTCCGGTTTGCGACAGTCCGCGCCTGATATCGATCCCATTTAAGAGCCTCTGATTAATGCCATCCCTGGCTTTGTAAACTGTGCATCCATTGCCCCTCTCCAGAGGCTTCTTAAACTAAAGTAAGTCACAGTGGCTCGTTATGCAGTCTCCGCGTTTGTTGCGGTTGATTGTTCTTCATCCTGTGAGCCTTGATCGGAACTGGCAAACGCCTGCTCAAGCAGTTCATCCACATTCTCGAGCCAGACGAACTCGAGCTGCTTGCGCGCGCTTTCCGGAATATCTTCATAATCACGCTTGTTGCGTTTCGGCAGCAGGACCGTCTTGATACCGGCACGTGCCGCTGCGACGGTCTTCTCCTTGATGCCGCCGACGGGCAGCACCAACCCGCGCAGACTGATCTCGCCGGTCATGGCTACATCGTGACGGACAGTCTGGCCTGTGACGAGCGAAGCCAGTGCCGTGAACATCGCGACACCCGCACTCGGTCCGTCCTTGGGTATAGCGCCTGCCGGAACATGTATGTGAATATCGCCGTTATCGAAATAATGTTCTTCAATGCCCAGCTGTCCGGTGCGTGACTTGACCAGACTCAACGCTGCCTGCGCGCTTTCCTTCATGACGTCGCCCAGCTGTCCGGTGAGGATAAGCTTGCCTTTGCCCGGCACACGGCTGGCCTCGATAAACAGGATATCGCCACCAGTCGGTGTCCAGGCGAGACCGGTCGCCACGCCGGGTACGCAGGTACGCATCGCCACTTCGCTTTCATATTTGGGCGCACCGAGTATTTCCTGCAGATCCGATTCCTCGATGGCGACATGCTCCGCCTTGCCTTCGGCGATTGTCACGGCGGCATTACGCAACACTGAGCCAATCTCGCGTTCAAGATTCCGGCAACCGGCCTCGCGCGTGTAATCACTGATGATGTGCTGTAGAGCCGCGTCACTGATCTCGGCCTGCTCAGCCGTCAGACCATTGAATTTCAACTGTCGATCGACCAGATAGCGCCGGGCGATCTCGAATTTCTCTTCCGGTGTATAACCCGCTAACTGGATAATTTCCATACGATCACGCAGCGGTCCCGGGATCGTATCGAGCACGTTGGCCGTGCCAATGAACATGACTTTGCTCAAATCGAACGGCACGCCAAGATAATTATCCTGGTAAGTCGAGTTCTGCTCCGGATCGAGCACCTCCAGCAGTGCCGAGGAGGGATCACCGTGGAAGCTGGCACTGAGTTTGTCCAATTCGTCGAGCATGAACACCGGATTATTGGTGCCGGCCTTGCG
>CAZFUS010000146.1:0-2270 GCA_964522485.1 uncultured Enterobacteriaceae bacterium | reverse complement strand
GACGATGGGTTCATTGATGGGCTGTGCCGACAACAGTAAAACACCACTGCCACGTTCACCGGCTGTTATCTGCCAGGTTTCACCGGCATCGATAATCAGCAGTGCGCCATGCGGATAGCGCGCCGGTGGTGTGACCAGTTCACCTTTGTAAATGTAGATCAACAAGGTATGACTTGCAGGGATAAACGGCCACGAAAAGGAACGATCCGGCCGCAGCTTCACATCCAGCATATTGAGATCAATGTCGGGGCGCAGCAGCGGGCCAGTGCGGCCGTCGGCAGTTGATCCGGCGATAACCTTGATCCGGTTCCCCGCCTCGTCTTCGAGCACCGGCATGGTCTCGGCCGGCAGATCACGGTGCATTGGCATGGAAAATTTGGCTTCAGCGGGCAGGTTGACCCAGATCTGGAAACCCCATAGCAGTCCCTCGGCCTGCTCGGGAATTTCTGAATGGACAATGCCGCGGCCGGCCCGCATCCACTGGACACCCCCGCTTCCGACCAGGCCTTCATTGCCGAGACTGTCGCGATGACGGATCCGACCCTGCAGCATATACGTCACGGTCTCGAAGCCCCGGTGCGGATGATCCGGGAAACCGGCGAGATAGTCGTCCGGATTGTCCGAATGCAGCTCGTCCAGCAGCAGGAACGGGTCGATTTCACGCAGCAAGTGCGTGCCGATTACACGGCGAATGAAGACGCCAGCGCCATCCTGGGTCGGCACACCTCGAATAACCTGCTTGATCTTCATATCAATGGTTTAATCTGTCAGTCATCTTGTTGATAGGTTCCCTGCCGGACACGGCCACCCACAGAACAGCAGATCATCCGGTCCCCAACAGGCCGGAAAACCGATCAGGGCGTCATTCATCGCGACGGTATTGCCGTCGCCGCCGTATGCCGGTGCAATCATGCGGGCATCTCGCTTCGGGTTGCAGTAAGTATAGGGCCAGCCCAGATGGCTGCCACTACTGACCTTGTGAAATTCCTCGGCCGGGAGCTTGACCCGTTGCTCCGGCGTGAACAGATCCGGGTGCATGTTATCGAACTGATCGTGGCTGATGGTCGCAGTAAAACCATCGGCCAGCTGAATGCACTGTCCTCCTGAGCCGCTGCCGCGCTGACGGCGATCATGTTAAACAGCAAGGCAGCGGATAAACTACCAGTCGTGAGAAGTTTTTTGGTGGACATGATTAGAGAGAGATTTATCGATCGTCGGTTTATCCGGTTTTGCCCAGAATAGCTGACTCGGGTTCCAGCATTCAGAAAGCCTCCGGATCCGTGAGGAAAATGACATGAAAAATCATTTAAATACAATATATAACACTTTATATCTAATCTTTATTCTAAGTATAGTCACTGGCCCGGTCGCAGCGGTGGAAACCGGTATCGACGTTCGTGTCCTCAGTCGTGGTGCCAAGTTCATTGGCACCAGTATGGGTGGTGTGCAGATCACCCTGCGCGATGTACAGACCGGCGAGCTGCTGAGCCAGGGCGTAACACGGGGCGGCACCGGCGATACCGATCGCATCATGAACCAGACCCACACGCGCAATGGTGTTCTGGCGACTGAATCTGCAGCGGTGTTCAGTACCGTGCTGGATCTGGGTGAACCGCGCCTGATTGAAGTCACGGCCTATGGCCCGCTGGCCCAGCATCAGGCAGCGAACACGATAACCGCGACGCAATGGGTAGTTCCGGGCAAACACCTGACCGGGGGCAACGGCTGGCTTCTGGAAATGCCGGGATTTGTCGTGGATGTGCTTGAACCGCCTGCGCATCAGGCACTCACAGGTCTGCCCCAGCAGATTGTTATCCGGGCGAATGTGACGAAGATGTGCGGCTGCCCGCTGACACCTGATGGCCTCTGGGATGCTAACGAGTACGAAGTCCGGATACGGTTGAGCCACAACGGTGAGTTCGCGGACGAATACCCGATGCGTTATGGTGGCAAGGCCAGTCAGTTCGAAGGCACACTGGAACTCGACCAGCCGGGCAGCTATGAAGCGACGGTTTATGCTTATGACCCGGAAACGGGTAACACCGGTCTGGATACAACAACATTTAACCTAAGCGCTGAATAACAGCCGGCGAAGTGCTTATGACCCCCGAAGCCATCTCGGCGGAATTTCCGCTCGATAGCGAACTCGTCTATCTGAACCATGCCGCCGTTGCACCATGGCCGGTGCGCACGGCGACTGCCGTCAGGAGCTTCTCCGACGACAATCTTCATCATGGTGCGAGCTGTTACCAGGAATGGCTGAATACCGA
>CAZFUS010000145.1:0-2337 GCA_964522485.1 uncultured Enterobacteriaceae bacterium | reverse complement strand
AGCGCGCCCGCCGGCGCCAGTTCCGGCAGGACAAGATAGCCCTGCGCGCGGAAGGCTTCGCATTGTTCGGGGCTGAGGCCGGCGGTGAGGGTTTCCATGAGTATGATCGTACACCGGGACGTGCATTGTAGACAGTAGGAGCGCCGTGCCGGCGTGAATCAATAAATGTCGCCCCTTGAGAGGGCCTCCCACAGAACGGGGTTTGAGAATTTAAAAAGGATTCAATTGCAGGGAGCCGCTTGCAACGGCGATTCAAACCCTGTCAAGGCCGCAGGCCGCTCTTACGCCGGTAATTCCGTTCAATGTCGCCCCTTGAAAGGGCCGCCCACAGGATCCGGTGATTCCCTTTTGCTCTGCTCAACCGGCGATAAACCAGACAGGCATTATTTTTCAAACTGCTGTTCTAATGGGCTGGCGATTGATCGGCCGCGATTGCAATACATGAAAACCATGAACGTCACGACGACTGCCAGCCACAGCAGATACCAGGCGTTCATGCCGCGCGCGATGATCGCCATGCCCAGCGTGCCGGCGGCAAGCACATAATAGGTCATGGGAATAAGCGCCTTGCGGATCAGATCGCCTTCGCGGCCGATGAGCCCGACGGTAGCCGAGGCGGCGACGACGTTATGCACGCAGATCATATTGCCGGCGGCGCCGCCCACCGCCTGCAGCGCGACGACCACACCCGCGCCGCGTGCGTCCAGGCCCATGCTCGCGGCGGTGGCGAACTGAAACAGGGAGAACATCATGTTGCTCACGGTGTTCGAACCGGCGATGAAGGCACCCAGTGCGCCGATGAGTGGTGAAAACAACGGCCAGAGCTGTCCGGCGATCGTGGAGACACCCTGCGCCAGCATCAGCGGCATACTCGGATGAACGGATGCCTCACCGGAATTCAGAAACACCTGCACCATGGGTACGGCGAAGATCAGTGCGACACCCGCCGAGACAATTATTCTGCCGGACTGCACCCAGGCCCGCGCAAAGGCACCGGGCACGCGATGCATGCGATGGAAAAAATAAGTGAGCAGCGAAGCGACCAGTAATACGCTGCCGGGCAGATACAGCGGCTGTGAACTGGTCTCGACGCTGGTGCCGAAAATCCCGGTCCATGAAAAGGTCACGGCCGGTGAGCGCAATAAGGCGTTGATCGGATCCACGGTGCGGGTGATGACCAGCAGGATGACGACAACAATATAAGGTGTCAGTGCCTGCAGCATGGTGATGTCCGCATGAGCATGGCTGCGTTCATTCCCATGCACGTCCTGCAGTTCGCTGATCCATTCCGGCTGCCACTGTTCGCGCGGCTCGAATTGAAACACGTCCTTCGGCACCAGGAAGCCCTTGCGGGCCGCCGGTATCACGATCAGCAAACCAATCAGGCCACCCACGATGGACGGAAATTCAGGTCCCAGCAGCCAGGCGACGATTAAATAAGGGATCGTAAAGACAACACCGGAGAACAGCGCGAACGGCCAGGCCCTGAGCCCTTCACGGAACGAGCGTCTGGCACCGAAAAAGCGCGTCAGCATCGCCACCATGATCAATGGGATCAGAAACCCGACCAGGGTATGCAGCAGCGCCACGTAAACGCCGATCTGCCACAGGTATGTCTCAAACGGCATGCTGCCAAGGTAGGCTTCAACGACTGACTGGCCGGACAGGCCGGTGCTCACGCCCACCAGGATTGGCGTACCCACCGCGCCGAATGACACCGGCGTTGACTGGATGATGAGTGCGGACAGGACCGCCGCCATGGCGGGGAAACCGATCGCGACCATGAGCGGGGCGGCGACCGCGGCCGGTGTACCGAAACCCGCCGTGCCTTCGATCAGGGCACCGAACATCCAGGCAACGATGATCGCCTGGATGCGCCGGTCGGGCGAGATATCCGTGAAGCCCCGGCGCAGGGTCTGCATTGCGCCACTTTCGCGCAGCGTATACAGCAGCAGTATGGCGCCGAAGACTATAAAGAGTATGTTCAGTGCTGTGACAATGCCATGTACCGACGCGGCGGCCACGGTCATGAAGTCGGTTCCCCATATCAGGAGCGCGATGCATACGGTGACGACATACGCGAGCGGCATGGCGTGTTTCGCCGGCCAGCGCAGTATGACCAGGAAGCCGAAGACAGTCGCGACCGGCACCAGTGCCAGGAGAAACAGGATAATCTGGTTCAAGCAAGACCTCGCGGCTGTTTTATCTATGGTACCAACATTGGAGACTGCTACGTCCCGGCGGGAGTCGCAATGCAGATCGTATCCTTGTCGCTCCTTGTAGAGAGCCTCCCACAAACAACCCCGGAGAAATTTCCGATCCTGTGGCGGCCGCTTC
>CAZFUS010000144.1:0-2487 GCA_964522485.1 uncultured Enterobacteriaceae bacterium | reverse complement strand
TCGGGCGAATTTACCGTCGTCAACCCGTATCTGGTCCACGACCTGAAGAAACTGGATCTGTGGGACGAAGTCATGGTCAACGACCTCAAATACTTCGACGGTAGTGTGCAGCCGATCGATCGTATCCCCGACGACATCAAGAAGACCTACGCCACGGCTTTCGAAATCGATCCGCGCTGGCTGGTCGACGCCGCCTCACGCCGGCAGAAATGGATCGACCAGGCACAGTCACTGAATCTGTACATGGCCGAACCGTCGGGCAAGAAGCTCGACAACCTGTACAAGCTCGCCTGGGTGCGCGGTCTGAAGACCACGTATTACCTGCGCAGTGTCGGCGCCACGCACGTCGAGAAGAGCACGGTCAACAACGGTGAGGGCCGCCAGAACCGGCTCAACGCTGTCAGTGGCAACGGCGGCAGCGAAACGGCCGCTCCCACAGCGTCCCCGGCTACTGCAGCAAGCGCCTGTTCAATTAACGATCCGGAATGTGAGGCGTGTCAGTGAGGGGAGATTAACAAAACATGTTACTTGATATTGCAAGGCCACAGATCCAGCTCGAATGGGTGAAGAAAGGTACCTTTGGTGCGTGGCATAAACTTCATGAGCTTTATTTTGAGCATTTTCATTTCGATGACATGAGTGGAGTTTATGTGATTCGCTCAAAAGGGATAAACCCCAGGGTTATCAGGGTGGGTCAGGGCAATATCAAAGACAGATTAAGGATGCACATTACAGATCCGGAAATTGAAAGTTACGGAATATTCGGGAATCTGGAGGTTACCTGGGCCCTGGTAATCCCGGCACTCAGAGACGGAATAGAAAAATATCTGGCTGATTTTTATGTACCTGTGGTAGGTCGTCGATTACCTAATACTAATAGTATTAGCGTTAATCTTCCTTGATCAGGACCTTGGAAAACAACTTCTTTAATAGTGATCAAGATAGCAACGAAAAGGCAGAGAGGAAACCGTTATGACTCGTAAAACACATCATGTTGTTCATGATCACGACGGCGGCTGGAATGTACGAAAAGGTGGATCATCGCGCATTTCCGGTCATTACGACAGAAAAATGGATGCTATCGATGCCGGCCTGCAGTTCAGCCGCAATCAGCATTCAGAACTGTACATCCATAATCGCAACGGGCGTATTGCCGATAAAAGACAGTCGCGGATGTGATCCATGTTCACTTCGTGGCTGATGCAGACTGTTTCATAGGACAAGCACCATGAGCAACGTCTATGTCGTTTCCTATGATCTGAGCAAGTCCCGGAACTACACCGGACTTCACGAGGCGCTCAAGGGCTATCCGTCGTGGTGGCACTACCTGGATTCGACCTGGCTCATCATCAGCCAGAACGACAGCCAGCAGGTTTACCGGGAACTGTCACAGCACATCGATCCCGAGGACAAGATGCTGGTCATGGAAGCCGGCAAGGATTACTACGGATGGATTTCGGAACATACATGGCAGCGGATCGAACGGTACTGCAACAACAAGACCGTTCCATCCGGAATTTAAATTCATATCGATTGTAGGGGAGTGGTAATGCTTAACTGGGATGACCCCATCGCAAGTGTCAAATCCGGCCGGCAGCAGACGGCCTATCAGCCGGAAGCGGAAACCGGCCTGCATCAGTACGACGCTGAAGCAACCAACAATGAATCAGTCATCGGCGGTGATGCCGCATCACCCATCCCGGATCTGGATGCGGCCCTGAGCGAGGCACCGGCCGAGGAACAGGCCGGCGTTACCGGCCTGGAACAGGTCGAGTTTGGTGCCGGCCGCCTGTCGGTCGACGACAAACGCATGATCAACTGCCGTGCCGACGTCAATCAGCTGGTGCCGTTCAAGTACAAGTGGGCCTGGCAGAAGTATCTGGACGCCTGCGCCAACCACTGGATGCCGCAGGAAATCAACATGAATGCGGACATCGCCCTGTGGAAAAGCAATGAAGGGCTGACCGAAGACGAGCGCACCATCATCAAGCGCAATCTCGGTTTCTTCTCCACCGCCGATTCACTGGTCGCGAACAACCTGGTGCTGGCGGTGTACCGCAACATCACCAACCCGGAATGCCGCCAGTACCTGCTGCGGCAGTCGTTCGAAGAGGCACTGCATACGCATGCCTACCAGTACTGCATCGAATCACTGGGTCTGGATGAAGCCGAAGTCTTCAACATGTACCGCGAAGTGCCGGCGGTGCACGACAAGGCTGCCTGGGCAATGAAATACACCGAAAGCCTGGGTGATCCGGATTTCCGTACCGGCACGCCGGAAAACGATCAGCGTTTCCTGCGCGATCTGATCGCGTTCTACATCGTCTTCGAAGGCATCTTCTTCTACGTCGGCTTCGTGCAGATCCTGTCGATGGGCCGCCGCAACAAGATGACCGGCTGCGCCGAGCAGTTCCAGTACATCATGCGCGACGAGTCCATGCACATGAACTTCGGCATCGACATGATCAACCAGATCAAGATCGAGAA
>CAZFUS010000143.1:0-2586 GCA_964522485.1 uncultured Enterobacteriaceae bacterium | reverse complement strand
TGGTTGATTCGCTGATCTATGCCCTGCTGGGCCTGATTATCATCGCCCTGCCGCTACGGGCGGAAGAACAAGAAGAGCAACCGGCGGATTTCGTGGATGCCGCCGAAGTGGTCGACGGGCTGGTCGTCGACATGCGTTATTACGGTGACAATAATTTCGTCGGTACGCGCATCGACGGTTACGAGGCGCCGCGCTGTCTGCTGACGGAAGAAGCGGCAACGGCACTGGCGGAAGTCCAGCGCGACGTGGCCGAAGAGGATCTGGGGCTGAAGGTGTTCGACTGCTACCGGCCGCAGCGGGCGGTCAGGCATTTCGTGCGCTGGGCGAAGGATCTCGACGATACCCGGCACAAGGCGGCTTACTATCCGGAGGTCGATAAATCCGATCTGTTTGAACAGGGCTATATTGTCGAAAGCTCCGGACACTCGCGCGGCTCGACCGTGGATGTCACGCTGGTGCGGCTGGACAACGGCAGCGAGCTCGACATGGGTACGCCGTATGACTTTTTCGGCAAGGAATCCTGGCCCGACGATACGTCAGTCACGGAAGAACAGCGACTGAACCGCACGCTGCTGGCGGACATCATGACCCGTCACGGTTTCAAGCCGCTCGAGGAAGAATGGTGGCACTTCACTCTGGCCGACGAGCCGTACCCGGATACCTATTTCGATTTTCCGGTGCGCTGAGCCGGGACTGAATCAAGCCGCACCACCAATCATCCGTCATGCCGGGCCTGACCCGGCATCCAGTCTTATATCTGGATTCCGGATATCCGCTACGCGGATTCCGGAATGACATCAACTTTTATGAGAGCAACCTGTGGCTGCGAATCACTGGTTGAGCCGCCGGCTGAAGCCACCATCCCACAACAGAATTTCACTTGTTGCTTTACCCGGCTCCTGTAGGAGCGGCCTGTGGCCGCGATTGCATGGTATCGCGCCGACACGGCGCTCCTACATATTTTCTGTGGGAGGCCCTCTCAAGGGGCGACATTGATGCAGGGTTCTATAGCCTACAATAATAATGTCTGGAATAGCCGCATTAGAATCAGCCGGTCCTTAATTGGCACCGGGGTGTAAGGTGAACAATTCACGCCGCATGATTATCCAGCGTCTGCAGTCTCTTGAAAGTATCAGGATACTTCTGAACCATCAGGATCAACGCAGCAGCCTGGGCATTTGGTCTGGCTCGCCCCTGTTCCCAGTTTTCCAGCGTCCGGGTTGAAACACGCAGCTGCCGTGCAAATATGCCGCGGGAGACATTTAATTTTTCCCGTGTTGCGCGAATGAAATCGCCATCGATCTCAAGCGGTGGCAAGTCTTCAACGGCGTAAGTCCGCAGGGTTATTTTTCCCTGGCGCTGATCGCGCATGGACTCCACGCCTTCCATCATCTCATCAAACAGTTTGCGCTTTTTACTCATCGTGACTGCTCCTGGCCTTTAGTTCGGCCTGAATCGCCCGCTTAAGCTGACGTTTTTCTGCTGCCGTCAGATCCACATTTCATCATTACTTAACTATACGCAATTTACGTATAGATTAACAAGTTTTCGTCAGGTGCAAATGTTCTCTTTTCAGAGAACTTTTTCCGGGCTACAGTCCGGGGCATGACGCTCCGGGCATTTTTCATTGACTTCAATTCCTACTTCGCCTCGGTGGAGCAGCAGCTCCGGCCGGAACTGCGCGGGCTGCCGGTGGGCGTGGTGCCGGTCGTGGCCGAGACGACCTGCTGCATCGCCGCGAGCTACGAAGCCAAGGCCTTCGGCATCAAAACCGGCACGAAGGTCGCCGAGGCGCGGCGGCTGTGTCCGGATATCCGCATCGTCGAAGCGCGGCCGCCGGTCTACGTCGAATTTCACGACCGGCTGAGGGCGGTGATCGAGGATTGCATTCCGGTCGACCGGCCGTTGTCGATCGATGAAATGGTCTGCACGCTGGATCGCCGCCAGCAGCAGCGCGGGGAAGCCGAGCAACTGGCCCGCCAGGTCAAGCACGCAATTTACGACTCCGTCGGTCGCGAGATGCGCTGTTCGATCGGCATCGCGCCGAATTTCTTTCTTGCCAAGGTCGCGTCGAAAATGCAGAAGCCGGACGGCCTGGTGGTGATCGAACGGCACGAACTGCCCGGGCGGCTGTACGGGCTGGAGATCGGCGATCTCTACGGCGTCGGCCCACGCATGGTGAAACGCCTGAACGGTCTCGGCATTTACAGCATGGAAGATCTTTACCAGGCCGAGAAGCAGACACTGAAACATGCCTGGCACGGTATCGAGGGCGAGCGCATGTACGCCCGCCTGCGCGGCGAACATGTTTATACGCCGCCGACGAAAAAAAGCAGCCTCGGTCATTCGCACGTGCTGGCGCCGGAGAAGCGCACGCCGGAGACGGCGTTCGCCATTCTGCAGAAGTTATTGCAGAAAGCCGCGACCCGGCTGCGCGATGAACGGCTGGTCAGCGGCCGGCTCATCCTGTGCCTGGATTATCTGAATGATCAGAGTTGGCGCGACAAGCTGAAGCTGGACCCCAGCGATGACACGCTCGAACTGCTGCATGCACTGAAACAGCTCTGGCAACGGCGGCCTTACAAT
>CAZFUS010000142.1:0-2692 GCA_964522485.1 uncultured Enterobacteriaceae bacterium | reverse complement strand
ATGTCACGTACGCGAGAGGCACCGACACCGACGAACATCTCGACGAAGTCGGAACCGGAAATCGTGAAGAAGGGCACTTTGGCCTCGCCGGCGATGGCTTTGGCCAGCATGGTTTTACCGGTACCGGGCGGCCCGACCATCAGAACGCCACGCGGAATGCGGCCACCCAGCTTCTGGAACTTGCTCGGGTCTTTCAGGAAATCAACCAGTTCGGAGACTTCTTCCTTGGCTTCCTCGACCCCGGCGACATCGTTGAAGAGTATCTTGACCTGATCCTCGCCCAGCAGGCGCGCCTTGCTCTTGCCGAACGACAGTGCGCCGCGGCCACCACCACCCCCCTGCATCTGTCGCATGAAGAATATCCACACGGCAATGAGCAGTATCATCGGGAACCAGGAAATAAAGATCTGCGTCAGCAGCCCCTGCTTGGGCGGCGCCTTGCCCTCAATGGAGACATTGTGATCCAGCAGTGTACCGATCAGCGCCTCGTTGCTGGTTTCCGGACTCAGGGTCGTAAAACGCTCGCCGCTATCTTTCAGGCCCTTGATCGTACTGCCCTCAATGGTGACCGAGGCAATACTGCCGCTCTTCACCTCGCTGATGAACTGCGAATATTTCACCTCATTGGTCATCTCCGGGGGTCCGAAATTACGGAACACCATCATCAGCACCAGCGCGATGATGACCCAGAGAATCAGATTTTTCGCCATATCGTTCAAACTGCTACCTCACGACGTCTGGACAGACGTTCAAAACCTTGTTCTTACTATACAATATAGCCCCGGGCAAGGACATAGATCTCGCGCGAAGCATCCTTTGAAGCTGCCGGCTTTCGAGTCACAACCTGCTGGAAATGTTCCCGCAGATCCTCGACATAGGCCGCAACTTCCGCACCCTGGAAAAGCTTGATCAGGAAATGACCACCATCGGCAAGAGTCCGGCGGACCAGATCGGTCATGACGTTGGCCAGCGCTATCATGTTGGCCTGATCCGTCACAGCTATACCCGTTAGATTGGGGGCAGCGTCGGAAATTGCAAGGTCGGCCCGCCGATCGCCCAGCCAGTCGAGACACCTACGGCTGATATCGGCGGAAGCCAGATCGCCGCGCAGAACAGTAACCCCCTCGATAGGCGCGATGTCCAGACGGTCCACCGCCAGCAGGCGCCCGCCGGGACGGATGCGTTCACTCACATACTGAGACCAGCTCCCGGGTGCCGCGCCCAGATCGATGACGGTCTGACCGGGATGGAACAGTTTCTCACGGCGATCGATCTCCTGCAGCTTGAACGCTGAGCGGGCACGATAATGCGCGGCACGGGCCTGACGCACATAAGGATCGCGGCTGTGTTTCTGAAACCAGCCGCGGTTACGGGACCGGCTCATGCCATGAATCGTGAATCGTGAAACGTGAATCGCATAGCCATTACTAACGAACGACGATTCACGAGCAACAGTTCACGTTATTCATAACGTACTTCCAGAATCTCGTATTCGATCTCGCCGCCCGGCGCCTGAACGTTGATCACGTCGCCCTCGAACTTGCCGATCAGGGCACGGGCAATCGGCGAAGTCACCGAAACCAGGCCGGCTTCGATCTCGGCCTCCATCTCGCCGACGATCTGATAGCTGACCTCCTGCTCCTTTTCCAGGTGCCGCAGATCCACCGTGGCACCGAACACCACCTTGCCGCCGGCGTTGATATTTCTGACATCGATGACCTGAGCGTTGGACAGAAAGGCTTCCAGATCCTTGATGCGGCCTTCGATAAAGCCCTGCTGCTCACGCGCCGCGTGATATTCGGCATTTTCACTCAGATCGCCATGCGCACGCGCCTCCGCAATCGCCTTGGTAATGCGCGGGCGTTCCACGCCTTTCAGACGGTTAAGCTGTTCGCGCAGTTTTTCTGCGCCCCGGGCTGTCATTGGCGGTTTACTCATGGGTACGGATAACTCCTTGATGCAGATCCTGCAGCCGGTTGACACGCACGGAGTCCTGCTCCTTGAGTGCCAGGATTGTGGCAGTCGCGCCGGCCATGGTCGTCGTGTAGAACACCTGATGCTGCAGGGCAGTACGCCGGATCGTGAACGAATCGGCGATTGCCTGTTTGCCTTCGGTCGTATTCACGATCAGATTGATTTCATCATTTTTCAACATATCTCCGATATGCGGCTGACCTTCACGCACCTTGTTCACACCGAGACACTTGAGTCCCGCCTCGCGCAGCGCGCGGGCGGTACCATGGGTTGCACACAGGGTGAAACCCAGACGATCCAGTTCGGCGGCGACAATCTGGGCCTGTGACTTATCGGCATCGCGCACGCTGATAAAAGCCAGGCCGCTGCGCGGTATCTGCTGATTGGCCGCGAGCTGGGCCTTGGCATAGGCTTCGCCGAAATTCAGTCCGATGCCCATGACCTCGCCGGTGGATTTCATTTCCGGGCCCAGCAGAGGATCCACGCCCGGGAATTTGATAAACGGAAATACCGCCTCCTTCACGGAATAATAGTCGGGGACGACGGCCCGTGTGAAATTCTGTTCCTTCAGGCTCCGGCCCACCATGCAGCGGGCCGCGATTTTCGCCAGCTGCACACCGGTCGCCTTGGAAACAAATGGCACCGTGCGCGAGGCGCGCGGATTGACTTCGAGAACGAAAATCTCGCCGTTCTGAATGGCGAACTGCACATTCATCAG
>CAZFUS010000141.1:0-2714 GCA_964522485.1 uncultured Enterobacteriaceae bacterium | reverse complement strand
GCCGCCTCGCCCAGCATGTCAAACGAATAGCGCCAGATGCGGTTGTCTTTTTCGAGGCCGCGCTGGATGGCCTCGTCGATGGTGCGGCCCATGACGAACTGGCGCGCCATGATGCCCATCGCCTGGCGCAGCACCGAGCGCACGAAGGGTTCGCCGCCGCGCGCCAGTAATCGCTGCAGGACGGTGGTCGCCGGATCGTCGTCACTGACATTGACCATTCGGCCGGTGAGCATGAGTCCCCAGGTACCGGCGTTGACGAACAGCGACGGGCTGTGACCCAGGTGCTGATCCCACTGGCCTTTCGAGAGCTTGTCGCGGATGAGTTGATCGGCCGTCGCCGCGTCCGGGATGCGCAGCAGGGCCTCGGCCAGGCACATGAGGATGACGCCCTCTTCCGAAGCCAGATCGTATTCATGCAGGAAGGCCTCGATGCCGCCGGCGCTATGGCGGCGGGCGCGCATGGTCTCGACCAGTCCGCAGGCGCGGTGGTAAATGCGTTCGGCGGTATTCGGATCGAGGGCGACTTCTTCGGCGAGTTTCTTAACGCTGGCCGCCTCGTCGGCGCGGTACTGTTCCGCAATGGCTCGGCGCAGCGGCGGCAGTTCAACGTCGGTTTCGAATCCGAACCGGCGCTGCTGTGCTTCGACTGCCTGGACCTCGTTCATGCAGGATCTCGCGGGAGATTGTCACTGACGACTTTATGGCCAGCGTCCTCCTGATCTTGGCACAGAAAATTGTGTTTGTGGGAGGTGGCATTCCGCAGGTGGAGCCGAGCCAGCCCGGGAAACGAACCTTTCAGCCGGTTAAGTGGTCCGCTTTAGAGTATGAGGTTTACCACAGCCATCGTCTCCCGGGAGTCAACAATGATTGAACTTTACACATGGTCCACGCCCAACGGACACAAACTGCACATCATGCTGGAGGAGACCGGGCTGGCGTACAAGTTGAACCTGGTCGATATCCGCCGTGGCGATCAATTCAAGGCGGATTTCATGCGCATCAGTCCCAATAACAAAATTCCCGCTCTGGTCGACTCCGAGGGTCCGGACGGCAAGCCGCTGGCGCTGGCCGAGTCCGGCGCCATGCTCATCTATCTAGCCGACAAGAGTGGCCGCTTCCTGCCGGAGTCGACGCGAGTGCGCATGACGGTGCTGCAGTGGCTGATGTTTCAGATGGCGCATATTGGCCCGATGCTGGGTCAGGCGCACCATTTCAACAAATATGCGCCGAAGCGGGTGCCGTATGCGATCGATCGCTACAGCAAGGAGGCCAATCGGTTGTATGGCGTGCTGGACCGGCGTCTGGGCGAGTCCGCTTACCTGGGCGGCGACGATTATACCATCGCCGATATCGCCACATTTCCGTGGCTGCGCAACCCGGGAGACCAGGGCGTCGACATCAGCGACTACCCGAACGTCCAAGCCTGGTTCGATCAGATTGCCCAGCGACCGGCCGTGGAGAGAGGACTGCGGGCGTTGAAAGATCAGCCGGTCGATCCAGCGGACAAGCAATCATGGGATATATTGTTCGGCGGCGGCCAGTATCAGCGCCACGCCTGAGTCTGGCACATCACCTAATGTCGGTTTCGAAACCAAACCGGCGCGTGAGTTTGTCTGCTACCTGGGGATCGGTAGTAGTCCTGCTAGCGGTGCTGTGTAACTTTATCTATGCCTGGCTTCGGCCAACGCTTCCTCGATAACATCCGGACTGACACCCCGTCGCTTCAGGCCGGAGACCAGCTCGGAAATGGTATCCGTATCCAGGCGCTCCAGATCCTGCCTCAGCCCCTGTCCGACATAGGCCCGGATCAAAGGCTGATAGCCTGAGAAGCCCAGAATGGGCGCTATCCTTTTCAGATCTTCAACGACATCCTCTGGCATACGCAGAGTTATCGTCGTCATCGGACGATTTTTATCGAGGCGTTTTTTCAGCTTATCAATCTTCATAGTACTGTCTTTCGCTTCGGGTCGCTTTGCGGGCCGAGATGATTCTGATCCGATCTTCTTCGACACTCAGATACACGATGAAAAGCAGATTCCAGCGTTCATCTAAAAAATATATGAGCGTATTTACATTGTCAATACGTACACTGTCGCGCTTGTAAGGCGAGCTTATTGCCACCCGCAAGCATGTGCTTCGCGGCTTGAAAGCACTCCCCACAGCATAGAAACAGGCTTTGTAGGAGCCGAGTACCCTCGGCGATTCGAACCTGATATCGCCCCTTGAAAGGGCCTCCCACAGAGGAACATTGGAAGAAGCTTCAACCTTGTGGGAGACGGCTTCAGCCGGCGACCAATCAAGTGGCATTATTCAATCGTCGCTTGAAAGCGCCTCCCACAGCACCTCTGGCAGCCATTTCGTGGGAGGCCGCTTCAGCGGGCGACCGATATGAAAATAGCTGCTTATAAATCCTTCACGGTAGCGATCGGCAGAAACAGTATCAGCGGTTCGCCGATCAGGTTCAGGAAGCCGTAGTGCTCATAGAAACGCGCTGCCGTTTTGTCTTTGGCGTCGACAACGACCGCTACCGTGCCCAATTGCCCGGCAACGTTAACGCAACGGCGCAAGGCATCGACCAGTAACATGCCGCCCAGGCCCTGCCTCTGGCTATCCTCGGCTACGGCGAGTCGTGTTAACCGGACGATGGGTACGGGATATCGCGGCAGGCGGGTGCGCTGCGCTTCTGGCAAACGATCAACCGCGATTTCCCCCGC
>CAZFUS010000140.1:0-2873 GCA_964522485.1 uncultured Enterobacteriaceae bacterium | reverse complement strand
GTGCATGCCGGCGAGAAACGAAAACGGGATGATGCTTTTGATCCATGCCGAATCGTATTGGGGGCTGGCCCTGTTGCAGGGGTCGGGCAGCTTGTGTCGGCGCAGGCCGGCGGCAATAATCAATGCAAACAGCGCCGCGACGACATGGACTGCCATCGTCCATTCGGGGGTGAGCCGGTCCGCGAAATAGATAATGCCCGCGAGCAGCAATAACAGGCCCGGCCGGACAATCATTTCCGGCAGCTGCCCCAGCGTGATATAGCGCAGCCCTCTGATACAGGCGCCGCGCACATTGCCGAGTGCCAGCAGCGGAATCAGAAACAGCGCCCAGATAAGTGTCGTTGACTGTGACGGATTCGAGAAGGGTCCGCCGAATGACAGAACGATGAGCGAAACCAGTATCAGGCCCAGGCTGATGACCAACACGGCCTGATCGGCGCGCTTCAGCAGGCCGCGCATTAATTGCCATTGTTCCCGTAGCTGGTAGCGGGCGACTTCTCTTACCAGTAACGCGGGCAGTCCGATCTGCGCCGGGATGGTCAGGATCATGACCAGGGAGAGTGCGAAGGCATAAATGCCGTAGCCTTCCGGGCCGAGAGCGCGCGCGAGCAGTATTGCTATGGTCAGCTCTATCAGTAGATTGCCGACCTTGATAATTAAACTGCCAATCCCGCTTCTGATGAGCTGCTGTTTCAGGGTTGGCTGTGACATGTTGCGCGTGGCTTGTGCTGTGCAAGACAGTAAGAAATCAGGAAAACTCTACTGTCTTGAATGATGTCTTGCGGGGAAACGTGGCCTGGACGGATGGCTGGTTTTGCTGATACCTATATACGCTGGATAATCATAGCGAACTTCTGCGCTTCGGCATTTTGCTGATGCCGAGCACATCCTGCATCAATTCCACGATTCTGGGTGTGCCACCCATCACATTGCCGGTTTCAAGGTAATCCGCGCCGCCGGTCATGTCGGTGATGATGCCGCCGGCTTCTTCAATCAGCAGCGCGCCCGCGGCCATATCCCAGGGCTTGAGCCCGAATTCCCAGAAGCCGTCCAGCCGGCCGCAGGCGACGTAGGCCAGATCCAATGCGGCGGCGCCGGCGCGGCGGATGCCGGCCGTGCGGGAAATCAAGGCGCGGAATGTTTCCAGGTAATGATCCAGGTTCTCCAGCTCCTTGAAGGGAAAACCGGTGCCGAGCAGGGCACCATCAAGCTTGGTCTGGCGGCTGACGTGGATGCGCTTGCCGTCGAGCTGTGCGCCGGCACCGCGGCTGGCACTGAACAGTTCGTTTTTCAGCGGATCGAAAACAACGGCCTGATCGAGTTTGCCGCGGTACTGCAGGGCAATCGACACGGCGAACTGGGGAAAGCCGTGAATGAAATTGGTGGTGCCGTCCAGCGGATCGATAATCCAGAGAAAGTCATCGTGATGGCCGTGCTGACCGCTCTCTTCGGCGAGGATGCCATGATGCGGATAGGCCTTGCGGAGAACCTGTATGATCGCGGCCTCGGCGTTGTGATCGACCTCGGTCACGAAATCGTTGCGGCCCTTGGTATCGACCGGAAGATCCCGGACGCGCTCCATCTGCCGTGAGATCACTCGGCCCGCGTCGCGGGCGGCGCGGATGGCTGTATTCAGCATGGGATGCATGGGACAGGCTCCGGAAGTTCATTCTTGGCCGAAGGCCTTACCGGCCATCCAGCGTGCCGGACCCGACGTGAGGGCGGGTTCGGATATGCCAACTTAATTGGGCTGGCGGCCCAGTTTGTCATTTCGAGCACCAGGGAGAAATCTCTCCGTATCATAACTGCGAGATTTCTCAGTCACTTCGTTCCTTCGAAATGACATCAGGAAATGTCAGGATAAAGTACACGGATTCCACACCGAGCCGGTATCCAGTTAAGTTGCCGTCTGACCGCCGGTCTGATGTGTCCTGCAGTCAGGTCCGGCATTGTACGAGCCGTCAGGCAGACAGTGAAGCAAGAAGATGACACAGAATCTGGACAATATTCGCATTGTACTGGTCGGGACCACGCATCCCGGCAATATCGGCGCGAGTGCCCGTGCCATGAAATGCATGGGGCTGACGCAACTGACTCTGGTCAATCCGCCGGCCGGGTTTCCGGGTGCCGAGGTGACAGCGCGTGCGGCCGGTGCCGATGATCTGCTGGCACAGGCGCTGGTCTGCGATTCACTGGCGGCGGCGATTCATGACTGCAGTCTTGTGATCGGTACGAGCGCGCGTGAACGCAGCATCCCCTGGCCGGTGCTCCTGCCTGAACAATGCGCGGAACAGGCATTAACGGCGGCAGCCAGTGGTCCGGTGGCCATCCTGTTCGGCCGCGAGCGCTCCGGATTGAGTAACGAGGAAATCGACCGCTGTAACGTGGTGGTGAATATTCCGACGGATCCCGGTTTCAGCTCACTGAATCTCGCGGCGGCGGTGCAGATAATCGGTTACGAACTCTGTCTGGCCGGGCGAACCGAACAGCCTGCGGTTGCCCAGGCGCCGCGCGTGCCGCCAGCCAGTCATGAGCAGCTCGAACATCTTTATGAACATCTTGAGCGTTGCATGACCCGGGTGGGCTTTTACGATCCGGCCAGACCGCGGCGCCTGCAGCGGCGGCTGCGGCGGTTGTTCAATCGGGCGCAGCTTGATGAGAACGAACTCAATATCCTGCGCGGCTTTCTGGCGGCGGTGGAAGACAAGACGCCGGAGGAATAATAGAGGAAATGGTTATCGCGGCCACAGGCCGCTCCTACTGCAGGTGAGGTGGGATTGCGTCTGGGATCTTGTAAGAGCGCCGTGTCGGCGCGATAAATGTCAATCGCGGCTACAGGCCGCTTGTGTGCAGCTTTATAGGCATTGTTATAT
>CAZFUS010000139.1:0-2881 GCA_964522485.1 uncultured Enterobacteriaceae bacterium | reverse complement strand
TAAAGGCGAAAAAAAGACAATCGACCAAGAAAAAAGTGACTGCCAAGAAAAAAACGGCAGCCGCCAGGAAAACCGCGAGCAAGAAAAAAACCACTGCCAAGAAAAAGCCTGTCAGTGCCAAAGCAACTAAACTAAAAAGTGTGAGTGAAAAATCTATGCCCAAGGCTGCCAAGCCGTCTGCCCGTAAACAGCCGCGCTCACCGGAAGAAATCCGGCCAGGTTTCACGCCGTATCAGGCCAAGAAAAACGAAGACTATATGAACGCCGATCAGGTTGAGCATTTCCGCAACATCCTGCTCGACTGGAAACGCGAACTGATGGAAGAAGTGGATCGTACCGTACATCATATGCAGGATGAGGTCGCCAATTACCCTGATCCGAACGATCGCGCTACCGTCGAGGAAGAGTTTGCGCTGGAACTGCGCACCCGTGATCGGGAACGCAAACTGATTAACAAGATCAACGAATCGCTGGCCGATCTGCAGAGCGGCGATTATGGCTATTGCGAGGTCTGCGGTGTCGAGATCGGTATCCGTCGGCTGGAAGCACGGCCCACCGCCACTCTGTGTATTGACTGCAAGACACTGGACGAGATCAAGGAACGGCAATATGGTTGATAGTAGATAGATAATAGAAGATAGAGAGTACGCTCTAAGCTCTATTCACTATCGGCTATAAACTATTAGCTTGTATGATATCCCACCATCAACCAGGTTAAGACTCTTAAATGATAACGGTGCCCCGCAATTCATCCGAAGGCACCCCCTATCACGGTCGTTTCGCGCCAACACCCAGCGGGCCACTGCATTTCGGTTCGGTCGTAACTGCACTGGGCAGTTATCTGCAGGCACGCAGTCACGGCGGATACTGGAGTCTGCGTTTTGAGGATCTGGATGCTGCGCGGATACAGAACGGCGCGGCCGATTCGATACTGCGGGATCTCGAACGTCTCGGCCTGGTGTGGGATGGTGAACCGGGTTATCAGAGCCGGCACCATGCGCACTACGAAGCCGCCCTCGAACGCCTGTCACATCAGGGACTGATCTTCGCCTGTGGCTGTAGCCGCCGCGAGGTGCGTGGTATTTATCCCGGAAGCTGTCGTGACGGTCTGCCTGCCGGACGCAAGCCACGGTCACTGCGCCTGCGCATACCCGGGGAGACCGTGACTTTCAAGGATCGACTGCAGGGTCGTCAGGTCATTGATCTGCAGAATGAGGTCGGAGACTTCATTGTGCGCCGTGCCGACAATATCATTGCCTATCATCTGGCCGTTGTGGTCGACGACGCCGAGGCCGGTATCACCGAGGTCGTGCGGGGCGCCGATCTGCTGGATGCTACTGCACCACAGATCGTCCTGCAGCGGCTACTGAACAAAACTACGCCTGACTATCTGCACCTGCCGCTGGCACTGGACCCATCGGGCCGCAAGATCAGCAAGCAGGATCATGCCCCGCCGATCAGCGGGCAGCCACCGGCCGATGTGCTGCTGGGGGCGCTGCACTTCCTGGGACAGAATCCGGATCCTGAACTCAGACAGGCACCGGTGATCGAGATCCTGGGCTGGGCACAGGCTCACTGGCGCCTCCATCAGATACCATGCCACAACAGGCCGGGCTATAAAGTATCTGCAGCCGGGCCCTCTGTCCGGATGGCGAGTCATGGATAAAAGCGACTTCATTACCATGGAGCCGACCGTTAAAACTTTTTATCGATCGCTGTTCTGGACCGTGGTGATGCTGACAGCCAGTCCGAATCTGGCTGCCGTTGACAAACTGGTGGTCATCGGTCTGTTCAAGGATCAGGCGATCCTCAGCATTGATGACAAACAGCGACAACTCCGGGTCGGGCAAACCAGCCCCGAAGGCGTCAAACTGATCGCCGCGGACAGCGAAGGTGCGGTACTCGAAGTTGATGGTCAGCGCGATACTTACCAGCTTGGCACACACATCAGCACGCGCTACAGCGAGCGCCAGACTGGAGCTATCGTGCGTCTGTGGCCGGACCCTGACAACGGGCTCTATACGACCGACGGTTCAATCAATGGCTTTGCCATGAATTTCGTCGTCGATACCGGCGCCTCGTACATTTCCATGAACAGCGGTCAGGCCGCCCGGCTGGGCATCAATTACCGCCTTGAAGGTCAGGAAGGGATGGCGCAGACGGCTTCGGGGCTCAGCAAGATCTACGTTATCAATCTTGACCGCGTACGAGTGGGCGAGATCGAAGTCCGTAACGTCCGTGCTGCGGTTCACGAAGGGCAGTATCCCACGCGCGTCCTGCTGGGAAACAGCTTCCTGGAGAAAATTGATCTCAAGCGGGATGGTAAAATGCTGCAACTGCAGGGCCGCCTCTGAACACCCTCATTTCATGTTTTCCGGTGACTCATGCTGCCACAGTGTCTCAGTCGCAGCATGCTCCCGTCCGAGTACACGCGCCTGAACGAACAGCAGATCAGACAGCCGGTTGAGCCAGATCAGCGCCAGCGGGTTGATCGTTTCCAGGCGTGACAGGCGCCAGAGATCGCGCTCCGCCCGGCGGCAGACGCTACGGGCCAGATGACATTGGGCCGCGGCCGGCCCGCCACCCGGCAGAATGAAATCCTTGAGCGGTGGCAAGTCGCGATTGTAATCCGACAGCCACGTTTCCAGTTGGCTGATATGCTTTTCCTGAAGCATGGCCTGTTTTGGCAGAGCCAGTTCAGCGCCGACATCGAACAGCCGTTGCTGGATTTCGGCCAGCTTGGCATCCATACCTTCCGGCAGCGTAGCAGCGCGTAGCAGGCCGATGTGCGAGTTGAGTTCATCGGCCGTGCCCATGGCCTCAATCCGGGAACTGTCTTTGGACACTCGCGAACCATCCGCGAGTCCTGTCGTACCGTCAT
>CAZFUS010000138.1:0-2916 GCA_964522485.1 uncultured Enterobacteriaceae bacterium | reverse complement strand
AGGCGGTCTCAACCGGCGACCTAAGAGACTATCAAGGTCTGATTGTGTCGCCCCTTGAGAGGGCCTCCTACAGGAAGAGCTCAGCTCAAGCGAACAATCCCCTGTGGGAGGCGGTCTCAACCGGCGACCTGCACTGAGCACTGCCAGTAATTTCGGTATCATGGAATTACTGAAAACCAAGGAACTTACCATGGATGGCAAAGAATGTTCTGCTCGTTCTCATGCGCTTCGCAAAGGCCGATATTCAATTCCCGGTCAGATTTATCTGATCACAACAGTCACCAAAGATCGGATATCCGTATTTAACGATCTATATTGCGGGCGATTGCTGGTAAAGAGCCTGAAAATTTATGAGACCAGTGCACAAACTCTCTGCTATGTAATTATGCCGGATCACCTGCACTGGCTGATATCACTTGGCAGCCGGCAATCGCTCTCGCAAGTTGTTAGTGGTATCAAGGCTCTTTCCGCTCGACAAATCAATCAGTATCTCCAACGGCAAGGCCCAATGTGGCAGGATGGATTTCATGATCGCGCTATACGCGCAGAGGAAGACATCCGGTCTGTTGCGCGATATGTGGTTGCCAATCCATTACGTGCAGAATTGGTAAATAAAATAGAAGATTACCCTCTTTGGGATACTGTCTGGCTATAAATTCGCCCCTTGAGAGGGCCTCCTACAAAAAAAACAATGCCGCCCCTTGAGAGGGCCTCCTACAGAAAAAACAATGCCGCCCCTTGAGAGGGCCTCCTACAGAACGAGGTTTGAGAATTTGAAGAATTCTGTTGTAGGAGCCGCTTGCAGCGGCTATTCCAACCCTGTCGCGGCCGCAGGCCGCTCCTACGGATGTTGGTTGTGTGACCGGCGCTTACAAGGCACCACGACTGCGATTCACAGCTTTTTATGGGGATTTCTGGAACTGGTTTTGTAGGAGCGGCCTGTGGCCGCGATACCCGATGGTCAATTAATGAGAAAGGTCTTGAGATAGTCCGTGAAGCCGGGACCGACCTCCGGATGCTTGAGGCCATAGTTCATGGTGGCCTGGAGATAACCCAGCTTGTTGCCACAATCATAGCGCAGGCCGTTGAATTCATAGCTGTAAACCGACTCCTCGGCCAGAAGCGTGGAAATCGCATCGGTAAGCTGAATTTCGTTACCGGCGCCGCGCTCCGTCGTCGCCAGCAATTCGAATATCCGCGGTGTAAGAATATACCGGCCCACCACTGCCAGCGAAGACGGAGCTTCTGAAGGTTTCGGCTTTTCGATGATACTGGTCAGGCGTGCAACACGTTCCTGTACCGGCTCGATCTCGACAATACCGTAACGATCGGTCTGGTCCGCCGGCACATTCTCCACCGCAACAACACTGCCCTGCTGCTGGTTATATACATCGATCATCTGCTGCAGGGCGCCACCGCCCTTGCCCTCGATGAGATCATCCGGCAGGACGACCGCAACCGGCTCATTTCCGACGGCGGCACGGGCACACAGGACAGCGTGGCCAAGACCGAGTGCTTCCTGCTGGCGAATGAATATGGAAGTCGTGCCTTCCGGCATGAAATCGGTTACCTGCGTCAGAAGATCGGTCTTGCCGCGCCGTGCCAGCTCGGTCTCGAGTTCGTAAGCCATGTCGAAATGATCTTCGATCACGCCTTTGCCACGGGCGGTAATAAAAACAAAATCGGTAATCCCGGCTTCCAGCGCCTCTTCAACTGCATATTGCATGAGCGGCTTGTCAACGACCGGCAGCATTTCTTTCGGCACCACCTTGGTCGCAGGAAGAAAGCGGGTGCCGAGACCGGCCACCGGAAAAATCACCTTACGTATTGTCATCAGGAAACCCCGGTTTGCTTGAGCGGAATGATCTTGTCGCCGTGTTCAGATTGAGTATTAGGCACGAGCCTGTCCAGCAATTCGCGCAGACGATGTTCGTCATAGGCATCACTGGCCTTCTGCATGTCGTTAAGAAGGTCTTTCTGCTGAACTTCGCCCGATAATGCATGCCTCGCCAGAAAAATCTTCGGATGACGGGTCGCCGTGGCGGTTTCATCCTTATAAAAGAGATCCTCGTTGAGTTTCTCACCGGGCCGCAGACCGGTAAACCGGATCTGGATATCCCGATTCGGTACCTGTCCGGACAGCCGGATCATCTGTTCGGCGAGATAACCAATCCTGACCGGTTTGCCCATATCCAGCACGAAGATCTCACCGCCCTCACCCATTGCACCCGCCTGCAGAATCAACTGGCAGGCCTCGCTAATTGTCATGAAATAGCGCTGGACTTCCGGATGCGTCACGGTCACGGGACCGCCATTCCTGATCTGCTCCTGAAATAGTGGCACCACGCTGCCCGCCGAGGCCAGAACATTGCCGAACCGGACCGTAATATAGCGAGTCGGGTACTGGCCGTTCATACGGTCACACAGGATCTCCGCTCCGCGCTTGGTCCTGCCCAGCAGATTGACCGGATTGACCGCTTTATCCGTTGAGATCAGCACAAATCTTTCGCAGCCGTAACGGCCGGCGGCCTCGGCCATGACGCGGGTACCGATGATGTTGTTGCGCACCGCTTCGCGCAAATGCTGCTCCAGGATCGGGACTTGCTTGTAGGCCGCGGCATGAAAAATCAGATCGGGCTTATGACGCGCCAGTATCCTGTCGACCGCCTGCGGGTCACAAACATCCCCAAGTACGGCGTCGATGCCGGCATCGGGATGTTTGTTCATCAAATCATGCTGTATGCGATAAAGATTGAATTCATTCTGTTCCAGGATAAGCAACCGTGCCGGCGCGAGATTGGCGATCTGCCGGCAGAGTTCCGCACCGATCGAGCCGCCGCCGCCGCTGACCAGTACGACCTGCTCGCGGATACTTTGTTTCACGGCCTGCCAGTCCAGTTCAACTTTTTCCCTTCC
>CAZFUS010000137.1:0-2937 GCA_964522485.1 uncultured Enterobacteriaceae bacterium | reverse complement strand
GGGTGAACCGAAGCTCTTCTCCAGCACGACGTTGCGGCCGCGCGGCCCCAGCGTCTGTTTTACAGCATTAGCCAGAATATCGACGCCGGCCGCCATACGGGTGCGGGCGTCATCGGAAAAAACAATTTGCTTAGCAGCCATTGTTTATTTACCTCAGGTTAAATGGTTAGTCCGAATCAACACACACTCAGGCGTCGAGTACGCCCATGATGTCCTCTTCACGCAAAACCAGTAATTCCTCACCGTCGACTTTCACTTCGGTACCGGAATACTTGCCGAACACCACCTTGTCGCCTTTCTTCACATCCAGGGCACGGACTTCGCCGTTGTCGAGGATCTTGCCGTTACCGACGGCAATCACCTCGCCCTTGATGGGCTTCTCGGCGGCGCTGTCCGGGATCACGATGCCGCCGGCGGTGGTTTTTTCTTCCTCCAGGTGCTTCACAATCACGCGATCATGCAGGGGACGAATTTTCATAACTTAACAGCCTCCTGTAACTTATTGATTATTAAACAATCGTGCTATTTTTAGCACTCTATATTAGTGAGTGCTAAATATAATACCGTTTTCCGGGAAATCAAGATAGCGAATATAAAAAAGCCGGCCCGCCGGGGCCGGCTTTCATCACTCCCGTACAGGTGGGGGATTACTATTTGGCGTCCTGCGCCTGATAGTAGCCCATCAACACCTCGGCGACTTCGGGCCGGGCGAACTCTTCCGGCAGCGGCTCGCCCTTGCCCAGCATTTCGCGCACCTTGGTGCCGGACAGGATGACAAAGTCTTCTTTGCTGTGATCCTTGGCGTCGCACATCATGACAACCTTGCCCAGTTTCTTCGAAAACGCGGTATGGTCGGCCTTGAAGATGTCGATCTTCAGTGCACCATCCGGCACCCGATCGAAAATTTCCTGAGCATCGAAAGGTCCGTAAAAGTCGCCGACACCGGCATGGTCGCGGCCGACGATGAAATGCGTGCAACCGCTATTCTGACGGAATACCGCATGCAGCAGCGCCTCACGCGGGCCGGCGTAGAGCATGTCGAAACCGTAGCCGGTAATCATGACGCTGTTCGGTGGAAAGTAGAGTTCGACCATTTTACGAATTGCCGCGTCGCGAACATCGGCCGGGATATCACCGGGCTTGAGCTTGCCGAGCAGCATGTGGATAAGCACACCGTCGGCACCCACGGCCTCCTGCGCCATCTTGCAGAGTTCTTCATGCGCACGGTGCATCGGGTTGCGGGTCTGGAAGGCGACAACCTTTTCCCAGCCGCGCTCAGCAAATTCATCACGAATCTGCCAGGCCGTGCGGAAAGTTTCCGGAAAGTCCTTTTCGAAATAACTGAAATTCAGAACTTCGATAGGACCGGAAATCATATCACGGCCCAGAGACATAAAAGTGGCCACACCGGGATGGTCAGTTTCAATCGTACCGAATATCTGCCGTGCCATCTGTTCGATCCGACTGTCGTTGACTTTCTCGATGCTTTCTATGGTCTGTACTGCCACTACCGGCTCACCGGGAACATTGGGATCGCGCAGGGCAATCCGCTCGGCTTTGCCGATAGCGTCAACATCATCGGTCAGGTTCACAATCGGCACCGGCCAGAACAGGTGATCCCGTGTGACCATGTCATTAGCGACGCTCAGCGCATCAGCCAGATTCATGAAACCGGGCAGCGGATTGAAGTAACCGGCGCCGAGCATCACCGCATTGGCGGCGGCAGCGGAATTCAGTCGCAGTGACGGCAGCTTCTCGGCTTCCTCCTGCAGGGCCTGCCGGGCACCGGCGTCCTCGACAAATAATGGCTTCAGTTCATCCGAGCCATGCGGCTTAATCATTGTTTACTCTCCTAAAGTTATTCTCGCGGGTTGGAATTCGGTTGTGCGCTGGGCGGAAATACCGCGCAATAGGCAATAAACATAGCGACTTGAGACAAGATTGCCAAGAGACCGTTCGGGAACATGACCCTGCATATATGCTTATAAGTAAGTGCCGATCACTGAAATCAGATTTGATGGCACAAAAACATCTTCCATTAGATTACTCCGGCACGCATTTCGATATACACTTAGTAGTCAGCTGGCCTGCTCAGTTCAAAATCTCACCTGGCATCCCGGGCCACTATGAGATCGCTTTCTCTCAACAGGGGCCAGGCAGTATGAATAAGCACTGTGCGGTAGCTTACTAAGCACCTTTAAAGTCACAGCATCGCTATTGCGGGTATGAACCGGGACAATATTGCCGTTGTAAATAATCACAAAGAATTTCGGAAGTTTGTTATACTGCTGCCATGTTGGTGCTTTACGGTCTGCGCAACATCGCGGTAATCCCTCCGGCTAACCTCGAATTCTAACAATCAATTTTGGCTAGACCGCCCCATGGACGCATCCTGGGTTGGCCAGATTCAGGAGCATTCCTGCATGAATTTCAATGATCTCGGCCTGACGGCCGAATTGCTGCGCGCGGTCGAAAAACAAGGCTACAGCAGTCCCACACCTATCCAGAGTCAGGTCATACCGGCCATTCTTCAGGCTCGTGACATCCTGGCAAGTGCGCAAACCGGCACCGGCAAGACTGCCGGATTCACTCTGCCGCTGTTGCAGCGACTGAATCAACTACCACAATCGAATTCCAGACGGCGCCCGGTGCGCGCGCTGATTCTAACACCCACACGCGAACTGGCTGCCCAGGTCAGGGACAGTGTCGAAACTTACGGTCACTATCTGCCGCTGAAATCGGCGGCCATTTACGGCGGTGTCAGCATCAATACGCAAATCCAGAAACTGCGCATGGGTGTCGATATCCTGGTGGCGACGCCTGGCCGGCTGCTCGACCATGTTCAGCAGAAAACCGTGGATTTATCCAGCGTAGAGATTCTGGTACTCGACGAGGCCGACCGTATGCTCGACATGGGGTTCATCCACGACATCCGTA
>CAZFUS010000136.1:0-3235 GCA_964522485.1 uncultured Enterobacteriaceae bacterium | reverse complement strand
TGACGGTGTTTACAGCGCCGACCCGCGGCTGGACAGCAATGCCCGGCGTTATAGCACTCTGTCCTATGATCAGGTTATCGAACAGAAGCTCGGCGTCATGGATGCCACGGCCGTGGTCATGTGCCGCGACAATGCCATGCCGCTGCGGGTATCGGATATGAACCGGCCGGGCACATTGATGCGGCTGGCGCTGGGCGCAGACGAAGGCACATTAATTACCCAGTAGTGAGGCAAGGTTTATGGTCGAGGATATTTTTCGGGACGTGCAAGACCGAATGGACAAGACGCTGCAGGCGCTCAAGCACGATCTGGCCAAGATCCGCACCGGCCGTGCCCATCCGAGCCTGCTGGAACACGTCATGGTCGATTATTACGGCACCGAGACCGCGCTCAACCATGCCGCCGGCATCAGCGTCAGCGATGCCCGCACGCTGACCGTGACGCCCTACGACAAAAACATGGTGGGCAAGGTGGAAAAAGCGATTCGCGAATCGGATCTGGGGCTGAATCCCGCCAGCGTTGGTGAAGTGATCCGGGTGCCGCTGCCGCCGCTGACCGAAGAACGCCGGCGTGAGCTCATCAAGATCGTCCGCCACGAGGCCGAGCAGGCGCGTGTGGCTGTACGTAACATCCGCCGCGACGCCAACCAGACTCTGAAAGAACTGACCAAGGACAAGGAAATTACCGAGGACGACGAACGTCGGGCGGAAGAACGGGTGCAGAAGTTGACCGATGAACATACCGCCGCGGTGGACAAACTGCTCGAGGAAAAAGAGCACGATCTCATGGAAGTTTGAGTCGCGCCATTTCCATGACTTGGTGACAGCCGCTACGGCATGATTTCCGGCGAATCGGAACAATCCTCTCAGCAGCCGCAGGAACAGGGCTCGGGCCATGTCCGGCATGTCGCCATTATCATGGATGGCAACGGTCGCTGGGCCAGGCGGCAAGGCAAGCCGCGGGTTGCCGGCCATCGCGCCGGTGTGACGGTGCTGCGATCGATCGTCGAGCATTGCGCTTTGCGCGGCATCCAGGCACTGACCGTATTCGCTTTCAGCAGTGAGAACTGGCAGCGACCCGGACGCGAGGTGAATCTGCTGCTGGAGCTGTTCATGAAGTCGCTGCGCCAGGAGGTCAGGCGGCTGCATGAAAACCGTATCCGGCTGCAGTTTATTGGTGACCAGGGCGGCTTCCCGGCGGATTTGCGTGAGGCCATCAGCGCGGCTGAAAGCCTCACCGCCGACAACAGCGGCTTGGTGCTGGCGGTTGCCGCCAATTACGGTGGCCGCTGGGACATTCTCAATGCCGCCCGTCAGGTCGCGCTGGCTGTTGCCCGGGGTGAGCTGAACGCGGCCGACATCGATGAACATCACTTGCGCGCACAAATTGCCCTGGGCGACCTGCCGGAACCCGACTTGTTCATACGCACCGGTGGCGAGCAGCGCATCAGCAATTTTCTGCTCTGGCAATTGGCCTACACCGAACTTTATTTCACCGACTGCCTGTGGCCCGATTTTACGCCAACGGCCTTGGATGAAGCGCTGAGCTGGTTTGCCAGTCGTCAGCGCCGGTTCGGGCGTCTCGACGGTCAGAACACACCGGCCGGCGACCATGCTTAAGCAGCGTGTGCTGACTGCCGTCCTGCTCATCGTGCCACTGGTGGCGGCGGTGATCTGGTTGCCGCCGGCCGGGTTTGCTGCGTTGATGGCGCTGGTCGTGCTGATCGGTGCCTGGGAATGGGCCGGTCTGAGTGGTGCCACCCGTGGTATGGAACGCGGCCTCTATGTAGCATTGGTTGCCGGGTTGCTGTTTGCGAGCTGGTTTGCTTTCGGTACCCGCCACGCACATTGGCTGGCACTGCTGGGCGGCTTGGGCTGGCTGGCCGGACTGCTGGCCGTGATTGCGTATGAACAGGGCCGTTTTCAACGCATGCCGGCGCGGGCAGTGATGTGGTGTCTGGGTGCCTGGATACTGGTGCCGGCCTGGTTGAGTCTGCTGGCGCTGCATGCCCGGCCATTCAATGGTGTCTACTGGGTACTGGCGTTGTTCGTGTTAATCTGGGGTGCCGATACTGCTGCGTATTTCAGCGGCCGCCGCTGGGGCCGACGGCGGATCGCAGCATCGGTGAGTCCGGGTAAGACGCTGGCCGGGCTAATCGGTGCATTGTGTTGCGCACTGGTACTGGGCCTGGCATTTGCGGCACCATTACGAATCAACGGCGTCGAAGCGATTGGCGTCGTGCTGCTGGCACTGATTACAGTGTCGTTCTCGGTATTAGGCGATCTGGTGGAGAGTCTGTTCAAGCGTCTGGCAGGGGTCAAGGACAGTGGTCGCTGGCTGCCCGGCCATGGCGGACTGCTGGATCGCATCGACAGTCTCACAGCCGCAGTCCCGATCTTTCTGGCCGGACTGTGGCTGCTCGGAGTTTAACTATGATCGGTATCACAATCCTGGGTGCAACCGGCACTATCGGCCTCAATACCCTTGATGTTATCAGCCGCAATCCCGACCGTTATCAAGTTATAGCCCTGACCGCACATCGGGATCATCAGCGTATGGCGGAACTGTGTCGTACATGGCAGCCGCGCTATGCCGTGATGGTCGATGCCGATTGCGCCGCTCAGTTACGTGCGACGCTCGACCAGACAGCGCCCGACGTGACGGTTCTGAGTGGTGAAGCTGCTCTGGCGGAGGTTGTGACGCTGCCGGAAACCGACTATGTCATGGCGGCAATCGTGGGTGCGGCCGGTCTGCTGCCCACTCTGGCGGCGGCAAGGGCCGGTAAACGCGTGCTGCTGGCTAACAAGGAAGCACTGGTAATGTCCGGACGGCTGTTTATGGACGCCGTACATCAGCACGGTGCTGAGCTGCTGCCCATCGACAGCGAACACAACGCCGTCTTCCAGTGTCTGCCGGTCGATCATCAGACCCGTGGACTCGGGTCAGTCGGTGTCCGGCGTATTCTCCTGACGGCCTCCGGCGGGCCGTTCCGGGATACGCCACTGGCGGAACTGCCCGGCGTAACGCCGGATCAGGCCTGCGCCCACCCAAACTGGGTCATGGGGCGCAAGATTTCGGTCGACTCGGCCACCATGATGAATAAGGGTCTGGAGGTGATCGAGGCCTGCTGGCTGTTTGATACCACACCGGCCCACATCGAGGTTGTCCTGCATCCGCAAAGTGTCATTCATTCTCTCGTGCAGTATTGCGATGGTACTGTACTGGCCGAGCTGGG
>CAZFUS010000135.1:0-3387 GCA_964522485.1 uncultured Enterobacteriaceae bacterium | reverse complement strand
GGGGTGCCGGGTTACGGGGCCAGCACGCGCAACGGCGGCCAGCTTGGCAGCGGCAACCAGAAATTTCCGGTGGCGAAGCTGGTTGCTATGTTCGGCGAGCGCAAGGCGCATGAACTCATCAACGAGGGTGTGGCCATGCTGCGCTTCATCTGCAAGCTGATCCGGGGTGAGGGTATCGAGTGCCATCTCTCACAGGTCGGTCGTTTCCGTGGCGCGGTACATCCCGATCATTACGAGGCAATGGCACGCGACATGGAGAACCTGCGCCGCTATGCCGACGTCGATTCGTTCATGGTGCCGCGCGCGGAACAGCATCGCGAAGTCGATACCGATATCTACCATGGCGGTTCGGTACTGCCCGGTGATGCCGCCCTGCATCCGGGGCTGTATCACCGCGGTCTCATGCAATGCGTCGAGACAGCCGGTGCGCGCGTGGTTTCACAGACGCCCGTCATTGGGCTTGAAAAGGAGAACGGTTGCATCCGCGTACGCACCGCACGCGGCGAGGTGCAGGCGCGCAATGTCATCGTCGCGACCAATGGCTATACCGGCAAGGGCGTACCCCTGCTGCGGCGGCGCATCGTACCCATCGGCACCTCGATGATCGCCACCGAGGAACTTGAGCCCGATCGCGTTACTGGCTTGCTGCCCACAGGCCGCGTCTACGGCAATACCGCGCGGGTGTTTCATTATTACCGGCCGACGCCCGACGGCCGGCGCCTGCTCTGGGGCGGGCGCATCGGCCGGCTGGCGCCGCAGGATCATCCGCGGGCCTTTACACACATCTACAAGGACATGCTGCGCGTGTTTCCGTCACTGGAAGGTACGCGCATCATCCACTGCTGGTCCGGCTTTATCGGCTACACAGCCGATGTCTTTCCGCACATCGGTTGCCACGACGGCATTCATTACGCCACCGGTTATTGCGGCACCGGCGTGTCGCGCTCCACGTACTTCGGTCGCAAGGTGGCGCTCAAGGTGCTCGGCGATGTGGATGGACGCACGGCTTTCGACGATCTGGATTTCCGCCGCTTCCGCCTGCATTTTTTCAGCCCGCTGGGCGTGCCGCTGGTGGAGAGCTGGTACCGGCTGAGCGACGCCCTGCAGGTGCCCCGTTCCCCGCGTTCGCACCGCTAGCGGCTGACCATGGCTTTGGGCTTGTCAGTCGCAGGGCGACAGGCTAGCCTTGAGCCTGCTCAAGCCGAGCAGGCGCTTACGGGCGGCGAGGCCGCCCGTTTTTATTGCCGGAGTGTGGCAGCTTGCGTTCCCGATTGTCCGATAAACAGTTCCAGTATTCGCTGACCCGATTGCCGGATCAGCAGGCGCTGCAGCGCTGGCTTGCCCCGGCACAGGTGCAGCTTGCCGGACGGCCGGCCGTGCGGTTCAGACGCATGTATTACGATACCTTCGACTGGCGCCTGTACCGGTGCGGCTGGGTGCTTGAATTTGATGAACTGGAGGTACGGGGCCGGTTACGCCTGCGCGGCCGCGGCGTCGATGCGCCGGTACTGGAACAGGCACTGGCCTCGGTACCGCCATTTCCGGCGACGCTGCCGCCCGGCCGCCTGCGCGAGCGGCTGATCAAGCTCTGTAAACTTCGGGCGTTAATGCTGCGGGCCAGCGTCGACCTGGAACTGACTCCATTCGAAATCCGCAATGCGGCGGACAAGGTGACGGTGCGGCTGGCCAATATCCGCTTTCGCAGTAACGGCCGGTCCCGGCCACGCTCAATCCACCGTCAGCTTTTGCTCGAACCCCTGCGCGGTTATGGTCGCGATGCGGTACATATCCGCGAGGTGGTGGAACAGCGGCTGGCACTGGAACCGGAAGCAGAGGATCCGTTCGAGCGGATCTGCCGTCACGACGGCCTGCAGCCCGGCCAGTATCAGACCAGACTGAATTTCGATCTGGTGCCGGAAGAACGCTCTGATCAGGTGCTGGCACGCCTGCTGCTGTTCCTGCTCGATATCATGGAAGTCAACGAGACGGGCATCCGCGATGATATCGATAGCGAATTTCTGCATGATTTTCGTATTGCCTGCCGGCGCAGCCGGACGCTGATCAGCCAGGTCAGGGAGGTTCTGCCGGCATCGGAACTGAAACGCTACAAGGCCGTGTTCAAGTGGTTGAGCGAGGCCACCGGTCCGTGCCGTGATCTCGATGTCTTCATGCTGGATCTGCAGCCGCTTGCCGGTTACGCCGGCGTCGCGTCAGATACCGGCCTGGAGGTTCTGCGAAGTCTGCTGGAAACGCAACGCCGGCAGGCGCGGGCCGATCTGCTGCGCACACTGCGTGCCAAACGTTACCGGCGATTCAAGCAGGACTGGCGGGATTGGCTGAAACGCGCCGCGGCCGGCGAGTGTCAGGCCGCTCAGTCGGCGACACCGGTGAAGACGGTAGCGGATACTTCTATCTGGCGGGTATATAAAAAGATACTCAAGGATGGCGCCGCCATTGATCCGGATACCGATGCGATCGCATTGCACGAATTGCGTAAAACCGGCAAGAAGCTGCGCTATCTGCTGGAGGCCTTCGGCAGTCTGTACCCGGTTGACGATATCGCCGCAACTGTCAAGGCACTGAAAAAGCTGCAGGACAATCTGGGTGGCATCGTCGATGCCAGCGTCCAGAGTGAAAAACTGCAACAGATCCGCAACCGCCTGGCTGCCGAAGCACCGGATACGGACAGTCTGCAGACCCTGCGGCAGCTTATCGATTATTGCGACGATCGGCACCATGAATTATTGGATGAATTCAATTACCGGTTCGAACGTTTCTCCCGCAGGAAAAACCGCAAGCGCGCGAAGCGGTTGTTCAAGCCGGGCTGATGTGATGTTTCGATGATGAACATTCTGGCCACCTATAACTTCAAGGGTGGAGTCGGCAAGACGACCGCGGCGGTGAATCTGGCTTACTGTGCGGTCTGTGCCGGCCGCCGTGTGCTGCTCTGGGATCTGGATCCGCAGAGCGCGGCCAGTTTCTACTATCGCATCGAACCGCAACTCAAAGGCGGCAGTAAAAAACTCATCAGACGAAAACATGAACTCGACACTTATATCAAAGCCAGCAATTACGCTGGCCTGGATCTGATTCCGGCGGATTTCTCCAACCGCAAAATGGATGTGCTGTTGAGCGAGGTCAAAAAGCCGGGTAAACGGCTCACCAAACTGATCAAGCCGCTGGCCGGGGATTACGATCTGGTGCTGCTGGATTGTCCGCCAAATATTTCGCAGGTGTCGGAGAGCGTTTTCGGTGCGGCCGAGGCCCTGCTTGTGCCGGTGATTCCGACGCCTCTGTCACTGCGGGCCTATGAACAGGTGCAGAATTTCTGCCGGGAGGCGTACCCGGCGCTTGTCCTGCTGCCGTTTTTCTCCATGCTCGATCGTC
>CAZFUS010000134.1:0-3426 GCA_964522485.1 uncultured Enterobacteriaceae bacterium | reverse complement strand
CAAAATGTGAAAATTGACCCGGAGCACCCGGAGATCCATAGGCCCATCCTCCTTTATTTATATCAAATCCCATCACCACCGCAGCGAACACTGGGTCGTGGTTTCCGGTATGGCGCGTGTGGTAAACGGTGAGGAGGAGTTTCTGCTGAATACCAATGAATCCACTTTTATTCCGGCAGGGCATAGGCACCGTCTGGAGAATCCCGGCGTCATTCCGCTGGTGATTATCGAGGTCCAGAGTGGTGATTATCTGGGGGAAGATGATATCGTCCGTTTCGAAGACAGCTACGGCCGCAATTAGCAAATAAATCCACTTTCACCAGGAATCGTTTCCTATGAACAAACAAAAGAGTGTCACCAGCCAGAATATTACCTGGCACGAATCGACGGTCAAACGCACGGACCGGGAAGCGCTTAACGGCCATCGTGGCGCCATACTCTGGTTTACCGGCCTGTCCGGCTCGGGTAAATCGACCCTTGCCAACGCGATGGAAATGTACCTTTATGAAAAGAGTGCCCGTACTTTCGTGCTTGATGGTGACAATATCCGTCATGGGCTGTGCAAGGATTTGGGATTTTCAGAGCGTGACCGCTCTGAGAACATACGTCGTATCGGCGAGGTCAGCAGACTCATGGTCGATGCGGGCATTATTACAATGACAGCCTTTATCTCGCCGTTTATCCGCGATCGCCAGATTGTTCGCAATCTGGTTCAGCCTGGCGACTTTATCGAGGTTTTCTGCAGGGCGTCTCTGGAGGCCTGTGAAAAGCGCGATCCAAAAGGTTTGTATAAGAAAGCCCGATCAGGAGTTATTCCGGAATTTACGGGCATCTCCTCGCCCTATGAAGAACCGGAGGATCCTGAACTGACAATTGATACCGAATCCGCCAGCGTTGAAGAGTGCATTGATCGTATCGCTGTGATGCTGGATGAACACGGTATATTCAAGGCAAATTAATATTGAGCTTTGGGCCAACGCTGGATTTTTGATTTAGCCATCCCACTCCCAAGCTGATATCAGTGCAGGCCCGTCCTTCAGTATTGACAGCCTGGACGGGGTGAGGCGTTGACTACGTGGTCTCTCGCATCTTTCTTTATCTGTTAGGTATATAGAGTGATGCATAGGCAATACCGGCAGGATAATATGCGAACTGCGGCCTGATTATGTGCGGACTGGTGGGTTACTGGGATTTTCGTCGCAGGGCCGATACGCATCTGGCCAGCGGGATGGCCGAACGTATCGCACATCGTGGCCCTGATGACGCCGGCAGCTGGGCCGATACCCATACCGGTCTGGCGCTGGCCCACAGACGCCTGTCGATTCTTGATCTGTCAGCGGCCGGCCATCAGCCGATGCTGTCGCCCTGTGGCCGTTACGTACTGGTGTTTAACGGTGAAATCTATAATCACCTGGACCTGCGCCGGGATCTTGAGATGCAGTTGGCCGGTTTTAACTGGCGCGGCCATTCCGATACCGAAACACTGCTTGCGGCCATTGTTCACTGGGGAATTGAAGAAACTCTTCAGCGAGCCAGCGGCATGTTCGCGATCGTGCTCTGGGATCGGACAGAGCGGGTTGTTCATCTTGCCCGTGACCGCATGGGCGAGAAGCCGCTTTACTATGGCTGGCAGAATGGTGTATTTCTCTTCGGCTCGGAACTTAAGGCTTTACGAGCTCATCCCGACTGGCGGGGCGAGATCAACCGTAATGCACTGACTCTGCTGCTGCGACATAATTATATTCCAGCTCCGCATTCCATCTATCGGCATATCTACAAACTTGAACCGGGCACACTGCTGTCACTGAACCAGGAACTGGCCCGGACACCCCACACGCCGGAGGAACTGTTCGCACACATGCACCGCTACTGGTCCATGCGATCGGTAGCCGAACTGGGTGCTGCCAATCCTTTCAGTGGCAGCGATGAAGAGGCAATAGAGACTCTGAACAGCCTGTTGCACAAGTCTGTCCGCGGACAGATGGTGTCTGATGTTCCTCTGGGCGCTTTTCTGTCAGGCGGTTATGATTCAAGCACAGTGGCGGCGCTCATGCAGGCCGAGAGCGCCCGGCCGGTGCGCACTTTCAGCATCGGTTTTCATGAACAGGGTTACAACGAAGCTCATCATGCCAGGGCAGTCGCGGCGCATCTGGGCACCGATCATACGGAGCTGTATGTGACGCCGGAACAGGCCATGGAAGTTATTCCCCGGCTGCCGGAAATTTACGACGAGCCGTTTGCAGACTCTTCACAGATCCCCTCATTTCTGATTTCGGAACTGACCCGCCGGCACGTGACCGTCAGCCTGTCAGGCGACGGCGGTGATGAGCTGTTTGGCGGTTACGGTCGCTATGCCACGCATCAGAGAAAATGGAGCAGGCTGAATGTGTTGCCGGCTCCCGTGCGTGACGCTGCGCGCCGTTTGATGCAGTCCGTTCCACCGCGGCAGTGGGATGGCCTGTTCCGGATTTTCCGGCCGTTTTTGCCCAGACAACTGAAACAGCCGAACCCCGGCGAGAAAATGCATAAAATCGCTAATTTGATCAGTGTGGACAGTCCGGAACGACTTTATCTGCGCTCGATGACACACTGGCCTGATCCTGAACAATTAGTGCCAGGTGCCAGTGAACCCCTGACTTCCTTGTCTGACAGATCCCGGTGGCCAGAGCTTTCGAATTTCTGGGATTGCATGATGTACATGGACGCGATCAACTATCTGCCGGATGATATTCTGACCAAGGTTGATCGTGCTGCCATGGCCGTCAGTCTGGAAACCCGCATACCATTGCTGGATCCGGATATCGTCAAGTTCGCCTGGCAACTGCCTCTGCATATGAAGGTACGTGAGGGGCAGGGCAAGTGGATACTGCGCCAGGTATTGTATAAGTACACACCCCGCGAGTTGATGGACCGGCCGAAGATGGGTTTTGCCGTGCCGATTGATTCCTGGCTGCGGGGCCCTCTCCGGGACTGGGCCGAGTCCCTGCTGAATCGGGAGCGATTGAAGCGGGAAGGCTATTTTAATCCCGATCCCATTCATGAGCGCTGGCAAAAACACCTGGATGGGAGTAAGGAGGGGCATTACCACATCTGGGGCGTATTGATGTTCCAGGCCTGGCTGGAAAGTATTCAGTAGAAGCAGTATGCAGCGTTGCTTGATCCCGATCCTGCAGAAGGCTGACCAAGCCGGGATCCTGTAGGAGCGGCCTGCGGCCGCGATTGCATGGTATCGCGCCGACACGGCGCTCCTACATATTTTCTGTAGGAGGCCCTCTCAAGGGGCGACATTGACGCAAACTTCCCTGGCCACCGCTACAGCCGGCTTCTGCACAAGGCCAATCAAACTACGGGATCCGGTAGGAGCGGCCTGCGGCCGCGATTGCATGGTATCGCGCCGACACGGCGCTCCTACATATTTTCTGTAGG
>CAZFUS010000133.1:0-3568 GCA_964522485.1 uncultured Enterobacteriaceae bacterium | reverse complement strand
ATCCGTGAGGGTGGCCGCACCGTGGGTGCCGGCGTCGTCGCCAAGGTGATTGAGTGATGTGAAAAGTGAAAGGTGAAACGTATTGTGTGAGAGAATTGTACTTTTCACTTTTTACTTCAAATTCTAGGCCAGTAGCTCAATTGGCAGAGCGGCGGTCTCCAAAACCGCAGGTTGGGGGTTCGATTCCCTCCTGGCCTGCCAACTAAATGGTTTCGTGGCAAGACTGTATGCCACGGATGGAAGGGTTTTGTTCAGAACGTTATGAATTCCAGAGTTGAGGCATCGGCTTCGAAACTAGATACCGTCAAGCTGGCCATTGCGCTGTTGCTGATTGCCGGTGCGGTGGTCGCATTTTATTTGTATCCCGAACAGTCAGCACTGCTGCGGACGTTGGGTTTGCTGGGTGTTGTCGGTGTGGCGGCTGCGATTGCCTATCAGACCGACAAGGGTCGGCAAACCTGGGGTTTCTTTCAGGATGCGCAGATCGAGGTCCGCAAGGTGGTCTGGCCGACGCGCCAGGAGACCCTGCAGACAACACTGTTAGTCGTTTTAATGGTGATTCTGGTAGCGATTATCCTGTGGTTGCTGGACATGTTTCTCGGCTGGGCCATCCGGCTGATCATCTGAAAGTGGAGCAGGCACCGGTTATGGCGTTACGTTGGTACGTGGTCCATGCCTATTCGGGCTATGAAAGTCATGTCATGCGCTCGTTGCAGGAACGCATCAAGCGCAGCGGGCTGCAGGATAAATTCGGCCAGATTCTGGTGCCGACTGAAGAAGTCGTGGAAATGCGCGACGGCCAGAAGCGCAAGAGCGAGCGCAAGTTTTTCCCCGGCTATGTTCTGGTGCAGATGGAAATGGACGATGACACCTGGCATCTGGTGAAAGAGTGTCCACGTGTGCTGGGTTTCATTGGCGGCACCTCCGATCAGCCCGCGCCGATTACTGATGCCGAGGCCGATCAGATTCTGCAGCGGGTCGAGGACAGCTCTGACAAGCCGAAACCGAAAGTGCTGTTTGAGCCGGGTGAGGTCGTGCGGGTCAATGATGGCCCGTTCACTGATTTCAATGGTGTGGTGGAAGAGGTCAACTACGAGAAAAATCGTCTGCGGGTTGCCGTGTTGATCTTCGGTCGCTCCACGCCGGTCGAGCTGGAATTCAGCCAGGTTGAGAAGGAATGACTACGTGAAATGTGAAAAGTGAATGGTATTTGTCATGACTTTTCACCCTTCACATTTCACTATTAAGCAACGGGGAGCCCGGTTGAAAGAGCCCGGGCGCTTGCACCCAGGAGAGTCTAAATGGCCAAGAAAATAGATACTTATATCAAGCTGCAGGTTCCCGCCGGCCAGGCTAACCCGAGTCCGCCGGTCGGTCCGGCCCTGGGTCAGCACGGTCTCAATATCATGGAGTTCTGCAAGGCTTTCAATGCCCAGACCCAGGAGATGGAACAGGGCCTGCCGGTGCCCGTCGTGATTACGGTTTTTTCCGACAAGAGCTTCACGTTCCAGACCAAAACGACGCCCGCCGCCGTGCTGCTGAAGAAGGCTGCCGGCATTAAAAGCGGTAGTGGTACGCCGAATACCAGTAAGGTCGGCAAAGTTACACGTGCGCAACTGGAAGAGATCGCCAGAACCAAGCAGCCGGATCTGACCGCCGCCGATCTGGATGCCGCGGTGAAATCTATCGCCGGTACGGCCCGGAGTATGGGCCTGGAAACGGAGGGCGTTTGACATGGCCGGTAAACGCATGCGTTCACTTCGTGAAAAAATTGAGCAGGGCAGGCTGTATGCCGCCAGTGAAGCGTTGCAGCTTTTAAAGGAATGTGCCACGGCGAAGTTCGAGGAGTCGATCGACGTCAGTATCAATCTCGGTGTCGATCCGCGTAAATCGGATCAGGTCGTCCGTGGTTCAACCGTGTTGCCGCGCGGTACCGGCAAGACTGTGCGGGTGGCTGTGTTCGCCCAGGGCGAACAGGCAGAAGCGGCCAAGGCGGCAGGTGCCGATATCGTCGGCTTCGAGGACCTGGCGGAAACGATCAAGGGCGGTGAGATGAATTTCGATGTCGTTATCGCTTCGCCGGATGCCATGGGCGTGGTCGGCAAGCTGGGCCAGATACTGGGTCCGCGCGGTCTCATGCCGAACCCTAAAGTGGGTACAGTCACCAAGGATGTCGGACAGGCGGTCAGGAATGCCAAGGCCGGTCAGGCCCGTTACCGCACCGACAAAAACGGTATCGTGCATTGCCAGATCGGTAAAGCTTCATTTGAAGTCGATGCCCTGCGCGAGAACCTCGAAGCCCTGTTGCACGACCTTAACAAGGCCAGGCCGAGCGCCGCCAAAGGCATCTATCTCAAGAAGGTCACCCTGTCCACCACCATGGGGCCGGGTGTGCAAGTGGATCAGAGCTCGCTGTCGCTTTGATTACGGATGTTTTTGATAATGGTTTCTAGAAGTAACGAACTTTGATGGCTCGCTGGAAAGGGCCAACGTCAAAGACCGTGGGTGAACAGCCGGCATGGAAAGCCGGGTTCTTAATGGAGTTTCCGGCCCACGCAGACGGTGTCACCAAACAGGTCATTCCTGGTCGTGGTCACCGTGAGTAGATGGTCTCTGAGTTGTTGTGAGATTGAGACCTGTTGGCAATGGTGGGCAAGGATGCAGTCACCAACGCCTACTCATTCAGTAAAGGAGAAAACGTGTGCTTAATCTGGAAGAGAAAAAGGCAATCGTAAGTGAAGTTGCCGAGGTCGCCGCACGGGCGCCTACGGCGATTGCTGCAGAGTACATCGGACTGACGGTGGCTGACATGACCCGGCTGCGCCAGGAGGCGCGTGCATCAGGGGTATACCTGCGTGTTGTCAGGAATACCCTGGCCAAACGGGCTTTGGCGGATACCCCCTATGCCTGTATGCAGGATGGTCTCGTGGGTCCGCTGTTGCTGGCGTTCTCGCAGGAGGACCCGGCTTCGGCAGCGCGTGTTATCCGTGATTTCTCGAAGAAGAATAACAAGCTGGTAGTCAAGCTGGTCTCTTTGAACGGGAAACTGCTCGATGCCTCTGCGGTTGAATCGCTGGCCAATCTGCCAACGCGCGAGGAGGCGATCAGTCAGCTGATGGCCCTCATGCAGGCACCGGTTACGCAATTGGCCCGGACTCTGGCGGCACCGCATACCAAGCTCGTCCGCACTGTCGCTGCAATCAAAGAGCAGAAGCAGGCGGCCTGAGCCGACCGACCCATCAACGAATGATCTGTATCAGATTTGAGGAGCAAGATAATGGCCGTAAGTAAAGAAGATATTCTGGAAACTATTTCCAACATGACCGTGCTTGAGATCGTCGAGCTGGTCGAGGCGATGGAAGAGAAGTTTGGCGTGTCGGCGGCTGCTATGGCCGCCCCCGCAGCAGCGCCGGCAGCCGCCGGTGGTGGCGAGGCTGTTGAGGAGCAGACCGAGTTCGACGTTGTCATGAGCAGTTTTGGTGATAACAAGGTCGGCGTCATCAAGGTTGTCCGCGCGATCACCGGACTGGGTCTGAAGTAAGCCAAGGAAATGGTCGAAGGTGCCCCC
>CAZFUS010000132.1:1615-3594 GCA_964522485.1 uncultured Enterobacteriaceae bacterium | reverse complement strand
TTACCCAGGAGGCAGCATGTCGGAACATGTATACAAGAGCGTTGAATTGACGGGGACATCGACCAAGGGCATCGAGGAAGCGATCGCACGCGCTGTCGAGAAGGCCTCGGCCACGGTGCGTCATATGCGCTGGTTTGAAGTGCTGGAAACCCGCGGTGAAATCCGTGACGGCAAGATTCAGCACTGGCAGGTGGTCATCAAGGTTGCTTTCACTCTGGAGGAATGACTACGATAATCAGGCGTCGTTATTGCCGAGTATCTGCTGACCGCGGGCGCTGGTGAAATCCAGTAAGCGCTGAATCGGTACACGGGCGCGCTCGATGATGGCGGGTTCGACATGGATCTCGCCGCGACCGGTTTCAAGCGCAGTAGCCAGCTTGGTCAGGCTGTTCATCGCCATCCACGGACAGTGTGCGCAGCTCTTGCAGGTGGCGCTGCGGCCGGCGGTGGGTGCCTCGATGAGCTGTTTGTCCGGCGCGGCCTGCTGCATCTTGTAAAAGATGCCGCGGTCGGTGGCAACGATGAATTCCGGCGCGTCGGTTTCCTGCACGGCTTTGATCAACGCCGAAGTCGATCCGACCACATCGGCCAGTTCAACGACGCTGGCCGGGGATTCCGGGTGTACCAGTACTTTGGCCTGCGGATGTTCGGCTTTCATGGCGGCCAGTTCCTTGCCCTTGAACTCCTCATGCACGATGCATGAGCCCTGCCAGAGCAGCATGTCGGCGCCTGTCTGGCGCTGGACGTATTCGCCCAGATATTTGTCCGGCGCCCAGATAATCTTTTCGCCGCGTTCCTTGAGATGCCTTACCACATCCACGGCACTGCCGGAGGTAACCATCCAGTCGGCGCGCGCCTTCACCGCCGCGCTGGTGTTAGCGTAAACGACGACCGTCCGATCCGGATGAGCGTCGCAGAAGGCGGCGAAGCGATCCGGAGGACAGCCGATGTCCAGCGAGCAGTTAGCCTCCAGATCGGGCATCAGCACGCGCTTTTCGGGGTTGAGGATCTTGGCGGTTTCGCCCATGAAACGTACGCCGCAGACGACCAGTGTCTGCGCGTCCGCGTCGTGACCGAAGCGTGCCATGTCGAGGGAATCGGATACATGGCCACCGGTCTCGTCGGCCAGCTGCTGCAGATCCGGATCGGTGTAGTAGTGTGCAACAATCACCGCGTTCTGCTGCAACAGGAGTTCCTTGATCCGGGCGAGCAGAGATAGCCGCTCATCCTCGGACAGCGTTTCACTGACCGTCTCCGGCACCTGCTCCGGCGACAGTCGCCAGTCGAGCAATTCGGTTTCGGTTACGGGGTTGACTGCACTCATGATTGTCTCCTCGGCCGGCAACTCATTTGATGAATTCCACGCTGCCCGGACTGCGGGCGCAGTACAGACGAGCCGGCCGGTGGTTGCCGTTGCGGACCTTTTCGCCGGTTTCCTGCAGCAGGCCGTAGCTCACCATACGGCGGCGGAAATTGCGCTTGTCCAGTGGTTCGCCGTGAATGATCTCGTATACCTGTTGCAGTTCGCTGAGGGTGAATTTCTCCGGCAGGAACTGGAAGGCGATGGTCGAATATTCGAGTTTGGCGGCCAGGCGTTTCTGTGCCATGGCGATAATGGTGTCGTGGTCGAACGCCAGACTCGGCAGCTGCTCGCAGGGATGCCAGTTGACCTCGCTGGCGTCGCTGCCTGCCTGAATGCGGATATGCTCGCGGGGCACCAGTGCGAAATAGGCGACAGTGATGACTCGCTCACGCGGATCGCGTTCCGGGGCGCCGAAGGTGTAAAGCTGTTCCAGGAAGACACCGGTCACGCCGGTTTCCTCCTTCAGTTCGCGCAGCGCGCCGGCCTCCAGATCCTCGTCGATATCGACGAAACCGCCCGGCAGCGCCCAGCTGGTTTGAAACGGCGGATTCAGCCGCCTGACCAGCAGTACCTGCAGCCGTTCGTCGCGGACGGTGAAGACCACCACGTCCGTGGT
>CAZFUS010000132.1:0-1515 GCA_964522485.1 uncultured Enterobacteriaceae bacterium | reverse complement strand
CCTTTCTTTTGTGCGGCCAAAAGAAAGGGACGAAAGAAAACGCCGCCCGGGTGACACGCTTGAGCCTGCGCTCCGCGGTTTTGGCTTGGCGATCCGCCCACGGCACGTCCGTGTGCCGAGGGCGGATGTACGGCTTCCTGCCGTGCCCCGTTGGGCGCCCGGCCATAATCTTGCGGTGCTCGGGCGCGTCACAACGGGAAAGGAGTCTGCTTCGGTCGGTCCATGTGTCCGTTCATTGGCCCAAGAGCCTTGGTTTTGACCCTCTTCCCCTCGATCGCGCCGAGCACAGCCTGAAGGTCCCGGGAGCAAGCCCGCAGGGGCGCAGCAGGGATGCTGCGCGGTGACCCTCGGGACAGGGACGGACCGTGGGTCACCCGCCGGGGCCCAGGCTGCGCGCAGGGCACTCCGCAAAGCGGAGCGCGATCATGGGGGTGTCCTTCTCTTTCGTGCCTTTCTCTTGGACACGCAAGAGAAAGGCACCCGTACCCTTTAGGGTGCGGAAGTATTGATTGTTTTTGGCCGCGCAAAAGAAAGGGGCTCGCCCGACAGGGCGAAACCTGTTACTTAACAAAAATTAAGGAGTGATTAATTGCCTACTGGATTGCATCTCTGGCTCCGCAGGCGGTAAAAGAATTCGCACAGCTAACGCGCTCCTGAGCTGCCACGAAATGTGCTTCACAGACCGCGCGATATTGAACGAGGAAATCGTCAATCATTCTCCAACACCCAGGCACTGGAATGCTGACGAAAACCGATATGCGGGTAGTAGTCGGCGGCGGCCGGTGCCGACAGCAGAATGATCTTCGCCTGCGGGCCGAGCCGGTCGCGGGTCTGGCGCACCAGTTCGCGGCCGATACCGCGGCCCTGAAAAGCATTGTCGACCGCCAGATCGGAGAGATAACAGCAGTAGCTGAAGTCGGTGACCGACCGTGCCACGCCGACCAGGCGTTCGCCGACCCAGGCGGTGATCAGCAGGTTGGCGTGGGCGAGCATTTGTTCAATGCAGTCGCGGTCATCCACCGGCCGGCGGCTGGCGAGTTCCGAGCGCCGCAGCAAGTCGATGAATTCATCTACCGCCAGCTGACGGTCCGCCGTGTAGCTGAGCATGTTCATAATTGTCTTCGTGGCGTTCCGTCCGGTCGGCCACGCGCCAGATTACTCCGATCGGACGGCGGGTTTCGCCAGCCGGATCCCCAGTTCCTGCAACTGCTTCGGTTCCGCTGCACTCGGCGCCCGGGTCAGCAGACAGCTCGCGGTCTGGGTCTTCGGGAAGGCAATGACCTCACGGATCGAATCCTTGCCGGCCATGATCGTCACCAGCCGATCGAGGCCGAAGGCGATACCGCCATGCGGCGGCGCGCCGTACTCCAGCGCCTCGATCAGGAAGCCGAACTTTTCGCGTGCGGCGGCCTCGTCGATGCCCAGCGCGGCCAGCGCGGCGAATTGCATCTCGGGGTTGTGAATACGCACCGAACCGCCGCCGATCTCGTTGCCGTTCAGGACCATGTCGTAAGC
>CAZFUS010000131.1:0-3595 GCA_964522485.1 uncultured Enterobacteriaceae bacterium | reverse complement strand
AAAGGCCTTCGAGGCGGCACGTGAATTTGCCGCAAAGGTCAAGACCAAATAGCCTGTCAGTCACCGCGTCGTTTCCAGCCGGGAACGACGCCGGTGGTGTTCTGTTGATTATCGGCCGCTCGGTCCGGGCGCTGGCCGCTTCCGCAAGCCGCGCCGGCTATCAATGCGATGTTATCGATCAGTTCCTGGATGATGACACCCGGGCGTTGGCGCATTATCGTAGTTTTGTTCGTCGCCTGACCCGCCCGCAGCTCGAACCGCTGCTGTCAGCCTGGCGCGAACGGTCGGATGCTGATGCATTGATTATCCCGGCCAGTGGTTTCGAGGCTGACAGCAGCCTGATCAGCTGGCTGGAGAATTTCGCACCGGTTGCAGCCAGTCGGCCGGCCGCTATCCAGTTCGTCAAAGATCCGCAGCGACTGGCGGATTTACTCGAGCGGCTGGGTATCCCGCATCCTGCCGTTTGTACGGATATCCATAAAGCTGTTTCGCTGACAGGCAGTCACCTGATCAAGCAGGCCGGCGCTGATGGCGGCAGTCATATCCGTACCTGGCGGCCGGGCAGCAGGCTCGCTGATAATGATTATCTGCAGGCGCACATGCCCGGGCTGGCAATGTCAGCGGTGTTTCTCGGCAACGGTCGCGATAGCCGGGTGCTGGGGTATAACCGCTGTCTGCGCGCGGCGGAGCAGACCGGCCGTGCCGATGACTATCGCTTTGCGGGCGCGATTCGCATTGAATTGCCGGCGTCGTTAACACAAGCAATCGAAAGCGCCATTGCCGGAATAGTGCATGAAACCGGCCTGCACGGCCTGTGCGGTATCGATATGCTGGTGGATGAAGTGACCGGAACGTTTCAACTGCTGGAAATCAATCCGCGGCCGCCGGCAAGTTTCGAACTGCATGAGCATGGTAGCAGTCTTGTGCGGGCCCATATCGAGGCCTGCAACGGTCAGCTGCCCGCAGGCTGGCCGGTAGCGATGGACTGTGCTGGTAAACTGGTGGTGTACCACGAAACCACCATGCGAATTCCGACAGATTTCGACTGGCCTGCGTGGACGGCGGATCGACCTGAGGGCGGCAATGAGCTTGAGCCGGATGCGCCACTGTGTACGATATTCGCCCGGGCAACGACTGTAACGGAGTGCGAGCGAGCCTTGATCAAGCGCCGTCAATTATTAATAAATAAAATTAAAAATACACTTCAATTTATTGAATTAAATAAGGAATATTCTTCATGAGTCAGACAATGGCAACCCGCCCAAGTATCAATGAACTCACCGCGCCACTGGTCGACAGCCTCGTTGACGACGCCGATATTCTGCGTCTTGGCATTACCTACATGGAGAACGGTACTCGCATTGTTGATGCCGGAATCAATGTCAGCGGCGGGCTCGAAGCCGGCCGGCTGATCGCCGAGATCTGCATGGGTGGCATAGGCCAGGTGAGCCTGCGGTCGTCGGCCAGCTTCAAGCGCTGGGCCTGGCAGCTGGATGTGTATTCCACCGAACCGGTCCTTGCCTGTCTCGGCAGCCAGTACGCCGGCTGGGCGCTGTCACATGGCGAGGGCAAGGAGGCGTTCTTTGGTCTCGGTTCCGGCCCCGGCCGCGCCATGGGCAGCAAGGAGGATCTTTTCAGGGAACTCAACTATCGCGACAACGCTGAAAATGCCTGTCTGGTGATGGAAGTCGACAAGGTACCGCCGCTCGAGCTGGTTGATAAAGTCGCTGAAATGTGTGGCATAAGAGCCGAAAAATTAACGCTTATTCTTACACCCACCAGCAGTCTTGCCGGTTGTGTGCAGATTGTCGGCCGTGTTCTGGAAACCGCGCTGCACAAGGCTCACGCGCTGGAGTTTCCACTGGAGAAGATCATCGACGGTGCCGGCAGTGCACCATTATGCCCGCCGTCGGGTGATTTTCTCACCGCCATGAGCCGCACCAACGACGCCATTCTGTTTGCCGGCCAGGTGCAGCTGTTCGTCGACGCCGAGGATGACGAGGCAAAGGAGCTGGCCGAAAAGCTGCCGAGCAGTGCTTCGAAAGATTATGGCAAGCCGTTCGGCGAGATATTCAAGGCGGTCAATTACGACTTCTACCAGATCGATCCAATGCTGTTCAGTCCGGCACGCGTCACCGTCTCGGCATTGAAGTCGGGTCATTCGTTCCATGCCGGCAGTCTCGACGAGCCGCTGCTGGACCGTTCATTCGGTTAAGCCCTTGCCTGCTGACTTATCATCTGCCAGGCGCCGGATCGCAATCTTTACTGACGATCCGGGCTGGCATGGCCGCGAGCTGAAACAGTCGCTGACGCTGCATGGCTATATCTGCCGGTTTGTTTCGCTGATGGATTGCTGTATCGAGCCGGGTCGCAGCCCCGTCGATGTCGTGATACCCGGATTCGGCCGACAGTTGCCGGCCGCTGTATTTGTCCGCGGTGTACCCGGCGGTTCACTGGAACAGGTCATCCTGCGGCTCGATATTCTGCATGCCCTGGAAATGCTGGGTGTGCCGGTAATGAATCCGCCGCGCGTTATCGAGCGCACGGTGGACAAGGCGCTGACTTCGTTGCTGCTTGCGCGGGCCGGACTGTCGACGCCACCAACCTGGGTGTGCGAATCCGGGCAGCAGGCGCGTGCAATACTTCGGCGCGAACTGGAAGCCGGCCACCGCATGGTAGGTAAACCGCTGTTCGGCTCGCAGGGTGAAGGCTTGCAACTCTTTGATCGATACAGTTCGGTCGTTTCCCATGCCGAGTTGTGTGGGGGTGTGTATTACTTGCAGCGTTATATCGAGCGCGCACCGAACGACTGGTCGGATATCCGGGTGTTTGTGATTGATGGCCGCGCCGTTGCCGCCATGACGCGTCACGGCCAGCACTGGATCACCAACCGCGCGCAGGGGGCGCGCTGTGAACCTCTGCAGATCGACGACAGACTGGCCACTCTGGCCTGCGCGGCGGCTGCAGCGGTCGGCGCCGATTATGCCGGCATTGATTTAATATGTGACATGAATAATAATCTTCATGTTATTGAGATAAATGGTATTCCTGCATGGTGGGGATTGCAGCAAGCGACCGGTCTGGCGATCGCCCACGCTTTGGCTGAAAATCTGCTCAAACGGCTCCCGGGCCCGGACCTGGCACTGGTCTCGTCGTGACCGGGGCACTGTCGCCCGCGGTGATTGAACGCACCGTCTATAATTGTTTCTGCCAGGAAGTCGAATCCCTAAAGCCGGGCAATGTGCATCGTTTTGCGGCCGGGCATGATATGGTCATCACCGACTTTCTGCGCAGCGCCGAGGTCAGTGCGCCGATTCTGGCCGAGGCTTCGCTGTCGGCCGGCGAGCGGCTTCTGGAAAGCGTGCGGGCGACGCGGACAGCCGTGGGCTGCAATACCAATCTGGGCATGTTGCTGTTGTTTGTGCCGCTGGTGATGGCCGTGACAAAAACCCAGCGCGGCACACTGCGGCAACGACTGCAGGCGGCGCTCTGGGATCTCGATACACCAGCCGAGGCGACGCTGTATTTCGAAGCCATTCGGCTGGCATCGCCCGGAGGCCTGGGACAGGTTGAGGAGTATGATGTCAACGAGCCG
>CAZFUS010000130.1:0-3712 GCA_964522485.1 uncultured Enterobacteriaceae bacterium | reverse complement strand
GCGGATGCTCATCACCCACCATGCCACCACGCTTTTTGAACCATTCCCAGTCGGTGCGATCGGGGATGTTGTACCTGAACCAGGCGATGATGATCAGCAATACGCCGATGGAGAAAAACGGTCCAATGTAATTATGCGTATACATCGCCAGTTGCGCGTAAGTTGAAAAACCGTGATGACCGAGCAGCGGTATCAATACTGCCCGGCCGAACAGAAGGCTCAGTCCCGTGATCGCGAGGATGATAAACAGGATCGCGGTATACCAGTGCAGTACACGCTCGGCCAGCGACCAGCGTGGCACGGTCCTGCCTGACGGTTTCTCCGTGATTTCAATACGGCCGCGCCAGAGGAAAAACGCGGCGATGGCACCGACCATCAGGGCCAGCACCCACGGACCGAAGTTCGCAACCCAGCCGTTCCGGATCTGACGCCAGTTCTCGCCGCCGTTCTGGATCAGCACACCGCGTTCCTGACCTCTGACTGCACTGTACCCCGGCGTCCCTTCGCGCACCTCGCGCCAGTAGTTCGAACGCGGATTATTCTGGGCCGATTCATAGGCAAAGGTATCGGGCATGACCTGAGCCGCCGTCCAGAAAGCCATCGGCAGGATGATGGCCCCCAGAACAATCGCCAGTAGTGTGCCGCCGACGAGCCGGCGGATACGGCGCTTGCGGTTCGGTGTCGTTGCCATATTCATACCTCAGCGATCCCTCTGGCCGTGTTCGGCGCGGTCTATCAGTTGATCATGCAACTGCGGTGAACGCGAACGCTCCTCGGCCAACTGATCCGGATCGGTCACCCACGGATCGCCGATCCAGTCGCAGCTGGCAATGCCGCCCAGGAGACTTATTAACAACATACTGAGCAGCGTTTTCATCGATCCGTCTGCCCACGTTCCAGGCGCTGATACAATTCAGCCTGCAGCTCCGGCTCCTTCAGTTTTTCCAGCAGCGGATCTTCCCTGCCCTTGTAAACACCGGGCTCGTAGATCTCGATATCAGGCGATTCATAGCAGCCGCCGAGCAACAGTGACACGGCCAGCGCAGCGATAACAGAACGCACCTCAGACCTCTTCATCCTTATAGGCCGTGTTCCAGCCCCAGGTCTGCGGCCGACCACCACGCTTCATCACTCGCTCGCGATAGATATCGGCGATCTCGTCGCCATCGCCGCCGAGCAGGGCCTTGGTCGCACACATTTCCGCGCACAGCGGCAGCTTGCCTTCGGCAATACGATTACGGCCGTATTTCCTGTATTCCTCGTCGGAATTGTCCTCGCCGGGGCCGCCGGCGCAGAACGTGCACTTGTCCATCTTGCCGCGCACGCCAAAGGCCTCCTGTTTGGGATACTGCGGTGCGCCAAACGGACAGGCATAGAAACAGTAACCGCAGCCGATACAGATATCCTTGTCATGCAGGACAATGCCATCGTCGGTGGTGTAGAAACAGTCGACCGGACAGACTGCCGCGCAGGGCGCGTCGGTGCAGTGCATGCAGGCAACCGAAATGGACTTTTCGCCCTGTTCACCATCTTTCAAAGTCACGACATGACGGCGGTTGATACCCCACGGCACCTCATGCTCGTTATTACAAGCCACCACACAGGCATTACATTCGATGCAGCGCTCGGCGTCACAGAGAAACTTCATTCGTGCCATGTCTACCTCCAGTGCCTGTTACGCACGCTGTATCTGACACAGCGTCGCCTTGACCTCCTGCATCTGCGTGACGACGTCATAACCGTAGGTCGTAGCTGTGTTGCAGGCCTCGCCGCGCACCCAGGGCTCAGTCCCCTTGGGATACTTGTCTTTCAAATCCCGGCCCTGGTACCAGCCGCCGAAATGAAACGGCGTCCATACCGTGCCGCGCATCACGCGCGGCGTAACCATCGCCTTGATCCGGATGCGGCCACCCTCGGGACCTTCCAGCCATACCCATTCATCATCACGAATACCGCGATCATTGGCATCGGCCGGATTGATCTCCACGAACATTTCCTGCTGCAGTTCGGCCAGCCAGTGATTGGAGCGGGTCTCTTCGCCGCCGCCTTCGTATTCCACCAGACGGCCGCTTATGAAAATAAGTGGATAGTCCTTCGAGAAATCCTGCTGCTGGATCGAGGCGTATTTCACCGGCACACGCCAGAACGCCTTCAGATCCTCATAAGTCGGATAACGCTCGACCAGATCGCGGCGCGACGTATACAGGGGCTCACGATGCCTCGGTACCGGGTCGGGGAAATTCCAGACGACACAACGCGCCTTGGCATTACCGAACGGCGCGCAGCCGTGCTTGATGGCAACGCGCTGGATACCGCCCGACAGGTCCGTCTTCCAGGTTTTGCCCTCGGCCTGGCGTTTCTCCGGCGGCGTCAGGTCATCCCACCAGCCGAGCTGTTTCAACAGATCAGCGGTGAATTCAGGATAGCCGTCCTTGATCTCGGAATCTTTGCTGTAAGAGTCCTCAGCCAGCAGGTTTTCGCCGTTTCGCTGGGTCCCGAAGCGGGCGCGGAAGGTGAGGCCGCCCTCGGCGACTGGCTTGCTGGTGTCGTACAGGATCGGCGTACCCGGATGTTTCATTTCCGGTGTGCCCCAGCACGGCCACGGCAGACCGTAATAATCACCGTCGCATGGACCACCGACGGCCTGGAGCGTGGTCGTATCAAATGTGTGCCGATTTTCGGCGTGCAGCTTCAGCCGCTCGGGACTCTGGCCGGTATAGCCGATCGACCAGGCACCGCGGTTGATTTCGCGCAGCACCTCCTCTATCACCGGCTCATCGTCGACGACCTTGATGTTCTTGAACATTCGTTTTGCAAAACCTAATTTCCTCGCCAGTTTGTACAGCACGATCTGATCTGGCAGCGCTTCGAATACCGGATCGATGACTTTGAAGCGCCATTGCAGCGACCGGTTCGAGGCTGTCACCGAACCGCTGGTCTCGAACTGCGAGGCGGCCGGCAACAGATAGATACCGTCGCTGCGGTCCGGCAGTACGGCGGCATGGGTCGGATGCGGGTCGTTGATCACCAGCAATTCGATCTTTTCCAGCGCTTCTTTGATCTCCGGACCGCGCGTGAGCGAATTCATGGCGTGTCCCTGAAAGAAGGCGACGCGGAAATTACTACGCTGGGACAGCCGGGACGGATCCAGCAACACACCATCGATCCAGCGCGAAACCGGAATGCCCGGCAGATTCATGGCCGGCTGCATCTCGCCTTTGAGGTCCGGATAGCGATCCTGATCGAAACGATTCTTGAGCCAGTCATAGTCGACCCCCCAAACCCGCGCCCAGTGTTTCCACGCATCTGCCTTGAGACCGTAATAGGCGGGCAGGGAATCACTGTTCGGGCCGACATCGGTTGCCCCCTGCACGTTGTCATGACCGCGGAAAATGTCGGCGCCGCCGCCCGGTACACCGATATTGCCCAGGGCGAGCTGGAATACGCAGTAGGCGCGGGTAAAGCTGCTGCCGATATGATGCTGAGTACCGCCCATGCACCAGATCAGAGAGCCGGGGCGGTTCCTGGCCATAATCTCGGCGACTTCGCGCACCTCACTTTCCGGTATGCCGGTGACGCGCTCGACTTCATCCGGGGTCCAGTTGGCGACTTCCTTGCGGATTTCATCCATGCCCCAGACTCGCTGGCGGATGTACTCCTTGTCTTCCCATTCGTTTTCAAAGATGTGCCAGAGCATGCCCCAGGTGAAAGC
>CAZFUS010000129.1:0-3813 GCA_964522485.1 uncultured Enterobacteriaceae bacterium | reverse complement strand
CCGGGTCGCCGACCGCAAGATAATTACTGCGTCTGGAATTGAATTCCCGTTGCTTCCGGTCAAAGTCCAGCTGCATACTGTCCCTGAACATATAGCTGCTGACAAGCAGCACGGTAGAAATGGATAATGCTACTGCCAGCACGATCACCGGCGTGCGCAAAACCTGCCAGTTAAACTCACTCGCTTTCATGATGCATCCCCAGAACCACTCTGATTCTGTAACCGGCTTCCGCAGTAATTGATTCCGCATCTCCCTGCAGATTAGCAGACGGGCTTATATCCAGCGGCTGAGCCAGAATTTCTGTTGCAATAATATTTTCCTGTGCCTTTATCGTTTCAACGAACTGTTCAACGCTGGCCAGGGCTCCTCTGTAATTGCCATCAAACGGGCTGATATGTCCCTGCAGCTCGGCAATTTGATAAAAGTCGAAGTCGCCTCCAACACCAGCCGTCAGGTTCGTGGACCGGGTTTGGGTTCGATTCCTGCTCTGTTCATCAAATTTCCTGTCAGGATTAGTGGATTGTGCCCAGTGCAAGGCGTCGATCTGGATTTCCTGATGCCGGTCCAAAGCATTGCTGAGCGCCACCAGCAAATCCTGCGGCGAGGTTTTATAGGATTCAAGTTTTCGGGCGGCTTCTATGGCGGTTTTGAGAGCTTCGGGCTGCACGGGTACTTCCAGCAGGTTCTCACGTGCCATCGCATAGCGATCACTGTAAAACCTGATCTTGTTATCCGCGCTGACAGCCTGTTGCTTGAATGTCACACCATCCATGAACATCAGTCCACCCCATACCAGGCTGCCTATTAGTGCCAGCAGACTGGTCGCATAAATGCCGTTGCGCATACGCCGGATCTGGAAATGACGCGTTTCCTGACTGCTCGCATAGATATTGCCCGGCCTGTTGGCCAGGAGCAAAAAGGCGTACAGCCGCTCCGCATGCGGATCGGGGAAATCCAGTTTGCACCCGATCTTCCTGGACAGCTCCTGCAACGATACAGGCTTGTAGACGATGCCACCCCGGCTTTTACAGACCTGCTCTACGTCTGCGCACAGTCTTTCATCACCCAGTATGTAGATATGCACCAGGCTGTCGTTGGTAATATCGCGTGTGCTGCGCAAATAGCGCAGCATTTTCTGTATTTCATCGCTGATAAAAGGTGCATAGGGCTCGGTACCATAGCGCGGAGCTTTAACCAGGCGGCTGAACTTGAATGCTTTATCCTTGAAAAAGGACTGGCGCAGTCCCGCACCTTTCTGCAGGCTGACAATCAGGCTGGGGCCATTTACCTGATGAAGAACGTCCAGCAACAGATGTGTAATCAGGGGGACCGAATAAATACCGGCGATCGGCACCTCACGCTCAGTCAGCCGGTTGATCCATGGCGCCGTTGAATCACTTTCCGAAACACAGGTAAACAGGTAGCGGTCGTCACGACGGCCCTCGCTCTCGCGCCCCTGAGCTATCGCATGACTGTAGACCGGATTACGGAACAGCCTGGCCTTTCTGCGACTGATTAAGGATTTACGATCATTGCCTCTCGCGTGTGGAATGAGATCCTGTTTGTACTCTTCTTCATTCAGATCGATAAGAACATAAACCGGTTCATCCGGATGTTCGCTGATATAACGCTCAAAGTTTCCCAGACCAATCTCGCTCGTATCAAAGCTGAAAGCTGTACCGAGACGTCCCCGGTACCAGTGATAAACTGTCGCCCGGCTGCCTGTAATATACAGGGCACGCCGCGGGGCCAGCTCAAATTTGTATTTTAGTGATGAGATCATATATTGGACCCAATACCGAGAACATGACCCAGGCAACGATGGTGCCCAGTATAATGGTCATGGTAGGCTCGATCATGGACTGCAGCTTCTCAATCGATTCGCGCACATCACGGGTATAAAAGTAGCTTACGTTCAATAAGGCCTCTTCAAGCGAGCCGGTATTCTCACCCACACGAATCATTCTCAGAACCAGCGGCGGAAATACCTGTGTCGCAGCGAAACTGTCACTCAGACTGGCGCCGTCGGCAATCTTTTGTCCGACCTTATGCATGGTTTCTTCCAGCACCTTGTTGCCGGCAATCTCCTCGCTGGTTTTGATACAATCTATAATTGTAATGCCCGATGCGTACATCATGGCGAAAAAATTGGTCAGGCGCGTCAGTATGACTTTCTTGTAAATTTCACCGACGACAGGCATACGAAGCTTGAATGCATCATATCGATAGCGCGCTTTCGGATTAGTCCTGACTGAAGCAATGACAAACGCAGCCACTATCATTGGTCCGAATACCAGCACATACCAGAATTTGGTAAAGAAGTTCGAGACCGCGATCAGGATTTTTGTGTGCAGGGGCAACTCCTGACCCATGGTCTTGACGAAAAGCAGCAGCTCCGGCACCAGATAGGTCATCAGAAAGAACACGACGGCCAGCACCACGGTTCCGACAAAAATCGGATAGAGCAACAGCTTCTTGACATAGGAAGCCTGCTCATCCTGCCACTTGAGGTTATCGGCCAGATTTCTGAAAACCTCCGCCATCTCACCGCTCTGTTCGCCGGCCCGCACCAGATTGGCAAAAACCTGGGAGAAGACCGCGGGGAAATCCCGCATGGCCTGCGACAACGTCTTGCCGCCTTCAATCGATTCCATCATCGATGAGATCACTTCCCTGAAGCGCGGGTTATCGACACTGTCCCTGAGATCCTGCAGGCTTTCCAGCATGGGCACGCCGGCCCGCCCCGTCTGCTCCATGTGAAAACAGAAAACGATCAGATCCCGGCGCTTCACCGCGCGGGCAAGCTGCAGGCTGTGTTTACCCGAGATCTCACGGGAGTTCAGCAGATCCAGCCCCATTTTACTGAGCCGGCCTTCCAGATCGGAGACGTTGACCGCATCTACCCGTCCGCTGTGATAGCGGCCGTCAACATCCATCGCCTTGTACTGGTATAAAGACATGAATCCGTCAGCCCTGCTTGATCCGGCTGGTGAGATCAACCACACGGCTGATTTCATCGAGACTGGTCACACCTTCCATCACCCGGTCTGCGGCAACATCGGCCAGCGGTGTAAAGCCCTTCGTTCGGGCTACCCGCAGTATTTCCCTGGGTGTACTGTGCCGGGCAATCATCTCATCGATATCCGTATCAAAATGCAGTAATTCCATGAGTGCAATGCGGCCCCTGTAGCCGGTAGCCTCGCATTTCTTACAGCCCACCGCCTTGTATACCCTGTGTTGCTTCTCCGTAATCTTGAGCCCCAGCAGCTTGCTTTCAATATCGCTCAAATCATACTGCTCCCGGCAATCATTACACAGTCGCCGGACGAGTCGCTGCGCCAGGATTCCTATGATGTTACCCGCGAGAATATCGGGCAGAATACCGATATCGAGCAGACGCGGGATGGCACCGATGGCCGAGTTGGTATGCAGGGTCGAGAATACCTGATGGCCGGTCATGGCAGCCCGGAACGCCATGTTGGCCGTATCTTCATCGCGGATCTCGCCGACCAAAATAATGTCCGGATCCTGCCGCATCATGGAACGTATACCGCTCGCAAAATCGAGTCTGATGGACTCATTGACGGATGACTGCCGGATCATGGGGGTCGGGTATTCCACCGGATCCTCCAGCGTCATGATATTGACAGTTTCCTTGCTCAGATAATTCAGCAGCGAATAAAGTGTCGTGGTCTTGCCGCTGCCGGTCGGGCCCGTAACCAAGATGATGCCTTCCGGCCTCGCGACCATGAGCTTGAGTGTATCCATGGCGCTGCTCTGTAACCCAAGCTCTTCCATGGAAACGATGCCCT
>CAZFUS010000128.1:0-3872 GCA_964522485.1 uncultured Enterobacteriaceae bacterium | reverse complement strand
GAAGATCGATCCGTACCAGTCGAAGTCGAACTGGAACCCCGGAAGCCCAATCGCTATACGGCAGGCGTCGGTTTTGCCACCGACACCGGCCCACGCCTGCGGCTCGGCTGGGCGGCTCGCTACCTGAACGAGCGCGGCCACAAATTCGATACCGATCTGCTGCTGTCGCCGGTTAACAGCAGCCTGACCAGCACCTACCTGATGCCCTATTTCCGTAACCGGCCGGCCGACGTCGGCATGCGCGCGAGTCTGGTTAACGAAGACACAGACACCAGTGAGAGCCAGCGTGGTGAAGCCACCCTGTTCCAGAGCCGCATGCGTTGGGGCTGGCACGAGACGCTGTCAACAACCTATCTGGTGGAAAAATTCCAGGTCGCGGACGATGACGACACGGTAAAACTGCTGATACCCGGTGCAAGCTGGTGGCGCAGCTGGACCGATGATCCGATCTATGCCAAGCGCGGCGGCCGTCTGAGTCTGGATCTGAAAGGGGCGGCCGAACCGCTGTTATCAGACACCTCCTTCGTGCAGGCACGCATCCAAGGTAAATACGTCCGCGCACTGGGGTTCAGAAACCGCTTACTGGCACGACTGGAATTCGGCGCCACCGGCGTAACCGATTTCAGCAAGTTACCTGCATCGCTGCGCTTCTTCGCCGGTGGTGACAACAGTATCCGTGGTTACGACTACCAGTCACTCGGCCCGGAGAATGCCGACGGCGAGGTCACAGGCGGCCGTTACCTGATCGTCGGGAGTATCGAATACGAACAGTTCGTCTATAAGGATTACGGCGTCGCCGCGTTTGTCGATTTCGGCAACGCCGTGAACGATTTTTCCGACCCACTGGAAATCGGCACCGGCTTCGGTCTGCGCTGGCTGTCCCCGGTCGGCCTGATCAAGGCGGACGTGGGCTTTGGCGTGACGGAGGATGATCTGCCAATCCGTCTGCATTTGTCGATAGGTTCCAATCTGTGAAGATCCTACTGACCACGCTGTTGCTGTTGATCCTCATCGTGCTGGTCATCATTGCCACGCCGGCCGGTCTGCGCGGTGCCGTCTGGACGGGCGAACGCTTCGCACCCGGTGAACTGAGCGTGCGTGATCTCGAGGGTCGCCTGGTAGATCAATTCAGCTTCGGCCGGTTGCAGTACCGGCTCGGCGAGCTGCAAGTCGACATCGAGCAGCTGACCTTTGCATGGCGGCCACTGGCGCTGGCGCGCGGATTGCTCGATATCGAGATCCTCGATGTCGACAGAGCCGACATCCTCGTGCCGGAAACCACCGATGACGAAACGGAGCAGGATGAGGAAACAGAGTTTTCGCTGCCGCTACGGCTCCGGCTCGGACAACTCAATGTCGGCGAACTGAATTACCGTACCGGCGGCGTATCGGAACAAAAGCTGCACAGCATTTACGCCAGTGCCCGTACACGTGAGCAGACCCTGCATATTCAATCTTTCTCACTGGCCGGGGAAGCCTTCAATGTATCCCTGGCCGGACAACTGCAACTCATCGAGCCCTGGCGGCATGATGTGCAGGTGACATTTGAAGCGCGCCTGCCCGATCAACCCGGACTGAGCGGCAGTGTATCAAGCGCCGGCGATGTCAAGGAGGCCCGGATCGTACTGGAGCTGGAACAGCCGTCGACGGCCAAACTCGAAATCGAAGCCCGTAATGTATTACAAACCCCTGCCTGGCAGGCCAGTTTGCAGAGCGAAGGCTTCGATCTCGCCCCGTGGTTGGACTCGGATACCCGCGCAGCGGTCAATCTGGAAGCCAGTGGCAGCGACCGTCAGATTCAGAGCGAACTGGAGCTGGACATCAGCGGCGAGATCGAACAGCGGGTTCATACTACGCTTCATGCCGCGTTAACCGAAGACAGCGTGGTGCGCATTGAACAACTGGACCTGACCAGCGAGGTGCAGACGCTTGAACTCGCTATTCAGGGCGAAGCAGACTGGTCCGGTCCACCCCGGATCGATATCGACGGTGACTGGTCGATCGAAACACCACAGCCCGCCGCCGGACGGCTGGCACTGAACGGTACCCTAGATGACTACATGCTGGAATTGACCGCCGCCACCGACACGCCGCTGGCCAGCGATTGGCGGATCGCCGCCAACGGTAGTCAGCAGGCCATCGACATCGAGCAGCTCAGCGGTCAGATCGCCGACGGCACGATCGAGGGCGACGGCCGCTTCGCCTGGCAGCCGGCACCAACGCTGTCATTCAACGCGCGCTGGCGCGATATCGCCTGGCCGCTGGGCAGCGAGACCCTGCTCAGCCCCCAGGGACGGATCAGCCTGCAGGGCGAGCCGGCCGATTACACGCTCGAAGCCAGCGGCGAGGCGCAGCATCCGGAGTGGCCTGCGCTGGACTGGCAAGTTCAGGGCCAGGGTGACCAGGAACGATTCAAACTAGATGCACTCGTGCTCAAGATCCTCGATGGACAATTGCGGGCCGACGGCGAACTGGCCTGGGCCGATACGTCGCATGTAGGCCTTAATATCCATCTGGATGCCATCAATCCGGGCGCATACTGGCCGGACTGGCCGGGCCAGCTCAATGGCCGCACCCGCGTGACGGCACAGCAGACCGATGCCGACTGGCAGTTGCAGTTGCAGGATCTCAAACTCGACGGTCACCTGCGCGATTATCCGGTCTCCGCCCGTGGCGGGCTCAGGGTGACACCGGACCACTATGAGTTTGAACGGCTGCGGCTCGCGATCGCCGAATCGGTGCTGCAGGCCAGTGGCCGGCTTGCGGACAACAGCGATCTCGAGTGGCGATTCGAATCGCCGGACCTGTCGCAACTGCTGCCCGAGGCCGCCGGCCGCATCGGTGCCGAAGGCCAGGTGCGTGGCCGCTGGACGCTGCCGGTCGTGCAGGCCAGGCTCAAGGCACAGGCAGTTGACAGCCCCTGGCTGGCACTGGAACGCCTGGAACTTATTGCCGATGTCGATGTGGCTGACGAACGCTTCGATTTCGACCTGAACGCCAGCGATCTCGTGGCCGCCGATCAGACCGTCAACACCATTGCAGTGCGAAGTGACGGCCGGCTGGATGAGCACAGCCTACAGATCGACGTACAGGCAGACGAACGCTCCCTGAATCTGGCCGGTCGGGGTCAATGGGTTGATCCCGTCTGGTCGCTACAGCTCAACAAAGGCAGCGTCCGCGATCCGCTGGCCGGTGAGTGGCAGCTCGAATCCGGCCTGCAGCTCGAGCTGCAGCAGGACGCCGTGGCGGTCTCGGAACATTGCTGGCGGCAGCGCCAGGCAGCCCTCTGCCCGGCCGGGCAATGGCAGTCCGGCGGCGACTGGGCGGGACAAGTGGATCTGCGGGATTACCGCATCGATGAGAACACGCCGCTGCCGGAAGACACGCCACCCCTTAAGGCCCAGGTGGCTCTGTCCCTGAACGCGCGCGGACAGGCCGATAAGCTGGGCAACGTGGGTGGTCGGCTCGATATCAGCGAGCTCAGCATCCAGCCGCAAACCGATGCCACCCCCACCGAACTGCGCATGGACGCCTTCAGCGCGCGGCTGTCCGGTAACAGCGGCGAGGGCCTTAGCCTGGATCTGGACGGTGGCTTTGCCCAGCCCTCACCGGGCAAACTCGAAGGCCGGCTACAGACCGGTGCGATCACTCTGAACGCTGACGCTATCAACCACGCTCCGCTCGACGGCCGCCTCCGTGCCCGTATCGACGATCTGAAACCCTGGCTGGCCCTATACCCACAGTTCACGGTAAAGCAAGCGAACCTCGACATGGACTTCGCCGTCGCCGGTCAAGTGGGTAACCCCACCCTGGATGGCGCGCTGGCGCTGAAGGCCACCACCGCGGCGTCCGCGGGGCGGTTCGTCGTGAGC
>CAZFUS010000127.1:0-3893 GCA_964522485.1 uncultured Enterobacteriaceae bacterium | reverse complement strand
GCTCCGGGTTGGGCATGGAAACCACGCGCACGGGGATGCCCTCGGAAACCAGAGCCTCGGCGGCGGACACCGCCAGTCCCAACTCCGAGCCGGTCGCAATGATCGCAGCCGCAGGATCCCGGGATGCGGGTTCCCGCAACACGTAACCACCGCTGGCGATGGCCGCGACCTGCCCGGGGTCGCGTGCATAATGACCGACCCCCTGCCGGGTCAGGACGATGGCGGTCGGTCCGTCACGCCGAGCAAGGGCGGCGGCCCAGGCCGCGGCGGTTTCCACCTTGTCCGCCGGTCGCCACACCGAGAGATTGGGAATGAGCCGGAGGCTCGCCAGGTGCTCCACTGGCTGGTGCGTGGGGCCGTCCTCGCCGAGACCAATGGAATCGTGGGTGTAGACGTGGATCGCGCCGCAGGGGATCAGTGCCGACATGCGCACGGCGTTGCGGGCGTAGTCGGAAAAAATCAGAAAGGTGCCACCGTAGGGAATGAAGCCGCCATGCAGTGCCAGCCCGTTGTTGATCGCGATCATGGCGAATTCGCGTACGCCGTAATAAATATAGTTGCCCTCCGGCGTGGCGGCGCTGTTGACAGTCGAACCCGACCAGAAGGTGTTGTTGGATCCGGTCAGGTCGGCCGAGCCACCGATAAGTTCCGGCAATACCGGCCCATAGGCGTTTAATGCATTCTGCGAAGCTTTCCTTGAAGCGATGTTCTCGCCTTTTGCGGCCGTCGACTCGACATAGGTGGCGGCCACCTCGGCCCAGTCTTCGGGCAGATCGCCGCGTATGCGGCGCTCGAAGGATTCCGCCAGATCCGGATGGGCTTTTTTCCAGCCGTTGTATCTGACCTGCCATTCCGACTCCAGAGCCACACCACGGGGACGGGCATCCCAGGCATCATAACAAGTCTGGGGTATCTCGAATGGCGGGTGCGGCCAGTCGAGCACGTCGCGTGCATTCTGAACTTCGTCTTCACCGAGTGCAGAACCATGTACACTCTCAGTGCCCTGCTTGTTGGGTGCGCCATAGCCGATAATCGTGCGGCAGATGATCAGACTTGGGCGGTCGGTTTCTGCACGCGTTTCTTCCAGCGCCGCCTTGACGGCCTCGGGATCATGGCCATCGATCTCGTGAATCACTTGCCAGCCATAGGCCTCGAACCGCTTCGCGGTGTCGTCGGTAAACCAGCCCTCGACCTCGCCGTCGATGGAGATACTGTTGCTGTCGTAGATCGCGATCAGCTTGCCGAGGCCGAGCGTTCCGGCCAGAGAACAGGCTTCGTGCGATATGCCTTCCATCAGACAGCCGTCACCGACGGTGACGTAGGTGTAATGATTGATGATGTCGTAGTCGCCGCGGTTGAACTGGGCGGCCAGGGTGCGCTCGGCGAGCGCCATGCCAACGGCATTCGCCAGTCCCTGCCCCAGCGGACCGGTGGTGGTTTCGATACCCGGCGTATAACCGTACTCCGGATGGCCCGGCGTTTTCGAATGCAACTGGCGGAAGTTTTTCAGTTCTTCCAGGGGCAGGTCGTAACCGGTCAGATGCAGCAGCGAATACAACAGCATCGAGCCATGCCCATTCGACATGATGAAACGATCACGGTTGATCCAGTGCGGGTTGGCGGGGTTATGACACAGAAAATCGTTCCACAGTACTTCCGCAATATCGGCCATGCCCATGGGCGCCCCCGGATGACCGGAATTGGCCTTCTGCACGGCGTCCATGCTGAGCGCGCGGATGGCGTTGGCGAGCTGTCGCCTTGAGGGCATAACGGACTCCTGACCTGTTTAGCTCATCTGATTGTTGTAATAGCCAGGGGACGCAGCCTTCGCGCTGCTGGGCGCACCCGGACTGGTGTGGCTGACCTTCCAGACTGCCGCAACCCGTGGCAAACGAACGGGTGGCGAAGGAGAGGTGAGGAAACGGGCCCCTGCCTGTTCAAAAGCCATATATTCTCGCTCAGCCGCAGGGTATGGGCAAGACAATGAAAGCCGTAAGCGTATCGTTTGACTGGATTCCGGGTCAGGCCCGGAATGACACCGGCCTGAAGGATCGTGATTTCGACCGATTATGAGTTCACTATATTATTCGTGCTTTCTTTTGCGTTTATTCGCGTTCATTCGCGGACTAATCACGCCATTTGATCGAACAGCCCATGCTCGGGATCTGCTCTTTCGGTCCCTGCCCGGTCTCCGCGACCTGTTTCATGGCCTCGACCAGTTCGCGACGTGTATCGGTAGCCGCCGGTTCCATCCGGCTGGCGTCGAGGCGGCCGCGGTATTGCAGTTCAAGATCGGCGTTGTAGCCGAAAAAGTCCGGCGTACAGACGGCGCCGTAGGCACGGGCGACTTCCTGGGTCTCGTCGAGCAGATAAGGAAAGTGAAAGCCGTTGTCGCGGGCAAACGCCTGCATGTTTTCGAAGCTGTCCTCGGGATAATTCTGCGTGTCGTTGGGCATGATGGCGACACTCCGGATCCCGAAGTCCAGCAACTCGCGGGTGTCACGCACCAGCCGCTCGCGGATGGCCTTGACGTACGGGCAGTGGTTGCAGATGAACATGACCAGAGTGCCGCCTTCTCCAGTGCAGTCAGTGAGTGACCACTTATTCCCGTCGACGCCCTTTAGGGTAAAGTCCGGGGCCTTCAGGCCGAATTCGCAGACAGGGGTTTCGGTCAGTGCCATATATGCGGCTCCGGGTTGAACTTTTAATAGGGTCCTATATAACTGATTAATTTAATATTCAATAAGTTAACTTCGAAATGCTGGCTATTTGCATAGAGCTGAAAGTGAAATTTCTATACAGACACGGTAGAATAGTCGGCTCAGATTAAAACTCAAACCCATACCAATGGAAGATATTCATGGCTGATAGTTACGTATTTACTTCAGAATCCGTCGGTGAAGGCCACCCCGATAAGATGAGTGACCAGATTTCAGACGCTATTCTGGATGCCTACTTAGAGCAGGATCCCAACGCCCGCGTTGCCTGTGAAACGCTGACCAAAACCGGTCTGGCGATGGTTGCCGGCGAGATCAAGGTCAAGTCCGGTGTTCACATTGAAACCGAGGACCTGATCCGCGGTGTTATTCGCGACATCGGTTACACCAGCTCGGAAATGGGCTTCGACGCCGACACCTGCGCGGTCCTGAATGCGCTGGGCAAGCAGTCCGCCGACATTAACCAGGGCGTTGACCGCGACGATCCGGAAGAAATGGGCGCCGGCGACCAGGGCATTATGTTTGGCTATGCCTGCAGGGAAACCGAGCATCTGATGCCAATGCCGATCGATCTGGCCCACCAACTGGTGCGCAAGCAGACCGAGATCCGCAAGAACGGCGTTGACTGGCTGCGTCCTGATGCCAAGAGTCAGGTTTCCGTGAGTTATGAAAACGGCAAGCCGGCCGGTATTACCGCTGTTGTGCTTTCAACCCAGCACAGCGATGAAATCGATGACAAGACCATTCACGACACCGTGATGGAACAGATCATCAAGCCGGTACTGCCGACCAAATGGCTGACCAAGGATACCGAGTATCACATTAATCCGACCGGCCGTTTTGTTGTCGGCGGCCCGCTGGGCGACTGTGGCCTGACCGGCCGCAAGATTATTGTCGATACCTATGGTGGTATGGCCCGCCATGGTGGCGGTGCTTTCTCCGGCAAGGACCCGTCCAAGGTCGACCGTTCCGCGGCCTATGCCGCGCGCTACGTCGCCAAGAACGTGGTTGCCGCCGGCCTGGCTGACAAGTGTGAGCTTCAGCTGTCTTATGCCATCGGTGTTGCCGAACCGACTTCGATTCACGTCGAAACCTTCGGTACCGGCAAGGTCGATAGCCGTCAGCTGGAAGGCGCTATCCGCGAGGTTTTCGATCTGCGTCCGTACGGCATTATCA
>CAZFUS010000126.1:0-3930 GCA_964522485.1 uncultured Enterobacteriaceae bacterium | reverse complement strand
GATACTTGATGGTCGCCGGTAGAGATCGCCTCCCACAAAGCAAAAAAGGAATCAACGGATCCGTAGGAGCGGCCTGTGGCCGCGACAGGGTTTGAATCGCCGCTGCAAGCGGCTTCTACACTACAAATAGAATCCTTTATAAATTCTCAAAACCCGTCCTGAGGGAGGTCCTTTCAAGGGGCGATAGCCTACCCATGCTTCATAAAATATCCTGTATTCGCAACAGGCGTTCACCCTGCTCATCACTCACCAGCACACTGTCCTGTTCATACCAGTCACCCAGCACGATACGACGCACCGGCTGTCCATCGAGGATGAAATCGTGTATTGCCGGCCGGTGCGTATGACCGTGTATTAACAGTGATACCTGATAGGCGCGCATACCGGCCTCGACAGTACTCTGTTCAACATCGGTGATCATGGCTGACTTGCCGTGGCTAATGTACCGGCTCAGATTGCGCAAACCATGCACAAGAGCGACCCGTAAGCCGGTCGGCAGACGCAGAAAGGCCCGCTGGATACCGGCTGAGTGAACCAGGCGCCGATAGCGCTGGTAGCTTTTGTCCTGGGTGCAGAGCAGATCACCGTGCATGACCAGGACCTTGCGGTTCTGCAGCTGGATGACACTGGGATCCGGCAACATGACTGCGTTGGTGTCGCGACAGAACTGTTCACCCATCAGAAAGTCACGATTGCCGCGCATCACGAACAGCCGGCCGCCGCTTGCAGTGTACTGCCGCAACTGGTCCAGGAGCCATGGATGCGGCGGGGTCGTGTCGTCATCGCCGGCCCAGACCTCGATGAGGTCACCGAGAATATACAGGGCCGTGGCGCGCCGGGCCGGTCCCGTCATGAAACGCTGAAACAGGTCGAGCTTGTCGGGACGCTCGTCACTCAGATGCAGGTCGGAGACAAACAGTGTTGTCATGGCCGGGAGGCGGTTGAAATCTCAGCCGTGTTCAGTCATCGATGTGTTCCGCCTGCTGAATGATGACCGGTTCGACCGGCACGTCGGCATGACCATCCTGCATGCCGGTCGGTGTGGCTTCGATCCGTCTGACGGTTTCCATGCCGTCGCAAACTTCGCCGAATACACAATAGCCCCAACCCTCAGCAGACGATTCCGTGTGATTGAGGAAGAGATTGTCGCGGGTATTGATGAAAAACTGGCTGCTGGCCGAATGCGGATCCGGTGTGCGCGCCATGCTGACGGTACCGGCCAGGTTGCTGAGGCCGTTGTCGGCTTCGTTGCGGATCGGTTCGCCGGCTGGTTTGCGCCGCATTTCCGTGTCCAGGCCGCCGCCCTGAATCATGAAATCCTTGATCACCCGGTGGAACAGGGTGCCGTCATAGAAGCCGCCGCGGACATAGGCAAGGAAATTTGTCACTGTCGCCGGAGCCTTGTCGTCATACAGCTGCAAAATGATCGGACCATGGTTGGTCGTCAGTCTGACTTTCATGGGAACAGGCCTGTCAATTGAGTTGCACTGGATTATCACACACCCGCCGGTACCGCCCAAATCGGCCGCCAGTCGGGGCTTTGAGCCCGCGCGGGGTTTCGGCTACCATTCGCGCCTTGTTAGCAGCCCGTGGATTGCCTCAGGAATCACATGCTTCGGATATACAACACTCTGACACGCCGGAAATCGGACTTTGAGCCGATTACGCCCGGCCAGGTACGCATGTATGTCTGCGGTATGACGGTCTACGACTACTGTCACCTGGGCCATGCCCGGGTCATGCTGGTATTCGACATGATCGCGCGCTATCTGCGTTACAGTGGCTACCAGGTGAACTACGTCCGCAACATTACTGACATCGACGACAAGATCATCCAGCGGGCACAGCAGAATGGTGAATCATTCAGCGATCTGACGGCCCGCTTCATTACGGCCATGTACGAAGATGCCGATGCACTCGGCATCGAGCGTCCGGATAGCGAACCCCGAGCCACTGACCACATCGATCACATTATCGACATGATTGCAGCCCTGATCGAACGGGGGCACGCCTACGTCGGCGACAATAACGATGTCTATTTTGATATCACCAGTTTCAAGGACTATGGCCACCTGTCCGGCAAGCAGCTGGATGAGCTGCGTGCCGGCGCACGAGTGGAAGTGCAGGAGTCAAAGCAGGATCCGCTCGATTTCGTATTATGGAAAGCCGCAAAGCCGGACGAGCCGAGCTGGAAGTCCCCGTGGGGGTCGGGCCGGCCCGGTTGGCATATCGAATGCTCGGCGATGTCCACGCATTGCCTTGGTGAGTATTTTGATATTCACGGCGGCGGTATGGATCTGCAGTTTCCGCACCATGAGAATGAAATTGCGCAATCGGTATGCGCCACCGGTCAGCCGTTTGTGAAAACCTGGATGCACAACGGTTTCGTGCGCGTGGATGATGAAAAAATGTCGAAATCACTGGGCAACTTTTTCACCGTGCGTGAGGTGCTGCAGCATTACCGGCCGGAGATCATCCGGTTCTTTATTCTTTCCAGTCATTACCGCAGCCCGGTCAACTATTCCGAGGATAATCTTGATAAGGCGCGCGCCGCGCTGACGCGGCTGTATACCGCCCTGCGCGAAGTCCCGGCCGAGGGCCTGATCCTGGATGACTATGTCACACACTTCAGACAGGCCATGGATGATGATTTCAATACCCCCGAGGCCATGAGCGTGCTGTTTGACCTGGCGCATGCCATCAACCGGACCGAAGGCAGCAAAAAGGCCGATCTGGCGGCGACACTGGTGCATCTCGGCGGTGTCCTGGGCCTGTTACAGGAGCGACCACTCGATTTCCTGCAGGCGACACCAGTGCAGGACAACACCGGCCTTGATGCTGAGGCTATTGATAGGCTGATCCGACAGCGTAGCGAAGCCCGCAAGCGCAAGGATTTCAGCGAATCGGACCGTATCCGTGACGAACTTGCGAGCCAGGGTGTTACGCTTGAGGATACGCCCGAGGGGACCATCTGGCGGCGCGGCTAGGCATAGCTAAGTCATTCACAAACCGGTTAAAATTGACGCTATACGAGTCGGCGCGTATTATCGCGCTCCTGCAGATCGCACCGCGACGAAGGCCACGAATAAGGAGATACGCGGCCGGGTTTCTCAGCGAAGCAGGTGCAATATAGGTATTTGGATGCAACGGGGCATAGCGCAGTCTGGTAGCGCACCTGCTTTGGGAGCAGGGGGTCGGGGGTTCGAATCCCTCTGCCCCGACCAGAATTTTTTTTATTGTGTCGGGATAGCGTCCTGCGCCTGTAGCTCATTCGGATAGAGCATCGGCCTTCTAAGCCGAGGGTAGCAGGTTCGAATCCTGCCAGGCGCGCCAATATCCAGACAGTCGGGAGCCGATTGTCTGGATATTGGCTGGCGTGAAATTCGAACCTGCTAATGACAGATACAGGTTCGACAAATCGTCAGGACTGACGATTTGGACGCACGCAGTGCGCCCGCAGGGGCGAGGCGACAGGAAAGTAGCCGAGTCAATCCTGCCAGGCGCGCCATTTCCCAGGTAGTCTTACCGACCGTGCGGGAAATGACGGATATATAACGCGTTCGAACCTGCGGTAAATCTGGTCAAAATTGAATAATGGTGGGCGTAGCTCAGCTGGTAGAGCTCCGGATTGTGGCTCCGGCGGTCGTGGGTTCAAATCCCATCGCTCACCCCATATTTTTAATGTGAATAGTGAAAGGGAATTCTTAATTCAGCAGTGAAACGAAATTTTCACATTTCCGCATAGAGATGTGCGGCGTGACAGTTAAAGGCTGTCGCTTATGTTTAGTCAGATATCACCCGTGCAGGAGACACGGCGTAACGGCGCAGCCGTTACGAAGGCGGAAGAATGAGGGCCGTTAGCTCAATTGGTAGAGCAGGGGACTCTTAATCCCAAGGTTATAGGTTCGATTCCTATACGGCCCACCAATC
>CAZFUS010000125.1:0-4220 GCA_964522485.1 uncultured Enterobacteriaceae bacterium | reverse complement strand
TCTCTAAACAGTTTAATTTCACTTGCCCTAGCAAGCGCTAATGACTTTATGAATCGATCTTGATCATCATGCGCTTCGCAAACCGAACCACGAAACTCCCCAACAGAGAAACGCACAATAAAATAGCTCGATGTTGCTCAGCAACGGCTCTCTGATCTTAAAACGTACTGAAAATTCGCACTGAATAGTCCGCTAACCGACGGATAGTTGGCCGGTTTCCAGGGCCACCAGAAAACCTGTTTTTAATTTACAATCTACTACTTAAGTACTGGCGGAGAGGGAGGGATTCGAACCCTCGATACGGTTTTGCCGTATACACACTTTCCAGGCGTGCGCCTTCGACCGCTCGGCCACCTCTCCAAAAATCGTATTTCGTCGCTCGTGAAGTGTATCTCGTATATTTGTAATTGATGCCTTCATTCTCCCCGTCACAGGGAAGGGGGCTTTTTGAGAGGCGCGAGAGTAAACAAAAACATTGCCTTGCGCAATTTCAGCCGGCTTCACCCAATCCCCAGTCATATCCGGATGGCAGACAGGCCAGATCCCCGGGCCGGTCGATATCCGGATATTCAGGCAACTCATGCCAGGCAATTCCGGCTCGCCGCAGGCGGGACCGGGTTTCCTCCAGTACTTCCGCCGTCCCCCATGGCATATCCGCAAACAGACCCGGTACCGGGCGTCGCAGGCCGATGAGATAGTAACCACCATCGTCGGCGGGTCCCAGCACGGCGCCGGCACCGGCGCGCAACCAGACCGCCGCCCGGCGCAGATCGGCCCCCGTCAGGGCCGGGCAATCACAGCCGATCAGGACGGCAAAGTCTGAGCGTGCATGCGCCGTGGCCAGCGCATTTGCCATGCGATCGCCCAGATCCCGGCCGGTTTGTTGCTTTAACCTGACATTGTATTCGTGTGACAGTTGCCGAATCCCGGCATCTTCACTGTCATTGCACCACAATTCGACATTCTGATAACCACTGCCACAAGCAATCATAAGCGTACGGCGCAGCAGATGCCGGTAAAGTTCGGCAGCACCCGCCTCGCCCAGCGTCGGAATCAGGCGCTTTTTCACCTCGCCGGGGCGCGGTGCCTTGCTGAAAATCAGCAGGGTTCCATCAGCCATAGCGGCGTGCCAGTTCGGCCGGATCAGCACCCAGGCGCCAGGCCAGGCGCAGGTACCACATCTTCAGGATTGTCCGTATGCGGCCATGCTGTTGCCAGCGCCGGGCCGAGGTGGTCACTCGAGCACGTAGGCAGGCCGGCGGGCCGATGGCCAGAAGCCGGTCACATAGCGCCAGATCCTCCATCAGCGGAATATCGGGATAACCGTTCACCCGCTCAAATAGTCGGCGTTCGACGAAAAGGGCCTGATCGCCGGTTGCCATGCCAGTCAGTCGCGATCGCAGATTCATGCCCGCCGCTACCACGCGCAAGATTACGTCCGCCGGCTCGATGCGGACGTCAAACCGGCCCCAGCCATAGCCTTCGCTCAAGGCTGTCATCACCAGGCCATCCGTCATGGCAGGCAGCACGGTATCGGCATGCAGAAACAGCAGGATAGCGTGATTCGCCCGGCTGGCGCCGGCATTCATCTGCCGGGCGCGGCCTCGCTCCGCATGCAGGATCCTGTCGGCCAGTGGCTCAGCCTGTGTGAACGTGGTATCCGTACTGCCGCCATCGACGACGATAATCTCGTGGCCGCGTATACGCAGAGGTTGTAATGCCGTAAGCGTCCGGCTGATACAGGCAGCCTCATTCAGGGTGGGGACAATAATCGAGAGTCTGTTGTCGGACACGCAGGATTCGCCAGTTCGGACTTATGTCAATACGATTATGCCAACTTTCCCGCCGTTCCGACGAATATGGCAGATGATGCCGCTATCCGTTAAAATCTCGCCCAGAGTGAAATGATACCGGGGCGGTAGCTCAGCTGGGAGAGCGTCGCGTTCGCAATGCGAAGGTCGGGAGTTCGATCCTCCTCCGCTCCACCAAACACTAAGGGGTTCTGCCCGTGTTGATTCTACAGCGAAGCTTGTAGATATATTTCCAGACCATCCCATATTTTGAGACTAATTGACAGCAAGTGTGGAATCATCATATCCGACCCTTTACCGATAATTTAGTGTCGTCACATCATTCCTGAATCCACCACCCCGCCCTGGTAGCTCAGGGGATAGAGCGACGGCCTCCTAAGCCGTAGGTCCCAGGTTCGAATCCTGGTCAGGGCGCCAATCTACGCACTTGAAATAGCATCAGTCCAACCAGTGCTGATCGGAGGCGGATGGTTATATTCTTGGTTAACTCGAAGATACAAATACCACGGGCGCATCATGTCGAAAATCAAAAAAAAGCAGATCTTTCCAGCACTGGTACTGGTACTGGCTGGCTGTTCAGACAACGAGGGCGGACAGCCGCAGTCCCCGGTGCTATCCATACAGCGGGTTGCTAATGGGATTTACGTCCATACTGGCCGGCACCTGCCCTTCGACTCTGAAGAGAATGATGACATCGCCAACATCGGCTTCATTGTCGGTGATGATTGTGTCGCGGTGATCGATACAGGCGGTTCCGTCGACATGGGCAAGGCTTTGCAACAGACTATACAGGCCACGACGGACACACCCGTCTGTTATGTCATCAATTCCCATGTTCACTATGATCACCTGCTCGGCAATCTGCCGTTCAAACAGGATGATGTGGAATTTATCGGCCACGACAAACTTGCCAATGCGGTTGCTGCCAGCCAGCCTTTTTTTCTCGAAGAATTTTCAGACCATCTCGGAGAGCAACCGGAGCAGGCTATTATCGAACCAACGCAAAGCGTAGGCGAAACTCTGACACTGGATCTGGGTGATAGACAACTGGATATTACAGCCTGGCCAGCCGCACATACGAATACGGATCTGACCATTTTTGACAGGCAAACACGAACATTGTGGGCGGGAGATCTATTATTCATGGAACGCATGCCGGCACTGGAAGGAAGCCTCAAGGGCTGGCTCAAGGTAATGCAACAACTCGAACAGATCCCGGCTGAACGCGTTATTCCAGGCCATGGTCCCGCGAGTGCACCCTGGCCGGAAGCCCTTGCGGCGCAACGCAACTATCTTAACACACTTTTGGAAGAGACACGCGCCGCCATTCATTCAGGTCAATTCCTGGATGAAGCGCTCGAAAGCGTCGGTCAGGCGGAAAAACAACACTGGCAACTGGCCGATCAGCACCATAGGAGGAACATATCCCACGCCTACTCCGAACTTGAGTGGGAATAACGCCAATGCATGCTGAAAGCTTTCAGGGACTTTTATGGCACCGATACAAAACCGGCATCTGGCTGCGCTGACGCATGTTCTTTATGGCCCGGGTCGAAGTGTTCGCCTGCGAAGCCGACGGCCAGTGGCTGATCGATCATTACTGTTTCCAAAATGCGTGAGTGAGTTACAGCGATGTCAGAAAACGTGCGCGGATGGTATTGATGCGATCACGGTTGACATCGAAGTCATACAAACCGCGACGGGCACTGGAACGGACGTGAATCAGTTGTGCGTCCGGAACGAACAGGAACTCGACGTCATCAACAAAACCCAGCCAGTCGCTTTGAAAGCGTGTATGAAGATAACGTTCCTCAACTTTGACGATACGGCTGCCTTCCATGTGCCGGATCACATCCAGCATGGTCTGACGTGCAACGGCCAGACTGCCGCTGTAGTGAATTGGCGCGATCCGGCTGTCGGGATCGTTGCTCTGCGAGGAAACGCAACGCGGTACCCACGGACAATCCGCCAACCGGCCGTCACTGGCGCCTATGGACTCCGGAGGCTTGTTAGCACAGCCACTCAGAGCAATAAGGCTCACCGTTAATAACAGCCTGTAGTCAATCATGAAGATTTTTTTATCATTTTGAGGGCTGTCAGTGCCTTTTGCCGGGCTTTGCCATGATCGACGATCGGTTGCGGATATGTTTCACCCAGTTTGACCCCTGCCCGCCTGAGTGCATCGCTGCCGGCTTCCCAGGGTGCCAGCAGGCTCCTGTTATCGAGTGCTTTCAGTTCCGGTAGCCAGTAGCGTACATAAAGACCGTCAGGATCGAAACGTTCGGCCTGACGAACCGGGTTCAATATACGAAAATAGGGTGCTGCATCAGCGCCGCAGCCGGCGGTCCACTGCCAGCCCAGTGTATTGTTGGCCAGATCGGCATCGACCAGTGTATCCCAGAACCAGCG
>CAZFUS010000124.1:0-4239 GCA_964522485.1 uncultured Enterobacteriaceae bacterium | reverse complement strand
GCCTGTGAATCAATGGTCTCGATATCGAATGTCGTGACGTTCGACAGTTCCGCCAGTTCACGAAGTTTGGACGGATCGAAGAAGTTGCCGACGATCTGGTGACCGGCCACCTGTCCCGCCGGGGAATTGGGTGTGGGGTCAAGAACGATCACGCTGAAACCGAGCTGGGTGGCCTTGCGCACCATCATGCGGCCAAGTTGTCCGCCGCCGATAATACCTATGCGCGCCAGCGGAAACGGCATCGCCTGCAGAGCCAGTGGCTTGGGAGGGTGGTTCATAGGCCAATATGTCCGTGGAAAAACCGGTCATTATAGCGGAGATAGTAGCCGACTGCCGACTGGCCCATTACCAGGAACCACTGTTTTCCAGTTCTGCGGGCGTCAGCAGCCAGGCCAGCAGGCCCCGCAGATTGGACTCCCTGTAGTACGCCGTAGCCTGTTCCTCCACGACAGTCCGCCGGACCACACCGCCGAAGCCGATGAAATCCACACCGGCCTCGCGGGCTTCCAGGTCGGTCAGGCCATCGCCAATCAGGATCGCACGCTGGCCTGCTTGCAGAATCCGCCGGCAGATGGCCGCCTTACCGTGCTGATGTGCCAGCGGTGAGCTCTGATCGTAGCCTGCATAGCGGCCACGGTCGTCAAATGTCAGACTGACGCCATGAACACGGTCGGCAGGGAGTCCGAGTGCCGCGCCCAGTGGCAGCAGGGCCTGGTGGATGCCACCGCTGATAATGTGGACTGCCTTGCCTCGCTGGTACAGATGCTCCATCAATCCGTCGGCACCGGTCACAATATGCTTGAGATACTGTGCCGAGAGCCATTCGACAGCCGCAGCGTCCGGTTGTAACACGGCGAGACGCTCGGCGTAGGCCTGGTCGAAGGGCAGACGGCCCTCCATGGCTGCCGTGGTGATCGGGATCAATTGCTCTGCCAGTCCGGCGCGTGTTGCCAGCTGATCGATGCCCTCGATGCTGCACAGGGTACTGTCGCAGTCGAACAGGACGACCTCGTATGGTGGTCCCTGGTTAGTTCGGCTGTTCACAGGCTGATCTGCAGGGCCTGGTCGATGGCAGGTATGGTCTGGATAGTTTGCATCAACTCCGCTGGCAGCGGCCGGGCAATCTGCAGCACCGCAATGGCCTTGCCGGTTTCGGGCACGATGCCGAGCTGCATGCGGGCGATATTGATGCCGGCCTCACCCAGCAGTGTGCCCAGTGTGCCGATGACACCGGGCTGATCCTCATGACGGGTCATGAGGATATGACCTTCCAGAAACGCCTCGACTTCGTAGGCGTTAATGCGCACCAGACGCGGGTGCCGCTCATCAAAGACGGTACCGGCCAGCGTGATCGGATCGCGGGCTGTTTTCGCGGTGATTTCGATCAATGACAGATAACCCTGGATCTCATCGCTGCGGCTTTCCGACAGGGCAATGCCATGACGTTTGGCGAGCGACCGGGCGTTGACCTGGTTGACCGGTGTATCGACGATTTCACTCAGAAATCCGGACAGTGCTTCGGTGGCGACCGGCTGCAATGGCAGTTCCGCGGCGCGGCCTCGCAGACAGACTTCCAGAGCCTGCAGCGGTTCATCGATCATGATCGCCAGCAGCCGGCCCAGCCGCCGCACCAGCAGCAGATAGGGTTGCAGGCGTGCCAGTTCCTCGCCAGAAATCGCCGGCAGGTTAACCGCATTGCGTGCCTGACCGCTGCGCAGATAGTCCAGCACGCCGCGGACGATCGCGCTGCCGACCGCCGTCTGGGCCTCATGCGTGGAAGCACCCAGGTGAGGTGTGAACACGACATTCGGTAATTGCAGCAGCGGAGAACCGGCCGGTGGTTCGGCGGTATAAACGTCCAGTGCCGCGCCGGCCAGTCGGCCGCTGGTCAGTGCCTCGTACAGCGCCGTCTCATCGATCAGTTCTCCGCGCGCACAATTGATCAGGCGCGCGTGCGGCTGCATGAGGGCGAGCCGTTCCCGGTTGATCAGCCCGCGGGTCTTGCTGTTGACCGGACAATGCAGACTGATGAAGTCGGCCGTGCGCAATAATTCCTCCAGTTCAACGCCACGGACATCATGTTCATGCAGGGTGGCCTTGGTGACGAACGGATCGTAAACGATGACCTGCATCTGCAGGGCCTGACAGCGTGAGACCACCAGGCGGCCGATGGTGCCGTATCCGATGATACCCATGGTCTTGCCGGCCACCTCGGTGCCGGTATAGGCACTCCGCTCCCAGCCGCCGCTGCGGATGGACTGATCGGCCGCCGGCAGGTGCCGGCACAGCGACAGCAGATGCGCAATCGTAAGCTCGGCCGTGGTGGTGGCGTTGGCGTCCGGCGTATTGAGTACCACGATGCCGTGTTCAGTGGCAGCCTCGACGTCAATGTTGTCAACGCCGATACCGGCGCGGCCAATAACCTTCAGTTTGTTTCCTGCAGCAATGGCGGACGCCGTCGCACGTGTGCCGCTGCGCACGATCAGACCATCGAACGAGTCAATGCATGCGCTCAGGGCGTCTTCATCGAGTCCCCTGGCGGTTTCGACTTCAATATCCGGCTGTTGCCGCAAATAGTCGAGCGCGTCGGCCGCGATCGGATCGGCGATCAGAATACGGTGCATACGGAATTCCCTGTGTCAGTGACTGGCGGAAGCCGGTACCGGTTCGTCTTCCTCGTTATAGCTGCTGACCGGCGGGCAACTGCAGATCAGTTCCCGGTCGCCGAGCAGATTGTCAATGCGCGCAACCGGTGGCCAGTACTTGTCGTGGTGCTGGTAGGTAAGCGGAAAGAATGCGGTCATACGTGAATAGACATGGGGCCACGATTCTTCCAGCAATGCCTCGTGAGTATGTGGTGCGTTTTTAAGCGGATTGTTATCGCGATCCATGTCGCCCCGCTCGACCGCCGCGATCTCTTCGCGGATCCGGATCATGGCTTCGCAGAAGCGATCCAGTTCCACCTTGCTTTCACTCTCGGTGGGTTCGACCATCATCGTACCGGCCACCGGGAACGACACGGTCGGTGCGTGAAAGCCGTAATCGATGAGCCGCTTGGCGACATCTTCGACGGTGATCCCGGTCGCTTCCGTGACCGGTCGCAGATCGATAATGCATTCATGCGCGACGAGGTTGTTCTTGCCGGTATAGAGCACCGGATAATGCGGTGCCAGTTTTTTCGCAATATAGTTGGCGTTGAGAATCGCGATCTGGGTGGCACGGGTCAGACCGTCACCGCCCATCAGGGCGATGTACGTCCAGGAGATTGGCAGGATGCCGGCCGATCCCCATGGTGCGGCCGCGACCGTACCCACCGTTCCCACCGATCCCGCACTGCCGGCGGCCGGGTTGACGCCATAGACAAGCGGATGGTCGGGCAGATACGGAGCAAGATGCGCGGCCACACCGATCGGGCCGGCACCGGGCCCGCCGCCGCCGTGCGGGATGCAGAAGGTCTTGTGCAGATTGAGATGACAGACATCGACCCCGATTGCTGCCGGCCGGCAGATGCCTACCAGAGCATTCATGTTGGCGCCATCCAGATACACCTGGCCGCCATGATCATGCACGGTTTTGCAGATCTCGATGATCGATTCCTCGAATACGCCGTGCGTGGACGGATAGGTAATCATCAGTGCCGCAAGCTGTCCGGCATACTGATCGGCCTTGCTTTTTAAATCGTTGACATCGACATTGCCGTGATCATCGCAGTCGACCACCACCGCACGCAGACCGGCCATGATCGCGCTGGCCGGATTGGTGCCGTGTGCCGAAGCAGGGATCAGGCAGACATCGCGATGCTCCTCACCGCGGCTTTCATGATACTTGCGGATCGTCAGCAGACCGGTGTACTCACCCTGGGCGCCCGAGTTCGGTTGAAAGGAAACGGCATCGAAACCGGTAATCTCGCACAGGGCATCTTCCAGCTCTTCGATGAGCTGTTGATAACCCTGCGCCTGGTCCAGCGGCACGAAGGGGTGAATGGCACTGAACAACTGGTAGGTGAGCGGCAGCATTTCAATGGTGGCGTTCAGCTTCATGGTGCATGAACCGAGCGGAATCATCGACCGGTCCAGGCCGATATCACGCTGTGCCAGACGCCGGATGTAACGCAACATCTCGGTTTCCGAATGATAGCGGGTGAAAACCGGGTGCGTCAGGATGTCATCACTGCGTCGCAGGCTGTTGTCCAGATTATCCCGGATATCGTTGTCGATCGTGGTGATGTCGTAATTCAAA
>CAZFUS010000123.1:0-4258 GCA_964522485.1 uncultured Enterobacteriaceae bacterium | reverse complement strand
CCGACTATGACAAGGAGAAGCTGCAGGAGCGTGTTGCGAAGCTGTCCGGCGGTGTAGCCGTGATCAAGGTGGGTGCCGCGACCGAGTTCGAAATGAAGGAGAAGAAGGCCCGCGTCGAGGACGCCCTGCATGCGACCCGTGCCGCCGTGGAAGAAGGTATCGTACCCGGTGGTGGTGTCGCCTTCATTCGCGCCCAGACTGCGATCAAGGATATGAAAGGCGACAACGATGAGCAGAACATTGGCATCCGCATACTCAGCCGTGCCATTGAGGAACCGTTGCGGCAGATCGTCAGGAACGCCGGTGGTGAGCCGTCGGTGGTCGTCAACCAGGTGCGTGAGGCCAAGGATGCCCAGGGCTACGACGCTTCCACCGGTGAGATGGGTGATATGCTGGCGCTCGGTATTGTCGACCCGGCCAAGGTCAGCCGGACGGCGCTGCAGAACGCCGCTTCCATTGCCGGCCTGCTGCTGACGACGGAGGCTATGATCGCTGAACTGCCGAAAGAGGACAAAGGTAATGCTACCATGCCGGGTGGCGGCATGGGTGGTATGGAAGACTTTTAAGTCCCTGTTTGTAACCGCCTCAGTAAAACAAAACCCCGCCTTCATGGCGGGGTTTTTTCTTTAAGTGTCAGTGGTGACTGCCCGCATTTTATTTCGGCTCCACCTGAATATCGACCCGGACCCCCTGCGTAACCGTATTAACCACTGGTGAATAATCCGTCAATCGTTTGAGCTGTTCCATGTTGTCGGTATCGGCTTTTACCCTGAACTTGATACGGATATCGGTGTAGCCCCTGGATACCTCGTTATCGAGGCCCAGGAATCCGCGTAAATCAAGATCGCCCTCGATTTCCGATTCCAGTTCTTCTATGTGGATGCCCCGTACGGCAGCGTGCGCGGCCATGCTGTTAGTCGCACATGCAGCCAGGGCATTCAGAAGATGCTCGACCGGGTTGGCGCCGTCATCATGACCGGCAAGGATTGGCGGTTCACCGGCATGCAGCTCGAATTGCTGCTCGTGCGCAATCTCCTGCCCGGCGCCGTAAAAGCCGGTCACAGTCGTGCAGTTGTGACAGCCACCCAGCCACTGGTTACTCGCCCGGAAACGACACTGTCCGAGTTCCGGTTCCGCCGTGATGGCATCCACTGTCGCCTGCAGGGTTGCCAGTTCAATACCATTTACCACGTTGAAGTCTTGTTGTACGGATGAAGTGTGTTTTTGTTCAGCCATTGTCTTGCTCCTGATCGTGTAGGTTGATTCAGTCGCCGGGGACCGGACCCGCCCGGGTCACCGGCGCATGGAGAACACAATAGGCCTTGACATTGATCGGGATAAGATGGACTTTTGCCATAAACAGGGCATATGTGCCATTTTCTGAGGATGAAACCATGATGCCTTCCAGGCAAAAGCCGGTGGAAGTGCTGATCCTGGCCGTTCCGGAAACAGCCGGGTCCGCCCTGTATGGTATGGTTGATGTACTCAATGCAGCCGGCAATATCTGGCAGACCCTGACCCGCACCGACACCATCAGGCTGCTGTTCCGGGTGCGCATTGTTGCGCCAACCGGTCATGCATTTGCCTGCGGCAACGGTATCCCTGTCACACCTGATTGTTCGATTGCGGATGATCCACAGGCGCGCATCCTGATACTGCCGGAAATCTGGCTGGGACCTGATGAAGACATCCACGGCCGCTATCCTGAACTCATGGCCTGGATCCGGCGCCAGTACCAGCAGGGACTGTATATTTATTCAGCCTGCTCCGGTGCCGTGCTGCTGGCGGAGACCGGACTGCTGGATGGTTGTCCGGCGACATCACACTGGGGGTATCAGGAACTGTTCCAGAGACAGTATCCCAGGGTGCAGTTTCAGCCGGAACCGAACCTGGTGTTCGCTGATGCCGGGGGCCATATAGTCACTGCCGGGGGCACAACTTCGTGGCATGATCTGGCGATTCATATCATTTCCCGGCATTGCACGCCGGGAGAGGCTTTGCGCATAGCCAAGGTCTATCTGCTGAAGTGGCATGGCGAGGGACAGCTGCCCTATACAACGCTGGTAAGACGAACACCGCATGCCGATTCACTTGTCCGTACCTGTGAGCAGTGGCTTGGTGAACATTATCAGCGGCCGGACGCGATCAGGCAGGTACTGTCATTTGCAAACATACCGGAACGGACACTGAAGCGCAGGTTCAGAACGGCGACGAATTCCAGCTTGATCGATTATCTGCAGAATCTGCGTATTGAAGAGGCCAAGCGGCGACTGGAATCAGGCGATATGCCGGTTGAGACAATAAGCGCGACAGTCGGCTACGAGGATTCTTCTTTTTTCCGCCGCCTGTTCAAGCGCCGCACCGGGCTGACACCCAGCCAGTATCGGCGCATGTTCCAACCGGTGATGGATGCAGAAAACACTGCTTGAAGCAGTGACTGAATAATTCCGGCTGTACGGTTATTCGGTTCGTGTTCCTGCTACGATAATGATCATGCCAGAGATGGCAACGCATGAGCCGATGATATCGGACAGCCGGGGTGTCTGGCTTTCGATCAGCCACAACCACAGCATCGCCGTTGCAACATAGACGCCTCCGTAAGCGGCGTAGGTTCGGCCTGCCGCAAACGGATGCAGGGTCAGCAGCCAGGCGAAAACGGCCAGGCTGATGGCGGCCGGCAGCAGCAGCCATAATGAGCCCTGTTGTCGCAGAACGAGATAGGGCAGGTAGCAGCCAATGATCTCGGCGACTGCGGTTGCCATAAATAAAGTGGCTGTAGCGATGATTTGCATGCTGGTTTTTCCGATGAATGGATCACACTGTCGGCAAATTATCAGCCGCCGGCACAGAGTGCTAGCTTCACTTCTGTATTATTTCCCACTAATTTCATAACAAGGGCACAGAAAACGGGTCTAAAAAATAGAACTGCAATCGATAACAGTGCGGAGGGCTCATATGATGTCGAATGAAACGAGTCGAGGGCTGATTACTGACCTGAATGTGAGGCAGTTTTTTCAGGACACTGTACGGACGGCTGTCATCAATCAGCAGGTCGATGTGGCGGAAGATACCGTCGTCTACGTGGTTAATCTGCTGACCGAATTCACCCGGGCCGAGGTACTCTATGAAGATTCGAGTGACGGCCGCACTATCAAGCCGCTGGTCGGTTTTTACAATGATGCAGTCGAGGCGCAATCAACAGAGGAATGCAATCGTGCCCTCAAGCGTCTCGGTGATGTGGCGCTGTTTATCTCCGGTTTATTTTCCCACAGTCTGCAGCGCAGTCTGGTCGATGTGGATTATTACATCGCCATGGGTGGATCGGCTTACTATTGCCTGGCCGATGGCGTACGCGGAAGGTTCCGCGGTCATGTATTCAGTGACATCTATCAGGAACTGGGGGAGAAGTTTGCACAGTTTGTGGATGTATTGTCCGAGGTAGCTGATAGTTGTCAGTCAGAACGCGATCAGGACGTACTGCGTCTGTATGAACTGTGGCTGCTGACCGGAAGCAAGCAGGCTGAACGCAAGCTGCGCCAGTGCGGCATCCAGCCGGCTGTCGTCAGTCGTACGCCTCACTGAGCGGAGCGAACCATGGCACTGGCCGAATTGCAGGCACACCTGCAGACGTTCTACGAAGTCGATCTCGCTTACCGCATCGAGGATTTTCTGACCACGGATAACGAGCTGGCCCGCTCGTTGGGGGATGGCCACCCGCATCAGCCGCGGGAACAGCTTCTGGTTCATCAGACCGGTGACGACCTGTCCGTGTCGCTGTACCTCGACGCCGAATTGCTTGCCGGTTTACGACTCCACAACGTTAATGCGCTGACCGATCCTGATGCTGCTAATCTTGCCGACCTGAGTATCGCCCTGGAGGGCGTCAGCCATTTCGTCTATCTGATCTGGAATGCCAGTTACGGGCGTCATGTCAGCCTGCTGGAGCTGGAATTGCAGGCCGAAGTCGACAAGTTTGTCACCCTGCTGGCGCTGCTGGAGGATCAGGGAGAGACGGCATTTGCCCGCCTGCATGCCTGGCTGTTCGAAGAGATCGATTTTGCACCGACGCTGGATTGCGAACAGCGCTTGCGCTATGTCACCGCCAATCAGTTTGCGGCCAAGTATTGCTGGTTAGTGGGGCGTCGCTATCGCGGCAGGGGTGACCGTCAGGTCTGGCACAACGAACTGCGCCGCTTTTACCGACTGCAGCACGACGCCAAGCTGCGTCATATCAGTACGCTGAATTAATGAATCGCCG
>CAZFUS010000122.1:0-4449 GCA_964522485.1 uncultured Enterobacteriaceae bacterium | reverse complement strand
GATTCCGGATATCCGCTACGCGGATTCCGGAATGACAGCCGGTTTAGCTGTGGGAAGCCCTTTCAAGGGGCGGCAGATGTCCCGATATCAGCATTTATTGTGTCGTCGGCTGAAATCTCCCCAACTTACGATGATTGATCGCCTGATGACACATCGTCCGTGGAATGCGGTTCGGCGGCGGCGGCGCGCCGTGCGGCGCGATGCTTGCGCAACGTTACCAGTGTCACCACCGGTCCGGACACCGCGTATAGCAGCAGCAGACCGAACAGGACCAGTGGCGGCTCGATGGAGATGAACACAAAAATCAGCACAATGATGAGAATGGTGACGAACGGCACCTTGCCGCGCAGATCCAGTGTCTTGAAGCTGTTGTAGCGCACGTTGCTGACCATGAGCAGGCCGGCGGCCACGGTCAGAAACAGTGTAAAGCCGTGGGTCACGATGAACAGATTGAATTCGTAACGCGATCCCAGCCAGACCAGTCCGGCCAGCAATCCGGCTGCCGCCGGGCTCGGCAGGCCCTGAAAATAACGCTTGTCGGCGCTGCCCACCTGGGTATTAAAGCGCGCCAGCCGCAGCGCCGCTGCCGCAGCGTAGACGAACGCCGCCAGCCAGCCGACCTTGCCCATGCTCGACAACGACCACTCGTACATGACCAGCGCCGGCGTCAGGCCGAATGAGATCATGTCCGAGAGACTGTCGTACTGCACGCCGAACTCCGTCTGGGTATTGGTCAGGCGCGCGATGCGCCCGTCCATGCCATCGAGAATCGCAGCGATAAAAATCGCCACGGCAGCGGCTTCGAACTGGCGATTGCCCGCAGCCACGATGGCATAAAAACCTGCAAACAAGGCGCCGGTCGTGAGCAGATTCGGCAGAAGATAGATTCCGCGGCGACGATTCATGTTGGGTATTCTCGACAATTTCAGTTGGCCGTGCCCGAGCTCCGGCATCAATTGTCGCGTGCCCTTAGTGGGCTTGCAAATACGGCAAAGGGAACAGTTATGGGTAAGTGAACCGGAGGTGGGCGGTTAACCGCTGGCGAGCCGGGCGTCGTTGGGAACGCCTTCATTGGCGGGATTGCGGTGTACCAGCCTGGCTATCAGCATGGAACCGGATTTGACTCGCTGGCCGGGTTCGACTTCTAGCCGGCAATTCTCCGGCAGCCAGACATCCACTTCGCCGCCCAGATAGATATAACCACAACGCTGCCCCTGTCCCAGACGTTCACCGCATTGAACGTAAAGTCGGGCGCGGCGGGGCAGCCAGCTCATGCGGATCGATACAACAATATCATCGCCCTCGTCAGTCCGGATCCAGAAAGCGTATTGGCGAATACTTGAATCCTTAAGGTCACGACCTGAACGCTGGTCCATGACCTTGCCCTCTACCGGACAGCGCAGTGAATAAATATCAAGCGGCGACATGCGCAGGCGTACGCGCTGAGTCGGGCGCTTGAGCCAGATGTCCTTGAGTTGATCGACGGATACCACCCGGCCATGTATCGGGCTGACCAGACCCGCCGGCGCCGAGGGAATCGAACGCTGCGGGTCGCGCAGCAATAAAACCAGGAGTATGGCCACGGCCAGGATGACGAAACCGGCCACCAGGCTGATATAGATCTTGACAAGCAGGGCCAGCGCAACCAGCAGGATGAGTACCGGCCAGCCTTCGCGTGCAATAATGGGATAAGTATTACTGGGCATAACCAAGACTACCCGACTGGCGCCCGATTTGGATACATTCGAGGCAGTTGCCCGGCACCGCTGGCAACCGATGTATTTTCGGTACAATTGCTGTCTGTGGCCGTAACTACTCCCATTTGACAGCCTGGATCACGGTCAGTTTTTCTGCTGATCAACCAGTTTGTTTTTGCCAATCCAGGGCATCATGCCGCGCAATCTGGAGCCTACCTGCTCGATCGGATGCTCGTTGCTGAGCCGGCGCATGGCTTTCATTCTTGCTGCACCGCTTTGATTTTCAAGGATAAACTCCTTTGCAAACTCGCCGGTTTGAATTTCTTTCAGGATCTGTTTCATGGCTTCGCGCGACTGCTCGTTGATAACGCGCGGGCCACGGGTGAAGTCCCCATACTCAGCCGTATTCGAAATCGAATAGCGCATGTTGGCGATACCACCCTCATAGATCAAGTCTACAATCAGCTTGACTTCGTGCAGACATTCAAAATAGGCCATTTCCGGTGAATAGCCTGCCTCGACCAGCGTTTCGTAGCCGGCCTGGATGAGCGAAGTCAGGCCACCGCAGAGAACGGTCTGCTCGCCGAACAGGTCGGTTTCGGTTTCCTCGCGGAAGCTGGTTTCAATAACACCGGCGCGGCCACCGCCGTTGGCGGAAGCGTAGGACAGGGCGATCTCCTTGGCCTGGCCGGATGCGTCCTGGTAGACCGCGATCAGACTCGGCACCCCGCCGCCCTGGGTGTAGGTCGAGCGCACCAGATGCCCCGGCCCCTTGGGCGCGATCATGATCACATCCAGATCGGAGCGCGGCACGATCTGCTGGAAATGAATGTTAAAGCCGTGCGCAAAGGCCAGCGTTGCACCCTGCTTGATGTTCGGCTCGATCTGTTCGGCGTAAAGCCGTGCCTGATGCTCATCCGGCGCCAGCACCATGACCACATCGGCACCTTTTACCGCCTCTTCAATTGACTTGACACTCAACCCGGCGGATTCCGCTTTCTTTGCCGAGCCCGATCCGGCACGCAAGCCGACGACAACGTCAACGCCGGACTCTTTCAGATTATTGGCGTGGGCATGACCCTGTGAACCGTAACCGATGATGGCAACCTGCCGGGACTGTATCAGCGACAGATCGGCATCTTTATCATAATAGATATTCATGGACATGATTGTTTGGCCTTGCTACGTCAGTTGATTAAGTGAACAGATAATAGAGGATAAATAATAGAAGATAGAGCAATAAATTGATTGACGTTCAATCAAGCAGTGAACCTTCATCTATCCTCTATAAACCATCAACTATCATCTAAATTCCAATCGCTTTATCCCCGCGCGCAATACCGGACACACCGGAGCGCACGACTTCGAGTATCAGCTTCTTGTCCAGCGCTTCGAGAAACGCGTTCAGCTTGTCACCGGGGCCGGTCAACTCGATGGTGTAACTGTTTTCACTGACATCGATGATGCGGCCGCGGAAGATATCGACCATGCGCTTGACTTCCTCGCGCGCCGCGCCCTTTGCCTGGGTCTTGACCAACATGAGTTCGCGTTCGATATGTCGCGTTTCGCTGAGATCCACCACCTTGATAACGTCAACCAGCTTGTTCAGCTGCTTGATGATCTGTTCGACGATTGCATCAGAACCGACGGTCACCAGAGTCATGCGGGACACGCTCGGATCTTCGGTCGGTGCAACGGTGAGCGATTCAATGTTGAACGCACGCGCGGAGAACAGACCGGAAACGCGCGACAGCGCACCAGCTTCATTTTCCAGAAGCAGAGACAGAATGTGGCGCATTCAGGCGAGTTCCCGATCCGTTGAAGTCTGCTCGGGCGACAGATGCATTTCATGCTGACCCTTGCCCGCTGCAATCATCGGATAGACGTTCTCGGTCTGATCGGTGATGAAGTCCATCATGACGAGGCGATCCTTCATGGACACCGCCTCCTTCAGAGCCGATTCGACATCGCTGGTTTTGTCGATACGCATACCGACATGACCAAAGGCCTCGGCCAGCTTGACGAAGTCCGGCAACGCATCCATGTAGGAATGCGAATAGCGGCCCGCGTAAAAGAATTCCTGCCACTGCCGCACCATGCCCATATAGCGGTTGTTGAGATTAATGATCTTGACGGGCAGATCGTACTGCAGACAGGTCGAAAGTTCCTGAATGCACATCACCAGGCTCGCCTCACCTGTCACGCAGGCAACGGTGTAATCCGGGAAACCGAGCTGCACGCCCATCGCGGCCGGCAGGCCGAAACCCATCGTTCCCAGACCGCCGGAGTTTATCCAGCGGCGTGGCTTGTCGAACTTGTAATACTGTGCCGCCCACATCTGATGCTGACCCACGTCGGAGGTGATGTAGGCATCGCCTTTGGTGATCTCGTACAGCTTTTCGATCACATACTGCGGCTTGATGATCTTGCTGTTGCGGTTGTAGCGCAGACAGTCGAGCTTCTGCCAGTCAGCGATCTGCTGCCACCAGCTTTTCAGGGCGGCCGCATCCGGCTTCTGCTTGGCCTCTTTCACGGTCGAAATCAGATCGGTCAGCACGCTTTTGACGTCACCCACGATCGGCACGTCAACCGGAACGTTCTTGGAAATCGACGACGGATCGATATCGATATGGACGATCCTGGCCTCGGGGCAGAACTGACCCAGATCGCCGGTGACCCGATCATCGAAGCGCGCGCCGATCGCGATCAGCACGTCACAGTGATGCATGGCCATGTTGGCCTCGTAGGTGCC
>CAZFUS010000121.1:0-4466 GCA_964522485.1 uncultured Enterobacteriaceae bacterium | reverse complement strand
CCGCCGACCTCTTGCATGCCATGCAAGCGCTCTCCCAGCTGAGCTATGGCCCCAAAAGAAGGCGGGAATTTACGCCAGCCCCCCTGCTCTGTCAAGCACAGGCCTGTTCGCGGATGTAATTGATTGCCCGGCTAATTCTGGCCAGTGCCCGCTCCTGCCCTACTAATTCCAGCGTCACGTCTATCGATGGCGAGACTGCGCTGCCACACAGCGCAACGCGCAGGGGCTGTGCCACTTTGCCCATTTTCAGCGCCTGCGCTTCGGCGAATTCTTTAATCACGTCATGCAGCCGTACGGCAGACCAGTCCGTCAGAGATGCGAGCCGTCCGTGAAGCCCTTCCAGTACTGGCAGAGCCACCGCATCCAGATGCTTCCCGGCGGCCTTGGCATCATATTCAGCGAACTCCTCGAAAAACATCCGGCTCTGCTCGGCCATGGCTTTCAGGGTTTCGCAACGCTCGCGCTGGACCTCGATGAGCCGTTGCAGATCCGGGCCTGCACCCGGTTCGAGCCCCAGAGCCTGCAGTTGCGACTCCAGCGCCGGCACCAGCCCGGCAGGCGGCAGAACCTTCAAATAATGCTGGTTCAACCAGTTGAGCTTGTCGCTGTCGAAACGCGCTGCGGATTTATTGACATCGCCCACGTCAAATTTGTGGACCATCTCTTCCAGGCTGAATATCTCCTGGTCGCCGTGAGCCCAGCCCAGACGCACCAGATAATTCAGGAGTGCCTGGGGCAGATATCCCTCATCACGGTACTGGAGCACATTGGTGGCACCATGGCGCTTGGACAGGCGTTTGCCGTCAGGCCCCAGGATTAACGGTACATGCGCATAGCGGGGCGGCTCATGACCGAGCGCCCGCATGATGTTGATCTGCCTTGGCGTGTTGTTCAGGTGGTCATCACCCCGTATGACATCGGTGATACCCATGTCGAGATCATCCACGACGACGGTCAGATTATAGGTTGGAGTACAGTCCGAGCGGGCGATGATCAGGTCGTCGAGTTCGGCATTCGCAAAACTCACCCGTCCCTGTATGCGATCGTCAACTACCGTCTCACCGCTCTGCGGACTTTTGAAGCGTATGACCGGAGTAATACCTGGCGGAGTATCCCGGCGGTCACGGCAACGGCCATCATAACGCGGCTTCTCGCCCCGTTGCCGGGCGGCCTCGCGCATGGCCTCGAGTTCCTCACGGCTGCAGTAGCAGCGATATGCCTGGCTCTCGGCCATCAATCTGTCGATGGCTTCCTGATAGCGATCGTAGCGCCGCGTCTGGTAATACGGCCCCTCGTCGTAATCCAGGCCCAGCCAGGCCATACCTTCCAGGATGGCGTCCACCGCGGCCTGAGTAGAGCGCTCACGGTCAGTATCCTCGATACGCAGGATGAACCGGCCATGCAGCCGCCGCGCCTGCAGCCAGGAAAACAGGGCTGTGCGGACTCCGCCGATATGCAGATAGCCGGTCGGGCTGGGGGCGAAACGGGTTCGGACGGTCATTGCTTATCCTGCTGTCAACATTCAAGGCTCTGGACGGGATGGGTGGAAACTGGCGCGGCAAGTTGTCCCGCAACATGCAGTGCAGCCACGCCTATTGAGCTTTACCGGTGCGCTGCTGTTTTTCCCATTCCAGTGCGTGCGTTAGTATCAGTTTCAAATCGTTGTACCGGGGCGTCCAGTCCAGGGTGGATAAAAGCAGGCGATTGTCCGCCACCAGTTCCGCGACATCACCCGGACGGCGGGCGCCCTGGGTAACCTTGAAAGGCCCGTCGCAGATCTCCTGCATTACGGCCAGTACCTGCTTGACAGAGTATCCCTGCCCATAACCGCAGTTCAGCGTCAGGCTGTTCCCGCCGGCATGGAGGTACTCCAGCGCCTTGACATGGGCCATTGCCAGGTCGCTGACGTGGATAAAATCCCGGATGCAGCTGCCGTCGGGCGTATCATAATCATCCCCGAAAATGGTCATCACATCACGTTTGCCCGTAGCCGTCTCACAGGCCACCTTGATGAGATGCGTTGACTGTTTTGAAAGCTGACCGGATCGCTTCTGGGGGTCCGAGCCGGACACATTGAAATACCGTAGCGCAATATAGCGCAACGATGAAACGCTGGCGACATCCTGCAGGAAGCGTTCGGTCATCGCTTTTGAATGGCCATAGGGGTTGGCCGGCGCCAGTGGCATCGATTCTGTCACTGGCGAGGTTTCAGCAGTGCCGTAAACCGCCGCCGTTGAGGAAAAGATGAAATGATTAACGTTGTTTCTGACACAGGCTTCGATGAGATCGAGCGATACCAGGGTGTTGTTTCTATAATACTTGACAGGCTCCGTCACGGACTCCTCAACGATGATGGAACCGGCAAAATGCATGACAGAGCCAATCCGGTATTCCAAAAATATTTTTCCCAGTAACACCTGATCACCGGCATCCCCTTCCACGAATGCGCAGCCCTCGGGCACCAGTTCGCGGTGGCCGGTGGACAAATTATCCAGTACGACAACCCGGTAACCGAGTTCGTTCAGGGCCAGAGCCACATGACTGCCGATATAGCCGGCACCGCCTGTCAATAATACATTCTTGTTCGTCATAGGAGCGACATCCTGATGGAATGGCGTTTGGGAACTTATTCAGGTTCTGCCTAAGAAGTCACAGCTTGCTCATTGTTGCAAATATAATAACTGGCTAGAATTCAAGTCGGTGGGCATAGCTTAATACAGGGGGTGCCAGATTCATGAATTTTCTATTTTTTTCAATGGCTTACAGGCTCCGCCTCATTCTTCCCTTTTGTCTTGCGATTTTATCAGCCGCAGCCTGTAATTTCACCTCGGATGTCCCGCCTGAAACCCATATCGAAAAGGCCAAAACTTTCATTGAAAAGGGAAAAGAAAGTGCCGCCGCGATCGAATTGAAAAACGCCCTGCAAAAGGACGGTCAGCTGCCGGAAGCCCGCTGGCTGCTGGGCAAAATCTATCTGAAATACGGTAACGGCGAGGCCGCGGAGAAAGAGTTTGATCAGGCTCTTAATCTGGATTTTGAACACCCCGACCTGAAAATCGCCGTACTTAAGGCCAAGCTTCAGCAGGGCAAATACCAGGAGGTTCTGGACCAGACTCAATCTGAATCCACCCGTAAAGATTCATCTGCATCGCTCCATACTGCACGGGGAGATGCTTTCCTGGGGCTGCAACAGTTGCAGGAGGCGCAGTCCAGTTATGAGCAGGCGCTGTCATTGAATCCGGATTCTGCAGAAGCCCTGTTGGGGCAGGCCCGTATTGCATTTCTGCAAAAGGATCTGGCTACAGCCGACCGACTCGTCGAACGCGGCCAGAATATTGCACCTGAAAACGTCGATCTGTGGCTTCTGAAGGGTCAGTTGGCATTATTTGAAAACAAACCCGGGGAGGCAGAAAAAGCTTACTCTGAAGCTACACGGCTCGCTGAATACAACTTCATGGGCCCTCTGGGCCAGATTCAGGCGCTTCTCATGCAGAATAAATTTGATGAAGCACTGAAACCTATAGAAATTATTGAGAAACAAGACTCTGCTCATCCTCTGGCCAAATACTACAGGGCCGTTATTGCATTACATAACAATGAAACGAATAAAGCCAAGGACTATCTTCGCCAGGCCTTGCAGGTTTTGCCCAACCATGCCCAGAGTCTGCTGTTAATGGCCCGCACTTTCTATCAGGAAGGACAAATGGATCAGGCCAGAGAGCACCTGGTACCTTTCCTGCGCCAGCAACCCGATCACATTATGGCCAACAAACTCATGGCAGCCGTTGAGCTTAATCTGAATCAAGCTGACAAGGCTATACAGAGACTGGAAACACTGGGGGACCAGGATGCAGCCGTTATGGCCATGCTTGGAAACATGTACATCGAGGCAGGCAAACCCGACGAAGGCCGTGCAGCACTTGAAAAAGCTCTGGAACTCAACCCCGATTTTACTTCAGTTCGTACACAACTCGCTCTTTACGATCTCAAATCCGGAAAGGTCCAGCAATCCATTTCCAAACTCGAAAACATAATTACACAATATCCGGATTATACACCCGCCTCTCTCTCGCTGATTATGATCCATATAAATAATGATCGGACGAAGGATGCGATCAAGGCGGCTCAATCATTTGTCGATACTCATTCTGACGATCCGATGTCTTACAACATGCTTGGCCTGGCCTACCAGGCCGATGAAAATTTCCAATCTGCCCGCCAACAATACAATAAGGCGTTGGATATTGAACCTGAATACGTTCCCGCCTTGACGAATCTGGCCCGGCTGGAATTCCGGCTGGATAACGATCAGGCCGCGGATGACTATTACAGGAAAGTTCATGAGATTGATAAAAACAATCTCGATGCATTGCTATATCTCGCAAGACAATCTGCAGCCAGCAATGATAAAGAGCAGACTTTCGAGTTGCTTCAGCAGGCTACAGAAGCGCATCCCGACGCAGTTC
>CAZFUS010000120.1:0-4803 GCA_964522485.1 uncultured Enterobacteriaceae bacterium | reverse complement strand
GGCGTACTTTAAAAGCTCATCCTGAATTCCATGTTTCGTGGCGGTTCAGTTCCCATTCCGGCAATGATGCCAGGAAAAAAGCTGTGATGAAGCGGTTAAACAGGACATGTTTGTCCGACTAACATACCCGATTCTAGGGAGATTCATATGAACAAGCTACATTCATTTACCTTTTATGCATTGGTCACACCGGCTATAGCGTTAGGTGCAGGTTCTGTGCTGGCTGAACAATCTACTGACCAGGACGCCAAGGAGTATGGCTCGCATCCAGCGAAAGAAAGCACTCAGCATGACCAGGACGTCAAGCAATTCACTAGTGATAAAAGTTCACATCGTGCCAAGGATTCTGGCTCGCATCCAGCGAAAGAAAGCGCTCAGCGTGACCAGGACGCCAAGAAACCCACTTCCAGGACTGGGCAAAGTGACCAAAGCAAACAGCACGCCAACCAGTCTGACTCGCATCCGGCGGTAGAAAACTCTCAGCGTGACCAGGCTCGCATGAAGAACCGGGGCTACATGGAGTCTGCCAATGGCATGCAGGCGCGCGACCTGATCGGTGCTAAGGTTAGCACCAGCAGTGATGAGAAAGTGGGCTCGGTGCGTGATCTGATTATTAACGAGAATGGTCAGGTCGTGGCTATTGTAGTCGGTGCCGGCGGCTTCCTGGGCATGGGTGAGAAGGACGTAGCCATTGGCTGGGACGACGTAACGAGATCAGACTCTTCTGGTGAGCAGGAACTGCGGATTGATATGACTAGTGAGGAGCTGCGTTCTGCGCCGAAGTTTGAAATGCAGGATTAAATTCCAGTACCCTCGCTTATTGATGGAATGAATAGACGGCAGGGACCAAAGCCTCTGCCGTTTTCATTGTGGGTTGGCACAAAACCTTTTACCAGACGCCCTCATCGGCATCCCGGGACAGGGGGACCACCTTCTTCTCACCAATGCCCAGGACGCCGCCGATCACCGGCACGATGCTGCCGTCCTGATCAATGATGAAATCGTTGATGTATCCGATCTCCTCGTCCCCGGTCGTGCTCATCACATAATTACCGATCAGATTATTGACGCGATACGCCTCGGTCGGTTTGTCGGCCAGATGGGTGTTGAAGCCATCGCCCGGTCCTCTGTCATTGGCGGCACGCCCGTAGAGCCGCCGGACACCGCGCAGATCGCCGGGCTGCAGATCGTCGAAGGCCTCGGTGTAGCGAAATGCCATCACCTGCCCGGATGGCCCGGGATGGTCCAGGCCGATGGCGTGACCGATCTCGTGAATCAGCGTATAGCGGATGTCGTAGACATCCTCGTCGCCGTCGAACCCGACCTTCCACTCATGTTCGGGATTCAGGCACACCAGCGCCTGGTCGATGGCGCGCACATCTTCCTCCGGATCGGGCGCATAGAATACGTTGGCGAATGCCCGCCCGTGCGGCTGGCCCTGGGCACCGAGGACGATATCCGCATCCCGGACATCGCCGACCTCGTGGAATGACAGACCGGCAGCGCGCTCCCAGACCCGAAACGCCGCCGCGGTCTCGCGCGCCAGCGTCTCCATGGAGAGATTCTCCCCCAAAAGCGCTTCAATCGGTGCCAGATCACGACAGTTGCGCGCATCATCGAACCGTAGCGTCTCCCCGGCAAAGGCATAGCTGACGCTGGCACCCACCCCCAATCGCCGGTCCCCCCACTTCACCTTGTAGCCGTCCAGCTCGAGCAGCCGATACCCCTCTTCGCTGGCATGGGCAGGCAGCGGGAACGCCAATGACAGAAGGCCGGCCATTACTAACGCTAGCAGGGGAAGGCGTGCACGCGTGACTGATCGCACCGTAGTCTCCTAATTAAGGATACCTGAAAGCACTGGAATCGACCCTGCAAGAGCGCTTTGAAGGCGCATGGGGACTCCGGTACAGGACAATGAACATGTGTGCGCCACCGCACCGACAGAGCGTTCGCTTATGTCCAGACTAAAAGCGGGCGGTCCTGCGACTCGCGAACTGCGCTCGAGTCGACCCAGAGACGCTACCGGCTATCATGGGAGATGTCAATTAATGAAGAAGCTGGTCGAGCAGGTGCTGGCGGAGAACCATTGTGCTCGTGATCCACGCTGGAACCGGGCATTGGCCGTAGGTAGAGAACGATCCGAGTGTCAGTTTCAGGAAGAAACGGGGTTCGCTGGCAGCACCCGGGAAATTACCCAACACGAGGGCGCTTATCGCCAAGCCGAACTTCGCAAACATCTGGTTTCGCTCGGTTATTCCTCCTATGCCCGGAAGGAATGGATAAATTTGGGTACCAACGCCCAGCAAGGCATCATCCTCAATGTCGCGGTCGGCATCGTCGGCGCACTGATCGGCGGATGGTTACTCGGCGCCGGCTCCATCAACGACGGCATCACCATCATGAGCTTCATCGTGTCGCTGATCGGCTCGGTGCTGCTGCTCGCCATCCTGAGCTTATTCCAGCGCAGCTTCACGCGTTCAGGGATGTCGCCGGCCGCGTAGTAGGAACGCGTGGCAGGCCGTTGGACGGCCCAGGGTAAAGACAGGCTCAGGATCTGGAGGCCGGCTCGCGCCGGCGGGAGCGACGGCATCCGGGGAGGGCGACGGGCGACGCCACGGATTCCGCGGACGGTGATGTCCGCGCACTCGTAGCCGGAGAAAGGCCGCCCTGGTGCCATTGTGTACGTCCCCGCACAGATCATTTCGCGACATGCTGTCGATTACTTAATCCAACTTTACTGGTAATTGGAGAAGGATCAGCGAGGTGCGCTTCGATCAAGATACGCATTCATCAGCCTGGCGTTGCGCAGATTGGCCTTGAACGCGACATCGAACACGTCCCCGAGCACCGGGATCGCGCCGACCACGGTATCCAGCGCGACGTTCAGCACCATGCGCGCGAGCACACTGGCGGGCACGCCGGCGCGCGCCGCCTGGGCGACGATGTAGAACGACGCCCCGGCCGCCGCGAGATCGCCGACCACCGGCACGAGCCCGATGAGACCGTCGACCCCGATGCGGAAACCGCCGGGCAGACGGATCGAACTGTCCATCAGCCGCGCGAGCCGGTGCACGCGTATGCGCGCGTCAGCCGGCGGCATCGCCGCGCGCTGGCACAAGCGCCGTGTTCATCGCTTGGCGATGATCCACACGGCGTGAACAATGCCGGGAATATAGCCGAGCAACGTGAGCAGGATGTTGATCCAGAAATGCTTGCCGATGCCTTCCTGCAGGAAGACGCCGAGCGGCGGGAGGATGATGGCAAAAAGAATCCGGATCGCATCGGTCGCAGTGACGGGCACAGGGAGTTCCTCAGGATGAAATGGACTGTTGCCTGGCAGTTTGAGGCCGAGGGCCGGTCTTGTCTGGGCGGTACCGCAGGAGGCGCGGTGATGCCCCTTCCGCCGCGCACCGCAACTCGGGCAGAACGCGCGCCGCTTACCGCACGATGGTCGCGCGGCCTCGCTCGACCAGGACATGGCGGATATTGACGGGCAGCTCGAACGGCTTGTCGAGATCGATGCCGCCAGGATTATCGGGCGAGCGTTCGCTAACGCACCGAAGCGGAATCCATGCAGTGGTACAAAGGATTATATTTAGCAACAAAAGGAAGCGAACCGTGAACCAAATAATCTGGATTGTGGGTTTTATCGTCATTGTGCTGTTGATACTGGGGTTTCTGGGCCTGCGCTGAATCACGCGAGCGGGCGGCGGCGCGGCTGTGCCTGCGCCTGCCGCCGCGCTACCGCGGCCACTCCCACATACCCACAAGGCGCTATGTAATACACGGAGGCTTACTCCGCGCCATGTGGATATGTGGACAGCTGAATGACCAACTCGATGCCGAGCTTAAGCATCTCAGGGTCACTGGCGAAGATAGCGAACTCGCTTGTGACCATGCTGTGACCAAACGGAGGCTCGTTTAGGCCACCTAGGACTAAAGGGCGGAGAGGGTGGTTTCAGTAAAGACTTGAAACTTCTTAGGCTTAAGTAGTCTGGAAGGGTCTAGAGTGGTATCTGAATTGGTCGGGGTGAAAGGATTTGAACCTTCGACCCCTGCCTCCCGAAGGCAGTGCTCTACCAGGCTGAGCTACACCCCGACACGGTTAACGAACTTCCGAGATTAGCAGTGAGGCGGTGCTCACGCTGTCTTTAATCAGTACTGACGATCCACGGCAAAGGCGGCCAGTTCAGTCAGCGCTTCACGGTATGGCGATGCGGGCACAAGTTCAAGCGACTGTCGGGCCAGGTCGGCCTGCTTGCGCGCAAGGGCGGCAGTGTAGGCAATCGCCCCGGTACTTTCAATCGCTTCACTGATGGCTGCAATATTGGTCAGCCCGCCCTGGGCGATGGCTTCCGCAATTATCCCTGACTGCTGTCTACTGCCGTGCCAGTAGGCATATAACAGCGGCAGGGTGGGCTTGCCCTCCGCCAGGTCATCGCCGATGTTCTTGCCCAGCTGTTCACTGGAAGCGCTGTAATCCAGCAAGTCATCAATCAACTGGAAGGCAGTGCCCAGATGCAGGCCGTAGCGGGCCATGGCCTGTTCCTCAAGCGGTTGCCTGTCGGCAAGGATGGCGCCTATCTGGCTGGCAGCCTCGAACAGTTTCGCCGTCTTGTTCCGGATGACCTGTAAATAACGTTCCTCTGTGGTCTGCAGGTCATGACGGTTCAGAAGCTGCTGGACCTCGCCCTCGGCAATGATGTTAGTGGCATCCGACAAAACTTCCATGATGCGCAGGGAACCGACGTCGACCATCATCTGAAAGGCCCGTGAATACAGGAAGTCACCCACCAGCACGCT
>CAZFUS010000119.1:0-5362 GCA_964522485.1 uncultured Enterobacteriaceae bacterium | reverse complement strand
CATACTCCCTTAGCAGGGGAGCGCCTTCGACCGCTCGGCCACCTCTCCAAATAGCAATTTATGGCATGACTAAACCAAGCCCGGCTGCCTTCAGCAGTCCCATAATTCCGGGAGGCGTAAGGATAACCGCCCCTTACCGGCGGGTAAAGCCATCCAGACGGAGACGGTAGTCAAATCAGCGGGTTTCATCATCCGGAGAATCTTCAATCTCCGGCGCTGCAGTCGTCTGCTCGTCACCGTCCTTTTCATGCTTGATACGCTCGTAGATTTCCTCTCGATGGACGGTGACGTTTTTAGGTGCGTTGACACCAATCCGGACCTGATTACCGCGAATACTGAGAACGGTGACGTTAATTTCATCACCAATCATGAGCGATTCGCCAACTCTGCGTGTCAGAATCAGCATAATGGTTTCTCCTGTATAATCCCTTCCAACTACATTCCTGTTGTTTTAGGCCTCTGCGGATTCCACTGCATCCAGCTCGAAAGCAGAGTGCAGAGTTCTGACACCCAATTCCAGATATTTCTCCGCCACTACAACGGAAATCTTAATTTCCGAAGTTGAAATCATCATGATATTGATGCCTTCGGCGGCCAGGGCCATGAACATCTTGCTGGCGATACCGGCATGCGAGCGCATACCCACCCCGACAACAGAGATTTTCACGATTTTATTATCACCAGTGACGCGCTTGGCGCCCATTTCATCAGCGACTTTCTGGAGGATATCCAGCGCCTTGTCGTAATCATTACGGTGTACTGTGAATGTAAAATCAGTGGTGTTATCCGCACCGACATTCTGCACGATCATGTCCACTTCAACATTGGCCGCCGCGATCGGTCCCAGGATACTGGAGGCGATACCCGGCTTGTCCGGTACACCAACCACCGTGAGTTTGGCCTCATCCTTATTATGGGCGATACCTGAAATCAGTGCCTGTTCCATACCGTCATGTTCCTCTTTGGCAATCAGCGTGCCATTACCTTCCTTGAAAGAGGATAGCACCCGCAGATTGACATTGTATTTGCTGGCGAACTCCACCGACCGGATCTGCAACACCTTGGAGCCGAGGCTGGACATTTCCAGCATTTCCTCGTAGGTGATGCGTTCCAGGCGCCGTGCCTGCGGCACTATACGCGGGTCGGCAGTATAGACGCCGTCAACGTCTGTATAAATATGGCATTCTTCGGCTTGCAGCGCCGCCGCCATGGCCACTGCCGTCGTATCCGAACCACCGCGCCCCAGCGTGGTGATATTGCCTTCCTCATCAATACCTTGGAAGCCGGCAACTACCACAACCCGGCCGGCCGCCAGATCATGACGTACCCGATCGCAGCTGATGCCCGTAATGCGGGCCTTGTTATGTGCATTATCGGTGCGAATGTTCGCCTGCGCACCAGTGTAGGAACGGGCCGCACAACCGCGGGCCTCAAGTGCGATGCTCAACAATGCGATCGTGACCTGTTCGCCGGTGGACAGCACCACGTCCAGTTCCCGGGCGCTGGGCCGCTCATGGATCTGCTTGGCCAGTGTCAGCAGGCGATCGGTCTCGCCACTCATGGCGGAAACGATCACAACAATATCGTCACCGGCCTGACGGCAGGCATGAACGCGGTCGGCCACGGCATTAATGCGTTCGACGCTGCCGACCGAAGTGCCGCCAAATTTCTGTACGATGAGTGCCATAGCGAATAAAAGCCGAAGATTTTAGCGAAATTTTGCGGCGCAACAAAAGCCTTTTAGTCTATGGGAAGAAGACTCAGAGACGTTCGCGCACCCAGTCGGGCACGCTGTCGAGCGCTGCCTGCAGACGCGCGGGTTCGCTGCCGCCGGCCTGGGCCATGTCGGCACGGCCACCGCCCTTGCCGCCAACCTGGGCGGCGACGAAATTGACCAGCTCACCGGCGTTAAGCCGGTCAGTATGGTCCTTGGTAACTCCGGCAACCAGGCTGATTTTGGATGCCTGAACCGTCGCGAGCACCAGCGCCGCCGAACCCAGCTTGTTCTTGAGCTGATCCATGGTCTCGCGCAGCGTCTTCGGATCGGCGCCGTCCAGCGCTTTGGCCAGCACCTTCAGCCCGTCGATTTCGATGGCGGCGGCGGCCAGGTCATCGCCGGCCGAACTGGCCAGTCTGGATTTGAGCTGGTCGACCTCTTTTTCCAGCCTGCGATTGCGTTCCAGCAGCTGCGATAACTTGTCCTCGACGTAGTCAGGCTCGGCGCGCAGCAGTTCAGCCACCCGGCCGAGCCGGCGTTCGCTCTGCTCGGCCCAGTGCAGGGCACCGCGCCCGGTTACAGCCTCGATGCGGCGCACGCCGGCGGCAATACCGGCCACGGAGACGATCTTGAACAGACCGATGTCACCACTGCGCTGTACATGAGTACCACCGCACAGTTCCTTGGAGAACTCCCCGCCTATGTTGAGCACCCGCACTTGGTCTTCGTATTTCTCGCCGAACAGCGACATGGCGCCGTCTTCCAGAGCCTTTTCCAGTGGCATCACCTGGATCCGGGTTTCACTGTTCTTCAGGATCTCGGCGTTCACCAGCCATTCAATTTCCTGGATCTCTTCGTCGGTCAGCGCCTGTGGATGGGAAAAGTCGAAACGCAGCCGTTCCGGCGCCACCAGCGAACCTTTCTGGATAACGTGGTCGCCGAGCACCTTGCGCAATGCGGCGTGCAATAAATGCGTGGCGGAATGATTGCGCATGGTGTCAGCCCGCGCCTGGGCATCGATGCGCGCAATCAGCGACTGGCCCAGTTCGAGCCGGCCCGTGGTTATCTCGCCCAGATGGATATGCGCCTTGCCTTGCTTCTGGGTATCCGAAACGGTGAATTCACCCGCATCGCCACGCAGCAGCCCACGGTCGCCGACCTGACCGCCCGACTCGGCATAAAACGGCGTCCGGTCAAGAACGAGGCCGCCGAACTCGCCGGTCTCCAGACTTTTGACCGTCCTGCCTTCGCGGTACAGACCAACGATGGTGCTCTGTTCTTCGACCTGATCGTAGCCGGTGAACTCGGTGATCGCATCGACCTTGGGGAATTTCGCCATGTCCATACTGAAGCGGCTGGCTGAGCGGCCGCGCGCACGCTGGGCATCCATCGCCATATTGAAGCCTTCCATATCAATAGTCAGGCCGCGTTCACGGGCAATATCAGCCGTCAGGTCGACCGGAAAACCATAAGTATCGTAGAGCTTGAAGACAGCACCGCCCGGGATTTCCTTGCTGTCCAGCTTGGATACCGTTTCTTCGAGCAGCTTCAATCCCTGATCCAGCGTTTCGGCGAAGCGCTGCTCTTCCTGGTGAATGACCTTTTCTATCGATTCGCGCTTCTGATTGAGCTCCTGATAGGCCTCGCCCATCTGCTCGGCCAGTGGTCCAACCAGTTTGTGAAAGAAAGGCTCGCGCAACCCCAGCTTGTAGCCGTGACGGATCGCACGGCGCAGGATACGACGCAGAACATAGCCGCGGTTTTCATTCGACGGCATGACCCCGTCGCTGATCAGGAAAGCCACCGAGCGAATGTGATCGGCGATCACCTGGCGTGAGATCTGGTTCTTCGGATCGTTCGCGCCCAGTTGATCAATTGCCGCAATCAGATGCCTGAAGATATCAATGTCGTAATTGTTGTGCACACCCTGCATGATGGCGGTGATGCGCTCCAGCCCCATGCCGGTGTCGACCGAGGGTTTGGGGATCGGATGCAGGTTACCCTGACTGTCGCGATCATACTGGGTAAACACCAGGTTCCAGATCTCGATGTAACGATCACCTTCGGCGTCGGGACTGCCCGGCGGACCGCCGGAAATCTCTGGTCCATGATCGTAGAAAATTTCACTGCAGGGTCCGCACGGACCAGTATCGCCCATGGACCAGAAGTTCTCCTTTTTGCCACAGCGTGAAAAACGCTCGGGATCGACTTTCAGTTCATTGAGCCATATGCCGGCGGCCTCGTCGTCCTCTTCGTACACAGTGACCCAGAGCCGGGCCGGATCCAGCTTCAGGGTATCGGTGAGGAAAGCCCAGGCGTAACGGATGGTTTCGCGCTTGAAATAATCGCCGAAGCTGAAGTTGCCGAGCATCTCGAAAAAAGTGTGATGGCGCGCGGTGTACCCGACGTTTTCCAGATCGTTGTGCTTGCCGCCGGCGCGCACACAGCGCTGCGAGCTGACCGCACGGCTGTAGGCACGCTCTTCGAGACCGAGAAACAGCTCCTTGAATTGCACCATACCGGCATTGGTAAACAACAGGGTCGGATCATTCGCGGGCACGAGCGAACTGGATGGCACCAGCGTATGGCCGTGGTCCCGGAAATAGTCGATGAAGGCGCTGCGGATGGCGTTACTGCTCCACGGCGTATTCACGTTGGATGTCGGTTCGGTTGCTTGACTCATTTAATGGTATTCATGTTTGACTGCCATCATCGTGGCCGATTCAATCCCGGTCATCGACGCCTCGCATGGCCCGGTAGATATGCTCACCGCTGAAGCCGCGCTGTTGCAGAAAGCGTACAGCTTTAGCATAGGTGCGCTGATCGTCAGACTCAATCACGCCGAAACGCCGGGCCTGCACCTCAGCGGCGCGGCGTATCCATTCGGGGTCATTGGGATCGAGATATTGGTCGATGAGATGATCGTCGATGCCGCGGCTGCGGAGTCCCTGGGTAATATATAAAGGCCCGTAGCCCTTGCCGGCACGTTCACTGACATACGCCTCGGTATAGCGGTCGTCGCTCTGCAGGTTTTCGGCGGCCAGTTCCTCGATGACGCTGTCGACCAGCGCCGCCTCATAGTCGCGGCGGACGAGTTTCCGCCTGAGTTCCTCTCTGCTGTGCTCCCGCCGCGCCAGCAAATCCATGGCCCGCTGGCGCAATTCCTGTCGCGTGTCGCTCAGGCCTGTTCCGCCTCCTGATTCGCCGACTCGGCTTCGTCACCCTGCGACTTCACCGGGGGCAATGCCGCCTTGCGGATCCCCTGCTCGACTTCGTCGGCGATAGCCGGATTATCCTTCAGATACTGGCGCACGTTTTCCTTGCCCTGACCGATGCGGTCACCATTGTAACTGTACCAGGCACCCGTCTTTTCAATCAGATCGTATTTCACCCCGAGCGTGATGATTTCGGCTTCGCGCGATATGCCCTCGCCATAGAGGATATCGAATACCGCTTCCTTGAACGGCGGCGCGACCTTGTTCTTGACCACCTTGACGCGCGTTTCATTGCCGGTGACCTCGTCGCCCTGCTTGATGGCGCCGATACGGCGGATATCCAGCCGCACCGAAGCATAGAACTTGAGCGCGTTGCCGCCGGTCGTGGTCTCGGGACTCCCGAACATGACACCGATCTTCATCCGGATCT
>CAZFUS010000118.1:2135-5644 GCA_964522485.1 uncultured Enterobacteriaceae bacterium | reverse complement strand
GCGCCCGACCAGTCAGCGGCGACCGGGGTCTCACTCATCAGCGAGGATTTGCCCGAGGCACCCGGCATGATCGGTTCGGCGACTGCCGGCAAGCGGCAAATACTCGGTGGTGAGGCGCGTCTGCAGCCGGTCAACCCGATCAACTGGCGTGTGATTTCACTATGGACTTTACTGCTGGTTGCCGTACTGGTGCTCGTCTTCATGGCGGCACAGTTGGTCCGCGACATGAAACGGTGGAATGGTTGAATTACAGTTTGTATGAAACGCTATCCATGCCGCCGGCAGCGAATGATTTTCAACTTCTGCCGCGGCGCCGGCCCGGAAACAGCATCGGTACGTCTTTCTGGTAATCCCGGTATGTCTGGCCGTGGGCGCGCTCCAGATCGCGCTCCTCCAGCGTCACGCCGATCAGAATGTATGCGGTGGTCGCCACGGCAAATAACAGGTGGCCGACACTCATGTGTGGTGTGGCCCAGAAGGCGATGATGAAACCCAGCATGATGGGATGGCGGACATAACGGTACAGCACCGTCATGCGAAAAGTCGGCGGGGTATAGTCATAACCTCGTAAGTGCAGCCAGACCTGGCGCAAACCGAACAGATCGAAATGATTGATCATGAAGGTCGACAGCAGCACGATAAGCCAGCCCACTGCAAACAGGCCCCAGAGAATGTAGACAGCGATCGGGTTTTCCACAGACCAGACAGCTGCGGGCAGCGGCTGCCACAGCCAGTAGAGCAGAAAAAGCAGAATACTGGTCAGCAATACATAGGTACTGCGTTCGGCGGCGGGCGGAATGTACTGCGTCCACCAGCGCTTGAATGCGGGCCGGGCCATGACGCTGTGCTGGAGCGCAAACAGACCGAGCAGCAGAAGATTGATCAAAAACGCAGGGAGTACAGCAGACGCTGCCCCGGAGTCGATGGATTTCGGAACCAGAAAGTTGCCGACAAAACCGATTGCGTACAGAAAGCTGGCGAGAAAAATCACGTAACTGATCACGCCATACAGGAATATGCTGAGCTGTCCCATGTCTTATCCCCCCGTGCTCGTTAACAAGCATTCTGGTCCGACCGGGTAAGTATAGTAAACCAATGCACCTGGCACAGGACAGGGTATACGGGCCTCTGGCTGCAGCAGTGATCCTGCGGAGTTCGGGTCCGTCTTCGGCCAGTATCGCTGCCGCTCTACGGGACACCCGTGGCGGCATCGGCAGACACCGGCAGGGCATCTATCAGGCGGCCCTGTTGATTGATCACCAGCAGGCGCTGACCATAACGGCCGGCGAAGGGAATGAAAGCCAGTGAAGAAGATTGCCGCGTACGCTGCAGATAATCTGTTCGCGCCTGCAGCCAGGCCGGCCGCGGCCGGCGGCGGTTTTCCACTGAAGCGGCGAACAGGTGTTCGAGCCTGCCGGCCAGCGGTTCGTACAGGAATGCAAGCGACGGTTCGCTCAGATTGTTGTTGAAACCGTAGCGGAGCATGGCGGCGGTTTCCTGTCTGTTCCCCGGCTTGCGCACAAACACCAGCGGCGGCCGGGTCTCGCTGAATGTCTGCAACTGCGCCGGCTGCACTTCCTGCAGCGCCAGTTCTTCCGGTGTGACCGGATAAACCATACCGTCCCAGTAAGCCAGGACGACCGGCCGCGTGGCATGCACTGTGTGCAGTCCATAGGCGAGGGCAGCGACTTGAATAATCGCAATGCAGACGAGATCGAACACGATCAGGTGTTTTGCCTTGGCCGGTTTGAAGATCACCAGCGTCAGCAGCGGTCCGGTTACGAGCGTGACAAGAGCAAGCATGGCCACAACGCGCCAGCCCGCATAGCCGGTCAGCAGGGGCGGCGGATACCACCGTACCAACAGGGGATACACGGCGAGACAGAGCACACCGACGGAAATCAGTACATGGTGAGCCGTTGCGCGCAGACGTGAATTTGCAGTCACTGCCATGAGGCGATCAGTCAGATTCAGATAAGCATGCACGGGGCGCGCGATCAGCGGCCCCGTTTGCAAGAAACTTCTGCAAGAGGCAGAGCTTTCCTGAAATGTCCGTGGCTGTCAGTCGGCCTGGCTGGAGAGCAGCATTTTCACCGTCTGCTGGTTGAAACCAGAGACCGGTGCGCGATCAACATTGGCGGTTGTGAATATGACAAGCAGCCATGCTGACAGAAGCGCGTTTGCCGTTAACAGACAGATGTGTACCGGGCTGTGCCGACGGTTAGAAGGTAACTTTTCCATTGTCCAATATCCTGGTAACCGACGTTTTCAGTATGGCCGATCCGACGGCGGCGGATCGTGATCAGGTTGGCGTCCCGGCCACTGGCCCGGAGGTCCCGGCACGGGTATCCCAGGCTTCCCAGCGCGGTGCCGGTCCGAGGCGTTCGCTGAGAAAATCCACGAGACTGCGCACCTTGACCGGCAGGAATCGGCGATCGGGGTACAGCGCGGCGATGGCGTAGGGTTCCGGTTCATGGTCGGTCAGCACCGCCTGCAGATTGCCGAGCTGGAGATCCCGCCCCACCATGTAAGTCGGCAGCATCGTCAGGCCCAGACCGCTGACCGCCATGTGGTGTACGGCGTCGCCGATGTTGGACCGGAACGTACCGCTGACTTTATGGAGCGTATCGCCGTCCGGTCCGCGGAATGGCCATTCGTCGCGCGGCGGGAAGCGGGAACTGGTCAGGCAGTTGTGATTTTTCAGGTCTTCAGGTGTGTGTGGCGTGCCATGGCGTTCCAGATAGACGGGTGAACCGCACACCACCAGCCTCGAGTGCGACAGGGTACGGGCAACCAGACTGGAGTCCGTCAGGCGGCCCACCTCGATGGCGAGATCGAAACCTTCCTCGACCATGTCGGCCGAGCGGTCGGTCAGTTTCAGTTCCACCCGCACGCGGGGATAGGTCTGCATGAATTCGGCCAGCAGCGGCACCAGGTGGAATGCGCCGAACGAGGGCGGGGCATTGATTCGCAGGACGCCGCGCGGTTCGCTGGTCAGGGTTGCGACGGCTTCGTCGGCTTCGCCCAGATCGGCCAGGATATGCTGCAGCCGTTCCAGATAATCGGCGCCGGCTTCGGTCAGACTGACCTGGCGTGTGTTGCGGTTCAGCAGCCGCACGCCGAGCGACTCCTCCAGATTCATCACGTGCTTGCTGACCATCGCCCGTGACATGTCGAGATTACGTGCGGCGGCGGCGAAGCTTTCCGAACGCGCCACCTGGACGAATACTTTCAGGCTGGTAAGTCGATCCATGTTTTCAGTTCTCCGCAGAGGCCTAGGTTACTCTCTTCAGTAGAAGCCGCCTGCAGCGGCGAATTCAGGTTATCGAGGTCACAGGCCGTATGTATGTCGCCCCTTGAAAGGGCCTCCCACAAAAAACCTGCTGGAATTCCCCTGTCCTGTGGGAGGCGGCTTCAGCCGGCGACAAAGAAGCTTGTATGGATGTCGCCCCTGGAAAGGGCCTCCCACAAAAAACCTGCTGGAATTCCCCTGTCCTGTGGGAGGCGGC
>CAZFUS010000118.1:0-2035 GCA_964522485.1 uncultured Enterobacteriaceae bacterium | reverse complement strand
TTCAGCCGGCGACAAAGAAGCTTGTGTGTATGTCGCCCCTTGAAAGGGCCTCCCACAAAAAAACCTGCTGGAATTCCCCTGTCCTGTGGGAGGCGGTCTCAACCGGCGACCGGGAAATCTGTATTAATGTTGCCCCCTGGAAAGGGCCTCCCACAAAAAACTCTGCAGGAATTCCTCTGTCCTGTGGAAACCGCCTGCAGCGGCGATCCCGGTCCGGATGTCTTCCAGACTGGATTCAATTATTTCTTAAATAGAAATAGTTAGTCAATAATTGACTGCTTGTGTTTACTCCTATTGACCACTATATTTTTGTGCATCGCAGCAGACGGTGCTGAAGCAGAAGTGAAGTGAACGGGCTGCGCTGGCTCTATGCATCCACAACGGGGTTCAGCCCCAGGGAGGACACGATGAAGTCAACGCGCTTGATTGTCCTGATAACCAGTCTGACGCTCGTCGTCGCCGGTCTCGGTGCCCGCGCCGAAGAATCGGCCCTGCAGGCCAGGGACGATATCAACACCATTGCCATCGACAGCCTGAAGCGCTGGAACACCGCCTTCAACGAGGGTGATCTCGAGCAGGTAATCAATCAGTACAGCCCCGACGCCGTCGTCATGACCTCGGCCGGTCCGGCTACCGATCGCGAGGCCATCAGCCGGTACTGGCAGGCGGTGCGCGATACCGGTTTCAATGCCCACGGCATCAATATTACCGGTATCGAGACCAATGGCGACCAGATCGTCGTCACCGGCAACTGGGAAGCGGTTCGCTCGCCGGATGAAATCGTCTTTGAAGGCGATCTTGTGAGCATCCTGGACAGGCAGCCCGACGGCAGCTGGAAACTGAGCTACCAGAGCTGGAAGTAACTGAAGTTTTCGCCTGCCCGGCGTCTTTGAGGTGCCGGGCGGCTTTTCAATCAATGGCTTGGTCAAAAAATGACTGTTTCAATATAAGAAACAGTGAATCAACTGAGTGAGCATTGTGTAACCCAATAGGCAATACTATGATGTTGCGCAGCAACATGGCTGGACGTCAGCCTGGTAACCAACGGAAAGTCCGAACAGTGAGAAAAAGGCCGGCACGATTACTGATGTTTGTGGCCGGTCTGATGGCCGCCGCCGGCGGTCACGGTGCCTTGCCGACGCCGACAGCGGAGTGGCTCAGACCTTCCCGCTGTGACATTGCGAGGCAGTAACCGCACAACCGATGTGTAGTTTGCAGAGATGAGTGACTCTGCAACCTCCTCCGAGGGTGAGGCCCGATACTCCGAACGGTGTCCTCACCATCTCAACTCCCCTGAGAGTCTTGACCCGGCATCCCCTGCCGGGTTTTTTTTACCTGCTTGCCTACGACCACCATTCCGCCCGGCCTGAATGCTGGCTCCATGCTGTCATTTTGAAGGAACGGAGTCACTGAGAAATCTCTCCGGCTTGCCACAAGCCAGCGCTTTCCCCCTGACGCCAGTCCGAGCCTCGTCGGGCGACGCGTAATGACAGCCGGGTCCACCACCCGCTGCCGGTACCAGGACTCGGCCGGAGTTTTGTGGGGGCCGACTGCGATCGGCGATACTGTGACCTTATGAAGCATGATTCCGCCGCCGGACCCGCCGACCCCCGCGTCGGTCTGCTGGTCACCTGCCTGGTTGATCTCTACCGTCCGAACGTGGGCTTTGCGGCCGTGCATTTATTGAAGGAAGCCGGCTGCGAGGTCGATGTGCCGGTGCTGCAGACCTGCTGCGGGCAGCCTGCTTATAACAGCGGTGACAACAATACGGCTGCAGCGCTGGCAAGGCAGGTGATAGAAGCTTTCGAACGCTACGAATATGTTGTCGTCCCCTCGGGCTCGTGCGCCGGCATGCTCAAGGACTATCCACGTCTGTTCGAGGGACAGCCCGGCTGGCAGTCACGGGCGCAGGCACTGGCCGAGAACACCTGGGAGCTGTTCAGTTTCCTGACCGATGTCTGCAGCATGAAAACCGTGCAGGCAAGTTATGCGGGAACGGTGACCTATCACGACAGCTGTACCGGTCTGCGGCAGC
>CAZFUS010000117.1:0-5684 GCA_964522485.1 uncultured Enterobacteriaceae bacterium | reverse complement strand
AGTAATCCCCTTGGGGACGCCATATCAAATACGCCAGGGTCCCTCGTGGACCCTGTCGTGGACCCTGGCGTATTTGAATATTATCCAGTTCGATTCGAACCCCTGTTAGTCAACAAATGCGGTTCGACAACATCGCGCAGCGATGTTGAACAGCGGAGCAAAGCGACGCTGGCCCACAGGGCGAGGCTCCGGAGGAGCCGAGTAATCCCCTTGGGGACGCCATATCAAATACGCCAGGGTCCCTCGTGGACCCTGGCGTATTTGAATATTATTCAATCCGATTCGAACCCCTGTTAGTCAACAAATGCGGTTCGACAACATCGCGAAGCGATGTTGAACAGCGGAGCAAGGCGACGCTGGCCCGCAGGGCGAGGCTCCGGAGGAGCCGAGTAATCCCCTTGGGGACGCTATTTATGAATAAAATACTAAATGGCTATCAATCCAAATTCATCCTGCTATTATCGAGCTAAGCTGAGTCTATATCGATAATCGGTACAATACGGATATTCAAAAGTATCCACAAGAATGTTGGTTATCACTTTCAGAAAGTATGGGAAACGCTTGTTAGAGTGATACCTTCTTGATTTTTCTCAGATCTCATGATTCGTCGATATAGATCACATATTTTGCTTATTGTTTATGATTGTATATTGCGATCGTAGATATTTTTACTTTGAGCTGATTGGAAAAAACATGTTACAGAATTAATTTGATATGAGGGAAGAGGCCAAGTGTGGTTGGTTCAGTCAGCACTTAAAACAATAGAAGCATTTAAAGCTATTAGCCTGGGGCAGCGTGTAATATTTCACCATGTACCCAAATGTGCAGGGACATCCGTTTCTCGCGCATTACGTATTCGTTATGCGTTGTCACAAATATCTCTCTCAGCCAATGCAACAGTAGAGTTAATAACGGCTAAAGATTTAACAGGAAATTTCGATGAACTCACACGGTGGCAAGAGATAAGACGATTCCGTCGGGAGTTTTTACATTATTTTGTATTAGAGGATATATATTTTATAGGTGGGCATATCAGCTTCAGTGAAACTGTCTATCATGCAGCTAAAAATCGCTATAAGTTTATAACAGTACTTCGTGATCCTGTTGAACGCTTTATATCCGAGTATTTTTTTAATTTGAACCGCGAGCATCACGCAAAAATAACATTATCGTTATCTGATTATCTGGAAACTACTCAGGCAAAAATTAATGCAAATAAATTTTGTGATTACTTCTGTGGCAGCGAAGAATTTTTTCCAAACAACGCGCAAAACAATTTATCACATGCCAAGGAGAATATACTCAAATTTGATATTGTAGGTTTTACGGAAAAAATGGAAGAATTTGAAAAAGAAGTGCGATCAAAACTTAAAATATTCGTATCTTTTGGTAAACAGAGGGTGGGGAAGACATCTCGATCTGAAATTTCCAGTATAGTCACTCCTGAATTACGAACCAGGATTGAGAATTTATGCTCCGCAGATATAGAATTCTATGAATACGCAAAAGAGGCAAGATGGCCTGAATGAGTTTATTATATACCGGGTTAGTTTCTGGTACTTGCAGATCCTGTTGTTTTAGCAAGTTGGTGGCATTAATCGGTCTTCCCGTGGCTCTATTGGGATTTACATTTCATTTCACCACCTAACCATATAGCTGTTAGTGGATTTGTGATTCCGCTTTTCAGGCTTATAAGTGTCAGAGACGCGGATGGCATATCTGTGACATGAGTAGAAGAATCCCGAGCCGTCTTCCGCTACATTCCAGACCCGGAGTATATTGTACTACTTTAATAAGTCTTCGTAATCTATGGTATTTTACGAATATTTCTAATAATAGTTCGGTTCATAAGGCCTATTCATGAAAATCATCGTAACCGGAGTCGCAGGTTTTATCGGCTACCACGTCGGCGAACGCCTCCTGCAGCGTGGCGATGAAGTGGTCGGCATCGATTCGATCAGCGATTACTACGATGTCCAGATCAAGCATGATCGCCTTGCCCGGCTCGACAAAAACAGCAATTTCAGTTTCCACAAACAGGACTTGGCCGAGCGGGAGACGACCGCTGACCTTTTCAAAAAGACGGCCGCGCAGCGTGTCATCCATCTCGCCGCCCAGGCCGGCGTGCGTTACTCGCTGGAAAACCCGCATGCCTATGTGGATTCCAATCTGGCGGGTTTCATGAATATTCTTGAAGCGTGCCGGCATAATCCGGTCGAGCATCTGGTCTACGCTTCCTCCAGTTCGGTCTACGGTGCAAACACCCGCCTGCCGTTTTCAGTGCACGACAATGTTGATCATCCGGTTTCCCTTTACGCGGCCAGTAAAAAAGCCAACGAACTGATGGCGCATACGTACAGTCATTTATACCGGATTCCGACTACGGGTCTGCGCTTTTTTACCGTTTACGGCCCCTGGGGACGGCCGGATATGGCACTGTTCAAATTCACACAGTGTATCCTGCAGAACAAACCTATCGATGTGTACAACAACGGCGAACACATGCGTGACTTCACCTATATTGACGACATCGTCGAGGGTGTTATCCGCACTGCCGATCGGATTCCTGAGCCGAACCCGGACTGGAGCAGCGATCAGCCGGACCCCGGTACCAGTAACGCCCCGTACCGCCTCTACAATATCGGCAATCACTCACCGGTCAAGCTGATGGACTTCATTGGTCTGATCGAATCAATACTCGGCCGCAAAGCGGAGATGAACATGCTGCCGATGCAGCCGGGTGATGTGTATGCCACCTACGCCGACGTCGATGATCTGATGCGGGATGTCGGCTTTTCCCCTGCCACACAGCTGGAAGAAGGCATCCCACGTTTTATCGAATGGTATAGGGATTACTACAAGGTTTAATAAATATGTCGCATGGTCGGACAATCTCCGTTATCGGACTGGGCTATGTCGGCCTGCCTGTGGCTGTTGCCTTTGCCCGACAGAGCAGGGTGATAGGTTTTGATATCAATTCCAGGCGTATCGCGGAACTTCAGAGTGGCCATGACGGCACGCTGGAGGTTGAGGATGACGACTTGAAACAGGTAAACATCCAGTTCACCTCCAACCCGGAAGATCTGCGCGCGGCAGATTTTCATATTGTGGCCGTGCCGACACCGATTGACGCAGCCAAGCGTCCGGACCTGAAGCCACTGCTATCTGCGAGCGAAACGGTTGGCCGCCAGCTCAAGCGCGGCGATATCGTTGTTTATGAATCGACCGTCTATCCGGGCGCGACCGAGGAGGATTGCCTGCCGATTCTGGAACGACTGTCCGGTCTGACGGCCGGCCGGGATTTTTTTGTGGGCTATTCACCCGAGCGGATCAATCCCGGTGATAAACAGCATAATTTTGTTTCAATAAAGAAAGTGGTATCTGCGCAGACGCCGGAAGTCCTGGATATTGTTGCTGACGTTTATGGTTCGGTTGTCACCGCGGGGGTTCACCGGGCACCGGCGATCAAAGTGGCCGAAGCTGCCAAGGTGATCGAAAATACCCAGCGTGATCTGAACATCGCGTTGATGAATGAACTGGTATTAATATTTGATCGAATGGGCATCGATACGCATGATGTGCTTGAGGCGGCCGGCACTAAATGGAACTTTCTGCCTTTTACGCCCGGCCTGGTGGGGGGACACTGCATCGGCGTCGATCCCTACTACCTGACCCATAAAGCAGCCATGCAGGGCTATACGCCCCAGGTGATTCTTGCCGGGCGTAGTATTAACGATGGTATGGGCGCCTATGTTGCCAACTGTCTGATCAAGCAGCTTATCCGTCAGGGGCATGCAGTGCGGGGCGCCACGGTCACCATTTTGGGCCTGACTTTCAAGGAGAATGTCCCTGACCTGCGTAATACGCGTGTCATCGATATCATTCATGAACTAACTGATTATGGTGTCGTCGTACAGGTGCATGATCCTCTGAGCACCTCCGAGGAATCCGAGCATGAGTACGGCATTTGCCTGATGCAAGAGAATGATTTAAAAGCTGCCGAGGCCTTGATCCTGGCCGTGCCGCATGAAGCCTACATCAGTGCCGGCTGGCCGCTGATGCAGAAACTGCTCAAGAATGGCAGCGGCATCGTTTACGACATCAAGGCAAAATTGCCAAGGGATACGATACCCTCAGGCATCACACTGAATCGTCTCTAATTACACAATCAAACAGGGAAAGCGATAAATGAAAGTCGTAATGATAGGTGCGGGCTATGTCGGTCTTGTGTCCGGGGCCTGCTTTGCCGAGTTCGGAGTCGAGGTAACCTGTATCGATGTCGATGCGGAAAAAATCCGCAAGCTGGAAGCAGGCAAAATACCGATTTATGAGCCCGGACTGGAAGATCTGGTCACCGACAATGTCAAAAATCAGCGCCTGAGTTTTACCACGGATTACGATGCGATCTCGGAAGCGGATCTGGTTTTTATCGCCGTGGGGACGCCGACACGACGAGGTGACGGATACGCCGATCTGACCTATGTCTATCAGGCCGCGCGCGATATCGCCGCCAGGCTCCGGGGCTATACGGTTATTGTCGACAAATCGACCGTGCCGGTTGGTACGGCACGCCAGGTCAAGCGTGTTATCAAGGAAACCAATCCGGAGGCGGATTTTGACGTCGCTTCGAATCCGGAATTCCTGCGCGAGGGAGCGGCAATCGGTGATTTTATGCGACCGAACCGGGTTGTTATTGGTGTTGAAAGCGACCGGGCCCGTGCGTTGTTGAATAATCTTTACCGGCCACTGAACCTGATCGAGACTCCCATCCTGATGACGGGGCTGGAAAGCGCCGAACTGATCAAATACGCTTCGAATGCCTTTCTTGCCACCAAGATCAGTTTTATCAATGAAATCTCGGTGCTCTGCGAGGCAGTCGGTGCCGATGTACATGCGGTTGCCAAGGGGATGGGTCTGGATCAGCGTATCGGTCGCAAGTTCCTGCACCCCGGACCCGGCTATGGCGGTTCCTGCTTTCCGAAAGATACTCAGGCACTGGTGCGTATCGCCCAGGAGAATGGAGTATCTTCGCGGATTGTCGAGTCCGTCATTGAGGTGAATGCCGCCCAGAAAGCGCGCATGGTCAAGAAAATCCGCGGTGCCCTGGATAACCAGGTGGCTGAAAAGACCATTGCCATTCTCGGTCTGACCTTCAAGCCCGAGACTGACGATATGCGTGATTCGCCGGCGCTGTCTATCATTCCCAACCTGCTGGAGCAGGGTGCACGGATTCGCGCCCACGATCCGCAGGGCATGGATGAGGCGAGAAAACATCTGCCTGACAAGGTTGAATACTGCGATGACGCCTATTCAGCAATGGAACAGGCCGACGCGCTGGTTCTGCTGACAGAGTGGAATGCCTATCGCGGCCTCAGTCTGGAACGTATCAAGTCAACCATGAAGGGTAATATCTTTATCGATTTGCGTAATGTCTACGAACCATCGCAGGTTCGTTCTGCCGGTTTTACCTATTATTGTGTGGGCCGTCCATGATTGATCCCGTATTTGCAGGAGGCGGCTTCAGCCGGCGACCTGGTAAGTCTGCATCAATGTCGCCCCTTGAGAGGGCCTCCCACGGAAAACATCGGGAAGTATATTCAACCCTGTGAAAGGCGGTCTCAGCCGGCGACCTGGTAAGTCTGCATCAATGTCGCCCCTTGAGAGGGCCTCCCACGGAAAACATC
>CAZFUS010000116.1:0-5754 GCA_964522485.1 uncultured Enterobacteriaceae bacterium | reverse complement strand
TTGATCCAGATTGAGCATCTGCGGCAGAAACTGCTCGGTAACCTTGCTGTCGATCCACGGCAGCCGGGATTCTATGTTCAGCAGTATCCAGTGATTGTCGCTGACGGTTTGTGCGTGTTCGGCGAGTTCAGATGACAATGCCTGGACGGCGTCGCTGTCGCCGTATACCAGCTGGCGCGGTATTGACCCGGGCAGCCGCAAATAAGTAACTCGTCCATGCTCAGTGAATTGCCAGTCTGCAACCGGCAGTGTTGTCTGTTCAGTGACCCCCGTCAGTAATTCATCACCGGTCAGCTCCATGACAGTGGCGGTTTCGCAGTCACGAATCTCGACCTTTGCGCGCAACACATACATCCGCAGCCGTTTCAGTACGGCGTCTTTGAGATCAGCGGCGACCAGCAGATCGATATAATCTTCCGCCCGGCAGACGAAAAGTGTGGCGATAACACGGCCTTTGGGATTGCACCAGGCGCTCAGCCCGGCCTGGCCGACGGCAAGCTTGGTCAGGTCGCGCGTAAGCTGGCTGTGCAAAAACATCAGCCTGTCGTCTCCCGTGAGCCGCAAGAGGCGCAGTGATGGAATATTGCAGTAGGTATTAGTAATCATGGTTGGGTAATTGCTGCTGCATGGAGTCGTTCCGGTGTATGCCCATACTGAGTCGGATTCAGGGCTGACTATTCTATCTGATAGCAGTAGACAGATTTAACGCAGCGACTGCTTAATTGGACTTCGGAATGCGATCGAACTGGGTGGACAGCTGCAGAATCAAAGACGCATATTCAGGTGGACAGGGCCGACGCTGCATAATCCAGTCGAGGATATCCTGGTCGATCTCTTCGAGAATGCGATTGAAGGCCTGTTGAACCTCGCCGGGAGCCTCAACGTAATGTTGCTCGAGAAAATTTCCGAGCAGCAGATCCATTTCCCGCATGCCGCGCCGGCAGCGCCAGCGGAGTTTGGCTAACTCGGACATTGAGGCAGTTCAGGCCTAATGGCTGCTTTGAACATGCCGGCTGCAGCCGCGTGACTGCGAAGAGTGGAGCGTGAAAAGTGATTAAACTTCCGGCCCTTCACTTTTTACCTTTCGCATCAAACACTTCTTTGCACCATCTTCTTCTTGATTTCTGCAATGGCCTTGGCCGGATTCAGGCCCTTGGGACAGGTATTCGTGCAGTTCATGATGGTGTGGCAACGGTACAGCTTGAATGGGTCTTCCAGTTCATCCAGGCGTTCGCCGGTGTTTTCATCACGGCTGTCGGCGATAAAGCGATAGGCCTGTAGCAGAATGGCCGGTCCCAGATAGCGTTCCGGGTTCCACCAATAACTGGGACAGGAAGCCGTGCAGCAGGCGCAGAGTATACACTCGTAGAGGCCGTCGAGCTCGGCGCGTTCTTCTTTGGACTGCAGTCTTTCCCGATCCGGTGGCGCCGGCGTGTGGGTCTGCAGCCAGGGTTTTATCGAGGCGTACTGGGCGTAGAAATGCGTCATATCCGGCACCAGATCCTTGATGACTTCCATGTGCGGCAAGGGATAGATCTTGATATCGCCCTCGAATTCATCGATCGCCTTGGTGCAGGCCAGCGTGTTGGTACCGCCGATGTTCATGGCACAGGAACCACAAATGCCTTCGCGGCAGGAACGGCGAAACGTCAGTGTCGCATCGATTTCATTCTTGATGTAAATAATGGCGTCCAGCACCATCGGGCCGCATTTATCCAGATCGATTTCGTAGGTGTCCAGCCGTGGATTGTCGCCATTGTCCGGATCCCAGCGGTAGACCAGAATGCGTTTTTTGCGTTTGGCGTCTTCGGCGGCGTTGAAGATCTTGCCGGATTGAACCTTTGAATGTTTAGGTAAGGTAAATTCAGCCATCTTTGCGTTCCTCGTAAATCGTGAAGCGTGAATCGTGAGTCGCCAGCAGCAGGACATCGCGCGAGCGACGTTTCACTTTTCACGCTTCACGTCAATACACTCTTTTCTTCGGTGGTATGACTTCGGCCTCATCGGTCAGGGTATACATATGCACCGGCCGGTACTCGAAACGGACTTCGCCCTTGTCGTTCATCCAGACAAGCGTGTGTTTCATCCAGTTCTCGTCGTCGCGATCCGGGTAATCCTCGCGCGCATGGGCGCCGCGGCTTTCCAGGCGGTTGGCCGCGGAATGAATACTGACCACGGCATTGCCGAGCAGATTGTCCAGTTCCAGGGCTTCAACCAGATCCGTGTTCCAGATCATCGATTTATCGCTAACCTTGACGTCGCCGAATGAATCGAACACATCCTTCATTTTCCTGATACCCTCGGCCAGCGTCTCGCCGGTTCGGAAGACGGCAGCGTCGTTCTGCATGGTACGCTGCATGTTGTCGCGGATCTTCGCAACCGGTGTGCCGCCCTTGTTGTGGCGGATGCGGTCAAAACGTGACAGGCAGAAATCATCAACGCTGTCCGGCAGTGGCTTGTGCGTCTGGTCCGGCTTGATCGCGGCCGCGCAGTGCTTGGCGGCGGCGCGGCCGAACACGATCAGATCCAGCAGCGAGTTCGAGCCAAGACGGTTCGCACCGTGTACGGACACACAGGCAGCCTCGCCGATCGCCATCAGGCCCGGGACCACGGTATCCGGATTGCCGTCTTTCAGGGTCACGACCTGACCCATATAGTTGGTCTGCACGCCGCCCATGTTGTAGTGCACGGTCGGCAGCACCGGGATCGGCTCCTTGGTCACGTCGACGCCGGCGAAGATACGCGCCGATTCGGCAATACCCGGCAGGCGTTCGTTAATTACTTCGGGACCCAGATGTTCCAGATGCAGGTGGATGTGATCGGCGTTCGCGCCGACGCCGCGGCCTTCGCGGATTTCAATTGTCATGGAACGACTGACGACGTCGCGCGAAGCGAGATCCTTGGCTGATGGTGCATAACGTTCCATGAAACGTTCGCCGTTTGAATTCGTGAGGTAGCCGCCCTCGCCACGCACGCCCTCCGTGATCAGACAGCCCGAGCCGTAGATGCCGGTCGGGTGGAACTGGATGAATTCCATGTCCTGAACCGGCAGACCGGCGCGCAGTACCATGCCGGTGCCATCGCCGGTACAGGTATGTGCCGAGGTGCAGGAAAAGTACGAACGGCCGTAACCGCCGGTGGCGAGTACGACTTCGTGGGCGCGGAAGCGATGCAGGCTGCCGTCTTCCAGACACCAGGCCCAGACGCCGCGGCAGACGCCTTCTTCGTCGATGATCAGATCCAGCGCCAGGTATTCGATATAGAACTCGGCGTTATTCTTCAACGACTGTTGATAAAGCGTGTGCAGGATCGCGTGACCGGTGCGGTCGGCGGCGGCGCAGGTGCGCTGCGCAGTGCCTTCGCCGAAGTTGGTGGTCATGCCGCCGAACGGCCGCTGATAGATCCTGCCGGCGTCCGTACGCGAGAATGGTACGCCGTAGTGTTCAAGTTCAATGACCGCCTGCATGGCATTTTTGCACATGTACTCGATAGCGTCCTGATCGCCGAGCCAGTCGGAGCCCTTGACGGTGTCGTACATGTGCCAGCGCCAGTCGTCATCACCCATATTGCCGAGCGCCGCTGACATACCCCCCTGGGCGGCAACGGTGTGACTGCGGGTCGGGAAAACCTTCGTGATACAGGCGGTGGTCAGGCCTTCGACTGCCATACCAAACGTGGCGCGCAGACCGGCGCCACCGGCGCCGACCACGACCACGTCGTACTGATGTTCAATTACCTCGTAAGTCTTCGACATAATTTATAAACCCTTGTCCCTATAATCCCAGGGAGACTTTGAGCACGGCGATGATGGATGCCAGTGCCGCAACAACAGCGGTAAACTTGAGTACCACCAGGGCGGTCAGCTTTTGCCAGTGACTGTGCACATAGTCTTCGATCACCACCTGTATGCCGAGCTGCGCGTGATGAAACAGCATGGCAATGAATACTATGAGGAGCGTCGTGACGATAGGTGACTGCACCCAGGCGACTACCGTTGCGTAATCGGCACCGACCATGCCAAGCAAAGCGGTTATGAACCACAGGGACAGGGGTATCAGCGCGATGGCGGTCAGCCGTTGCCAGATCCAGTGATGCAGGCCTTCCTTGGCAGATCCCAGACCGCGCGCGCGTGCCAGTGGTGTGCGCAGACTCATGCGCCACCTCCCATGGACAGCGCTGCCACTATCCACGTAATGACCGTGAGTATCCCGGTGACGGCTACGACGATATAGCCGGAGGCATAGGTGGTTTTCAGCTCAAGGCCGAAGCCTGCGTCCCAGAACAGATGGCGAATGCCATTGCACAGGTGATAATAGAGCGAGGCTACCCACCCGAACAGCAACAACTGACCGAACCAGCTGCCGATACAGGCCTGGGCGCTGGCGTAGGCTTCAGGGCCGGCCGCCAGTGCCAGCAGCCAGTAACACAAGACCAGTGTGCCGAGACTCAGAAAAATACCACTGCCGCGGTGGGTGATGGATAATACCGAGGTCAGCTGAGGTTTGTAGATCTGTAGATGTGGCGATAACGGCCGTTGTCTTGCAGACATCTTCGGGCTACCTGTCATTATAATTAAAATAATTATTCAGCCGGGCGGCGTAAGCCGCCAGCGACAGCTCAGAAATCGATACAGCGGCCGCGTCGTTCCCAGTCTCCATAACGGGTAGGTTCGGGGCCTTTTGGCCCACCGATCTCCCGGATCGGCGGCGCGGGATTCGGCTTTCCCGCATTGACTGTTTCATGGCACGTTTTTTCCTGCGAGTGTTTGTCCTTTGTCACTCGATAGATCCTCTTGAAACGATTTTGCCTGCGAACGCAGCAGCGCCGGAAGCAGGTTTCTGGAAACACCGAGGCAGTGACAGGCCGCCGTGGCCAGGCGAATCGGGCGGCGTGATGCTTCCGGCGAAAGACGTTAGTATCTTTTCTCGGCTGCTGGAATGCAAGATAAGGCCCTGAAATCATGCCGGAAGACAACCGTTTTCTGCAATCGTTGCGACTGAAAGTCAGGCCGTTGCATAGCCTGTCAACTGTGTTGATCCTGACGCACGGCGGCGCCGTATTGCTGGTATTACATACTGCGCTGCCGGGCTGGTTGCAGACTGTGCTGGCGGGTATCGCCGGCCTGCATGGCTACATCATGTTGCAGAAGCACATTCTGTTGGCTGACCCGCAACAGCCGCGAGAGGTGGTGTTGGACGGCCGTGGTCAGTGGCTGCTGACCGATGGCCTCGGCAGGACGATGTCAGCGGAATTATTGGCCGATGCACTGATCCAGCCGTTCATGGTCGCGCTGCGATTCAGAACGGCTTACGGTATTCAGCGTGTACTGATTGTCATGAACAAGGACAATGCCGACACGCTGCGCCGTTTGCGCGTGCGTCTGCGGTATCCCGTTGCCTGATTGCTGCTGAACCGGGAGTTTAATGTCATCTTGCGCGAGACATCACACGCCGGTACGTGCGCCAGGCCAGCCAGAGTTTGCGCAGGGGCGTCAGGGCATATTGCTGGTGGAAGATCCGGCAGCCATCCCGGCGGATCTCAGTACACAGGACTGCATCCAGGCGGCGCGGCGCGCTGGCGTCACCTGTTGTCGTAAGCGGCTGTTGGGGGCGAACACGTCGTGGGAGCGGATCAGATTCACGCGCGGCTTCGGTACCAGGGCGGCCAAGCGGGCGATGAAGTCGAGCGGCTCCAGGATGATGTGAGTGGTGCCGTCGCGATACGGTGTCTTGAGCTGATAGCGAACATAGCCCT
>CAZFUS010000115.1:4680-5774 GCA_964522485.1 uncultured Enterobacteriaceae bacterium | reverse complement strand
GCAGCGTCTGCTGGATGCGCGCTGGCCCGGCGCTTTCGAAGTGCTGAACCGCGGCATCAGCAATCATACCTCGGCGCAGGGATTTGATCGCCTGGCCACGGATGTCTTGCCGCATCTGCCGGCCATATTGCTGGTGGAGTTCGGTTTCAATGATGCCAACGTTCATGACTGGGCACGGGTGCCGCGGGTCGGGCTGGATGAGTTTCGCAAGAACCTGCGCGAGTTCCAGCGGCTGGCCGTCACTGGCGGCGGCCAGTGTGTTTTCGTGATCAATCATTCAATCGGGGACGTGCCGGGCAGTCAGGGTAATAATTCGCGCTATCGTGATAATCTGGCGCCTTACAATATGGTCATTCGTGATCTGGCAGCGACACTGAATACGCCCTATATCGATCTGCCTGCGGCCATGGCAGCGAGCAAGGTTGCTCTGGGGGACTTTCTTGCCGAGGATCAGCTGCATTTATCCCGGCATGGCAATCAACTGTATGCCGAGATGATACTGGAAGGACTGCAGGCGACTGTCCTTTCCAGGCATCGCGTGCGTGCCTCATCGGGAGGCTGAACCATGATCCGTTTCCGTTATACCATCGTTGCGGCTGCCCTGATCAGTCTGTTGTTCGCAGGCTGTGCCGGTATGCAGCAGCGCGAGCGGCTGCGCCTACTGGAAAAATCGCTGCAGGAATACGCGGCAGCGTTGCGCTGGGCGCGTTACAGTGATGCTCATGATTTCATATGGTCGCGAGACGGCACCAAGCCCGGTCTCGACACAGACGGTTTCGAGGGTTATCGCATCGCCGGTATGAATATTATCCGCAGTGACATGAATGATGACGAAACCGAGGCGCAGGTCTATACGGTTGTGCAGTTTTACAGTGATCACAGTGCCACGATCCGTGAACTCAAGCAGGTTCAGGACTGGTGGTATCACGAGGAAAGCAAGCGCTGGTTCCTGGACGGGGATTTGCCGTATCTGGAAAGAAGCAGTGAAGAGTGAAGTTCAGGATAACGGGAACTGGAAAGTTCCTGGTCGCTTCCAATTTTTCACCTTTCACCTTTCACCTTTCACCTTTCACCTTTCACCTTTCACCTTTCAC
>CAZFUS010000115.1:0-4580 GCA_964522485.1 uncultured Enterobacteriaceae bacterium | reverse complement strand
TTTCACCTTTCACCTTTCACCTTTCACCTTTCACCTTTCACCTTTCACCTTTCACGTTTCACGTTTCACGAATAAAGCGTTCTTCCGCCGTCGATAGTCAGCACTTGACCGGTGACGTAGCCGGCATCACGCACTAAATACAGCACGCCCCTGGCGACATCTTCCGGCGAACCCCGGCGTCCCAGCGCGATGCGCGACAGAATTTCATTTTTTGTGCTTTCATCCATGTCTTCCGGCCACAGGATCGCGCCAGGCGAGATCGCATTCACCCGGATCTCCGGCGCCAGTTCCCGTGCCAGTGCCTGCGTCAGCATCACCAGTCCCGCCTTGCTGGTACTGTAGAGCGAATGGTTTTTCAGGGGCCGTACGCCATGGATGTCTGTGATATTGATGATGCAGCCATTCCGCTGCCGCAGTTCTGCGGCGGCGTGTCTGGCCAGGAATAACGGTGCCTTCAGGTTGACATCCATCAGCGTTGACCAGTCGGATTCAGTCAGTTTTTCCACCGGTGTGGGAAAAAACGCCGAGGCATTGTTGACGAGCACATCGAGCCGGCCGGTGCAGGCGATGGCATCACGGATCAACAGCGGCAACGTGTTACTGTCGGTGAGGTCGGTTGCCAGGGTGAAGGCGGACGCCGGGCGCTGGCCATTCAGCTGGGCTGCCAGCGTCTCGGCTGCGTCGTGCGAATGCCGGTAATGAATCACCACATTCAGACCCGCCGCGTGAAGATGGCTGGCAATCGCGGCACCGACGCGTCTGGCGGCGCCGGTGATCAGGACAGTTGCCCTTTCCGGAGTCTGGCTATCAGTCATGGATTATTATCAGTCTGCCGTTGCGTGGTAATCTGAGTGTATCGACCCGCTATTATGCGTTATTCATCAGCGCCATTGTCTTCCCCACTGGACTATCTGCCCGAACCCGACGCTGTGGCGCTGGCACATAGCCGGCGTGTCAGTGCCCATGTCCATGATCGGATTGCCGCTGCCGGCGGTACCATCGATTTCGCCAGCTTCATGGAACAGGTGCTGTATGCGCCGGGTCTGGGATACTACAGTGCCGGTGCACGCAAGCTCGGTGCTGACGGCGATTTTATCACGGCACCGGAAATCTCCCCTTTGTTCGGTCACTGCCTGGCGCGGCAGTGCCGGGAAATCCTGACGACCCTGGACGGCGGCGATATCCTGGAGCTCGGTGCCGGCAGTGGCGCGCTGGCCTGCGATCTGCTGGCTGAACTCGATCGTCTGCAGCAGTTGCCGCGACGCTATCTGATTCTCGAGGTGAGCGCCGACCTGCGCGAACGCCAGCAACGGCTCATTGCCGAACGCATTCCGGCATTAAAGGATCGCGTCTGCTGGCTGGAACAGCTGCCGCAGGAACCAATCAGCGGTATTGTCCTCGGTAACGAAGTTGTTGACGCTCTGCCGGTGCATTGTCTCGTATTCGATAATGATCGAATCCAGGCTTTGCATGTGGCTTCATCTGACGATGGGTTCGAATGGCGCCGCGCCGAGGGCAGCGAAGAACTGCAGTCAGTATTTGGCGATATCCGCGAGCGACTGTCCATGCCGTTGCCACAGCCTTATCACACAGAGGTCAATCTGCGTGTGGATGCGTGGCTGGCTTCGCTGGCGGCTACGCTTGAACGGGGCGTGATGCTGTTGATCGATTACGGTTATCCCCGTGATGAATATTATCACCCGCAGCGCGACGGCGGTACGCTGATATGCCATTACCGGCATCGTGCGCATACGGATCCTTTTCTCTATCCCGGTCTGCAGGATATCAGTGCGTCAGTGGACTTCACCGGTCTGGCCGAGGCGGGTCACGCAGCGGGTCTGGAGATCGCCGGTTTTACCACCCAGGCTCATTTCCTGATCGGCTGCGGTCTGGACAGTGTCATGACAGCGTTCGCGGGTGACCACGATTATCTAACGCTCAGCAGTCAGGCCAAGCGGCTGACGCTGCCGTCGGAAATGGGGGAGCGCTTCAAGGTTATGGCGCTGACGCGGGGTTATGAAGCGCCACTGGCCGCCATGCATGCGAATGACCAACGGCACCGACTCTGAAGTTGATAGAGGGTAGATGATAGAGGATAGAGGATAGGAGATAGGAGATAGGAGATAGGAGATAGGAGATAGGAGATAGGAGATAGGAGATAGATTATGGGTAATAGTGACTATTTCCGGTAATAATTAAGTGACAGAATATATGTTTTGTCTCTACCGTGGATTAAAAGTTGTGGACCAATGCTTGTCATCTGTCATCTGTTTTCCATCCACTATTATCCATCCTCTATAAACTATAAACTTTATTAATGGATCTCCTTCACGCCTTTATCCTTGCACTGGTGCAGGGCATTACCGAGTTTTTACCGATTTCAAGCTCGGCGCATCTCATACTGCTGCCACGATTGCTTGACTGGTCAGACCAGGGTCTTGCCTACGATATCGCAGCCCATCTCGGCACGCTGGGAGCTGTCGTCATTTATTTTCGTCAGGATCTCTGGCGGCTTCTGCAGGGTGGCCAGCGCAGCATCACGGGCCGGGGTCTGGATGCCGACGGCCGGCTGTTCTGGATGCTGGTTGTCGGTACGGTGCCGGTGGCGCTTTGTGGTTTCCTGCTCTATGACATGGTGGCGCATGTGTTTCGTGATCCGCTGATAATCGCGGGCACCAATCTGGTATTCGCGGCGCTGCTGTGGTTTGCGGATGCTACGGCAGTGCGGCTGCGGCCTCTGGAGCGGGCAGGCTGGCGCGATGCGATTGTCGTTGGGCTGGCCCAGATGCTGGCGCTGGTACCGGGTACATCGCGATCCGGTGTCACCATGACGGCGGGTCTCCTGCTCGGACTCACTCGCCAGGCGGCGGCAAGGTTTTCGTTCCTGCTGGCTGTGCCGGTGTTGCTGCTTTCAGGTGGTTATGAGCTGTATCGCATCTTCACGCTTGAGGCAGAAGCCGATATGGCAGCCTTTATTCTGGTGGCATTGCTGTCATTCATCACTGCGTTCGCAGTTATACATCTGTTTCTGCGCTTTCTTGATCGGACCGGCATGCTGCCTTATGTGATCTACCGGTTGCTGCTGGGTGTGGTTTTAATCGTGTTGTTCATTTAATCATTGGGTTCATCGGCCGGTTTAGCGTGACCATGCGCGCGAATGGCCTGAATCCTGAGCTGTCTTATCTGTTCCGCAATCTGTTCGCCGCTCAGTTCCCGGCTGTCGAGGTCGGCGGCGCGCACCGAGCTGGCGGCTGTCAGCGCTTTGCGCAGTATGTCCGCCTGTTCATAAGGCTGATCTTCAAGGCCGGTCCGGCCTTTCGCATCGGCCTCGCAGGCAAGCAGAAACTGCTCAAAACGTTGCGGCCGGCGGAAGGCATCCACTGATTCCAGCAGTTTCAGCAGTGTATCCGCCCGCATTTCGCAGGCGCGATGCGCACGGCCGTGTTCGCGTGCCACGATTACCGCGAGTTCCCGGAAGGGGTTCGGTGCCCTGAAGCGATCGCACAGTTGATGAATGAGTTTCACGCTGCGCTTCTCGTGACCGATATGCTGCGGCCAGCGATCTTTTGGCGTTGTGCCCTTGCCGACGTCATGTGTCAGTGCCGCAAAGCGGACGACGGCTTCACCGCTGAGACGTGCCGCCTGATCCAGTACCATCAGGGTATGCAGGCCGGTATCGATCTCGGGATGATGCTGCGCGGGCTGGGGTATGCCGAACAGACGGTCGATCTCGGGAAATAGAACACCCAGAGCGCCGCAGTCACGCAGCACTTCAAAAAAGCGACGTGGCCATGCTTCCGTCAGGGCGCGTTCGAGTTCCTGCCAGACGCGTTCCGCAGTCAGGGTTGCCAGTTCGCAGCTGTTGCTGAGCTGACGCATCAGCGCCAGGGTGGGATCGGCGACCCGGAAATTCAGACGTGCGGCGAAGCGCGCGACCCGCAATACCCGCAGCGGATCTTCGACAAAGGCCGGCGAGACGTGCCGGAGCAAACCACGCTCCAGATCGCCACGGCCGTCGAACGGATCGATGATATGACCCTCGCTGTCTTCGGCCATGGCATTGATGGTCAGATCACGTCGCGCCAGATCCTGTTCAAGGGTTACGTTGCTGTCGGCGTTGAAAGTAAAGCCCTTGTAACCCGTCCCCGTTTTGCGTTCGGTGCGGGCGAGGGCATATTCCTCATGCGTGTGCGGATGCAGGAATACGGGAAAGTCGCGACCGACCGCCCGGTAGCCCTGTTGCTCCATGAGTTCCGGATTCGCGCCGACAACGACGTAATCGCGATCCTGCACGGCGCGCCCCAGCAGTTTGTCGCGTACCGCGCCGCCGACAGTGTAGATTTTCATATCAAATCGGGGGTAAAGGGTATCTGGTATCTCTTATCCGGCGGATTGTCCCATTTGTTACTGTAAACAAACAAAGTGCTTGCTGTGGGAGCGCTTTCAAGCGGCGATTCAGGTAAAGCTGCCCTGGTTTTCCAGCTTGCTTGCGGAGGCCGCTTCCCATAAAAGCCGAGTCTTATGATTTTGCTGGAAACGGCCTGCGGCCGCGTAAGCCGGGCGCAATTAATTGATTAAGC
>CAZFUS010000114.1:0-6005 GCA_964522485.1 uncultured Enterobacteriaceae bacterium | reverse complement strand
CGGAAAGTCGCTGTCTCGATAAGCTCTGGCACAAACCTAAAGAAAGGACATATCTGTTACAGCGCTCTCGGGTTCATTCTGTGACAGGCATTTTGCAGATTGAATTTATTATCATGTTGCTCAATCCGCAACAAGTGGCGCGACCTGTTCTCTTGCAAACTGCAACCGGCTGGGTACATCCTTGAGTTCGCTGGCGTACTGTTTGATCAGTTCCAGACGATGCATTAACCCCCGGCGATTCGCAATCTGGATATTAAGACCTGGACGCGCATTCAGCTCCAGTATCATCGGTCCCTGATTCTTGTCCAGGACCATGTCCACACCGAAATAGCCCAACCCTGTCAAATCATAACAGCGCGCCGCGATATCCATCAGCTCATCCCAGTGCGGCACCTGAACATTGGTGATCGGTGCATTGGTATCGGGATGGCGCTCGATAATGTCATTGTGATAGACAGCGGTCATGGTAACACCAGTGGTGAGATCGAGGCCGGCTCCAATTGCGCCTTGATGCAGATTAGCCTTGCCGTCAGCAGCGCTGGTAGGCAGGCGCATCATCGCCATAACAGGTACGCCAAGGAATATAATAATGCGAATATCGGGTACACCTTGAAAGCTGATTGGTTCAAAAACCGGGTCGAACTTGACACGATATTCGATAATAGCCTTGTCGTTGTGTCCGCCCAGACTGTAAAGGCCGCTCAGAATACTTGAGACCTGATGCGCCATCTCCTGCTTGGTCATGAGTTTACCGCTGGTTTTTCGATAACGATCACCGACACGGCCGGTAATAACGATAATACCATCGCCACCGGTACCCTGGGCCGGCTTGATGACGAAGTCGCGATAATGTGACAGGAAATCCGAAAGTTCCGAGATCTGGTGTTCAATCTCGACCACTCCATACAAATCAGGCACCCGCAGGCCGGCATCCAGCATGATCTTCTTGGTGCGCAGCTTATCATCGACCAGCGGGTACAGATGGCGTGAATTATAGGCGAGTGTATATTCGCAATTGCGCTGGTTGATACCCAGCACCCCGATTTTGGCAAGCATTTTTGGCGTAGCGAACATCATGATGTCGAAGGCCGGCTGGGTTCGGCCAGCGCCTTAAAGCGCCGCAGCTCCAGCAGACGGTAACCAGTGTAGCGGCCAAGCAGCATGAGAACTGCCAGCAGGACCAGTAAAAGTTCCGGAAATACAGTGAACAAATGAGCTACATAATTATTCTTCATGAGCAGGAAGGCCAGTGCCGCACATAACAGACTGCCCAGCGCCTGATTGATGGCTTCCGTAGCGCCCCGCTCGTCCCAGACGATCGACATACGTTCGATGGTCATCGTGATTATGACCATGGGGAACAGAGCGATTGAAAGACCACTTTCGATACCGAAATTGTTGGTCACAATACTGATGATCATCATCAACAGTATCACCATGGTCAGCACTGCGGCCAGACGCGGTACCATCAGGAGTTTAAGACGTTCCAGAGAAAAGCGCAGGATCAGGCCGAGTGACACGACCAGCGTAAAAAGGATAATACCCCAGGTAAGCTGGGTTTCCCTGAATGATAATGCGATTAACACTGGCATGAACGTACCGAATGTCTTGATACCGACCACATTACGCATAATAACCAGCAAAAATGCGCCAACCGGTACCAGTAAAAGAATTTCATAAACCTTCTGCGTCGACAGAGGCAAACTGCTCAGTGACATGCCTTCAAGTACGGGGCTCATGAAATGTGTCCTGGCGGCAGCTGCCTCCACAGCAGCGCGTTCCACCCGGAGAACAGCGATCTCGGCTACCGCATTCTCCCCTCCGGCTACTTCCAGCAGATTTTTCTGGCCATGCCAGAACACCAGATAATTATCAGGCAGTCCTGGTTGGCCCGTATGCGGATCATATGACTCCCAGTGATCCTTGTTAAAAACCTGCAGCCACGGCTGAACATCGGCCTCGCGTCGCTGAACATCCATATGCAGACCGTGTATTGCGCGGGCCGGTGCATAAGCCAGGGCCAGCAGCCGGCTGACAATATTGATACGATTGCGTAGTGAATCGTCGCCCTTCAACAGCAGGGACATGTTGTCATCATTGGCTTTGGCAGCCCGGCGGACGAGCTGGGCTACGAGTGTATCCAGGTCCGCGGATTGCTGCTGAGCTTCCTGCACAATGGACTTGGCTACCTCATATTCGGCACCTTCGAATTTATGTGCTCTCGGTTCCGGAGGCGACTGATCTTCGCTGGCGGGTTCGCTTGCAGTAAATTTTTCTACCGTCGCGCGATAGTATAGTGACTGCGGGCCATTAGCCGTCCGGATTGACCAGACTGCGCGCCGATTGCCATCCTCACGCTGCATGCTAAGCCCGAAGCCACGCGAAATGAAGTTTTCATTCAGAATGGCAAAGTTACGGGTGTTGCCCGGCACATAAAGCGAGGCCTTGATCGGTTTATCCGTGGCCGTAAAGCCGATCCGGATTTCTATCTGCCAGAGATCCGCGGAAGTACCCGGCACAACCGGATAGCCCAAAGACAGCCATTTGTATAGAAAGAAAGCGCTGCCGATCACGGCCAACACGCCACACAGCCAGTAAAGCGGCGCTCTATTCATTATTATTAATTATCAATCTTCATCGTCATCGTCATCGTCAGACGATTTACGATTGCAGTCCGGGGAATGGGTATATGTGCTCGAAGGATCAATCAGTACAGCACCCTCCATGAAGGAGCGGCCAATCAATACACCGGTTATGTAGTGCGAACGGTCAACCAGATTGACCTCAACTTCCTTATACAACTTGCCCAAGCAGATTCCCAGCTTGACCACCGGCCGCCGATCGTATTCTCCCTCATGTTCCTTGATACGAACATGACGAACAATAGGACGTTCTATCGTCTCTTTTTCTTCATCCTCATTCTCGATAGTGAACCTGACCCATTCTTCATCGTCGTGTTCAAATTCTTCAACTTCAATCGCATTTATTGAGGAGGTCTTGGCGCCGCTGTCAAGCTTGGCCTTGAAAACAAGTTCAGAGGGATAAACGATGACCTTTTCTTTCCAGCTGTAGATCTGTTGAATGTTCGGATCGGCACTGACAGGCAATACGGCAGCAGACCAGAGCACGATTAATAACAAGGAGAATTTAAAAAAAATCATTCGGTTTGCAAACGACATGCCACACTCTTTAACGGTTGATATTTGAGATGATCGAGATTCTGCTGTTGCATTGGCTGCAGATATTTAGTTTTTTGCATCTTTCGCCAATGCAAAGATTGAAGAATCTTCCTGAATTGATTCGCGTTATATTTTACAACATTCCAGCCTGCCGTGTTGCGATCCCGGGGCGACAGTAAAGTATCGACGATAACCTGCTACTAAGGATCTGAAATATGGTCGACGCCCGTCCCGGCCGGAATCCGCTGCCGGTCGTAAGCCGACACCGCCTGGCTACCGGGCAAACGCCTTCTGACTGGCTAAAGCCGAGAGCACAGCTGTAACCCGATCCACCAGCCTGATCAGGCAGATAGCCACTATGGCGAGCGCCAGATTCTGGACTTCGACCATGCCGATCGGCCGGTGTTCATTATCGGCAATAAAAAACACCCACAGAGCCCCTGCAGACAGCCGGACCAGGGCCACCAGCCCGACATTATAATCTGCTCCAGGCCGGTGGCGGCTGTGGCAATGCAGGCATAATTGCCGTATTGGAGGGTGGCAACAATATGACTGACCGGCGACAGCAAAACCACGGCAAGCAAAAGTTTTGAGTACGTGGTTGCCAGGGGTACGGACAAAGCGTCATTACTCTTTCCGGTCAATGGAAATCAGGGCCATGGTTGTCCACGCCAGTGTTTCCCGTGCCGCCGCATGCTTTATTCAAGCATCCACATTTGCAAGTCGCCAGCAGCGATAAGGTGCCGGTTCGGTTGGCGATACCGTGAAAACCGATTACAGTGGGAAACCCGTCCCTTTCGGACCGGTGGACAGGCCCGTCAGCCACAGCACCACAGGAGCGGGCCCGACAGCCGTAGATTAATGTTGAGCCGATTTCTGATTGCAAGCGGACTGCTGCTGGTCTCCCTCGCCCGGGCCGCTGATCCCAGCCAAATTGACGTCCGCTTCGAGGGCGTCAGCGGGGCAATACTGGACAATGTCACCGCCAGCGTCACGTTGAACCGGCACCAACAGCAAAAACTCAGCAAAACCCGACTGCAGTTTCTGCATCAGCGCGCACCGCAGGAAATCCGCGAGGCCCTGAAGGTTTTCGGCTACTACGAGCCGCGCGTCGACTCAGAACTGACGCAGACCGAAAGCGGCTGGCTGGCGCAATACCGTATTGAAAAGGGCGAGCCGGTTATCATTGAACAGGCGCAGATCACAATCACCGGACCAGGCAGTGATCTGCCCGCCTTCAGGAAGCTGCGCACTGATCCCCCTTTCAGCCGTGGCGATCGCCTTAAACACCAGGTCTACAGTGACTTCAAGAGCAAACTGCAGCGCCAGGCACGGGAACTGGGTTTCTTCGACGCCAGGTTTGTCACGCACGAGATGCGGGTCAACGTCAAGCGCCACGCAGCCACCATCGATCTCGAATTCGATACCGGCCCCCGCTACCATTATGGTCCGGTCAGCTTCAATGAAACACCGTTTGAAGAGTCCTTTCTGCGCAACTACATCCCGTTTGAACCGGGCGAGCCCTATAATGCCAGCGGACCAATCGCACTGCGCCGGGCGCTGCTTGACAGCAATATCTTCAGTTCGGTCGATATCAGGACCGGGCAAAGCCAGACCACGGATCAGACCGTCCCGATCACGGCCTCACTGGAACTTCGCAAACCGCACCGCTATACCGCAGGCGGCGGTTTCGCCACTGACACCGGTCCGCGGCTGCGGCTCGGCTGGGACGCCCGTTACCTGAACGAGCGCGCCCACCAGTTCAATACCAGCCTGACGCTGTCGCCGGTTATCAGCACGCTGAGCGGTAAATATCTCATGCCCTACTTCCGCAACGGCCCCGCTGACGTCGGCTTCAGTGGTTTGCTCAAGGACGAGGATACCGAGACCAGTGAGAGCCGGAGCGGCCAGGCCTCCGTATTCCGCAGCCGGACCCGCTGGGGCTGGCACGAAACCCTGTCCACCACCTATCTGCTGGAAAACTTCCGCATCGCCGATGAGCGCCGCACCACGAAACTGCTCATCCCCGGCGCCAGCTGGTGGCGCAGCTGGAGCGATGACCCGATATATGCCCGCAGAGGCGGCCGCCTCAGCCTGGAAGTAAAAGGCGCGGCGGAACCCCTATTGTCCGATACTTCGTTTGTACAGACACGCATACAGGGTAAATACATCCGCGCCCTCGGTTTCCGCAATCGTATTCTGGCACGGTTCGAATTCGGTGCCACCGGCGTTGCTGACTTTGACAAATTGCCGGCCTCGCTACGCTTCTTCGCCGGCGGTGATAACAGCATCCGCGGTTACGACTACCAGTCACTCGGCCCGGAAAATGCCGCGGGTGAGGTTATCGGCGGCCGTTACCTGATTGTCGGGAGTATCGAATACGAGCAGTTTGTCTATAAAGGCTGGGGCGTGGCCGCTTTCGTCGATTTCGGCAATGCCGTCAACGATTTTTCCGATCCGCTTGAGGTAGGTACCGGTCTGGGACTGCGCTGGCTATCCCCGGTCGGGCTCATCAAGGTGGATGTGGCTGCGGGCGTCACCGACGACGATCTGCCGATCCGCCTGCACATTTCGCTGGGCTCCGATCTGTGAGACTGCTGAAAGTCCTGCTGCTGCTGATGTTGCTGGCTATCACCGGTCTGATGGTGATTGTTGCCACCCCGGCCGGTCTGCGCGGCGCCGTCTGGATGGGCGAACGGATGCTGCCGGGTGAACTGGTGGTCCGGGATCTCTCCGGTCGTCTGCTGGATCGACTCGAAATCGGGCGGCTGGATTACCGCCAGGATGAACTGGACATCGCCGTCGAGGATTTTGCATTTGCCTGGC
>CAZFUS010000113.1:0-6227 GCA_964522485.1 uncultured Enterobacteriaceae bacterium | reverse complement strand
AAACTATTATTTCTGTCTGCCGCAGTCACTGCTTAAAACCCGTGCCGTCAAAGCTTTGCTGACTTTATTGAAAAGCACGCCGTTTCGCGAACGGGTGAATCAGTTGAGTGGCTACGATGCCGACCACGCCGGCGAGCAGGTCAATATTGAATCGTTACTCGATCCAGGCTAGCCGATTTTTATTGTCAGAATGCCAGCCGGCTGCGAACAAGAAAGGTGGATGGTTCATTATCCGGCAAGGGGCCGCCCTGTACCTCCAATACCCTGATGTAATTGGCGGAAAAACGCAGATTATCGTTCGGATACCAGTTCAGACCGCGCGTCAGGTTGTCTTCCTCGCCACCATTGATGTCAGCGACTGTCATGTACCGCGGCATCGAGCCGGAACTGCGCACCCGGTTGTATGCGGATACCATCGTCGGGGGAGAAGGAATTGAATTCGGGCCAGACTTCGTCGGCAAGGCTGACGCCCGGCCAGGTCATGGTAACGGCCACGGCAAACAGAATCCCTGCCTGCAGCCCATCCCTACCCGCACCATGCATGATTTGATAGCCTGATGTTCTTTCGGGATTTCACAATGGGCAGCCTATGTCAGCACTCGAAGTCCACATGTTCCCCTGCCTCAGCGATAACTACGGCTATTTGCTGCATGATGCGGATGCCGATCAGACCGCCTGCGTGGATACACCGGAAGTCGGGCCTATTGTCAGGGCGCTGGATGAACGCGGCTGGCAATTGACGCACATCTTCAATACTCACCATCACTGGGATCATGCCGGCGGGAATCTGGAGATCAAGTCACAGACCGGCTGCACCATCGTCGGTCCCCGGGCTGATGCCCAACGCATTCCAGGCATTGATATCGAGGTCGGCGAAGGTGACCACTTTTTCTTTGGCGAACACCGGATCGAAGTCCATGATACGCCGGGCCATACGCGTGGCCATATCGTTTATCACATACCGGGACAGAAACTGGCCTTCACCGGTGACACACTGTTTGCCATGGGATGTGGGCGGTTATTTGAGGGCAGCCCGGAGCAGATGTGGTCGTCGTTGCAGAAAATCATGTCTCTGCCTGACGATACCCGTATCTATTGTGGCCATGAATACACCCAGAACAATGCCCGCTTTGCCCTGACGGTTGATCCGGACAATGACGAATTGAAACAGCGGGCCGAAAAGGTGAACCGCCAGCGTGCGGCAGGCAAACCGACACTGCCGGCATTGCTGTCAGAGGAAAAGGCGACGAATCCGTTCCTGCGTCCCGATGACGCGGGTATCCGTCATACCCTGAAAATGGAAAACGCGCGGTCGGTCGAAGTCTTCGCCCGTGTCCGCGCGTTAAAGGATAAATTCTAGCTAATTGTCAGGCCTACTCGGAAGAAGCTGCCGGCTCGCGCGGCGGAGTCACCAGTCCCGGCATTGAAGCATAATAGGCAGCGATGTCTTCCATGTCCTGCTCGCTCAGCGGTTCGGCCATGCCGCTCATGATCTGGTTCTGGCGCCGTCCCTCCTTGTAATCCTTCATTGCGTGGAGCAGATAACTCGCATGCTGGCCGGCCAGATGCGGATACATGTCCGGAGCGGTACTGATACCTTTTTCACCATGACAGGCGAAACAGGACTCGGCCTTTTTCTTGCCCGCGGTGATGTCACCTCCGGCCAGAACCGCAGTTGTCATGAAACCGCTGGCGAACAAGGCTACCAGTGAGAACACCTGCTTGTAGTTATTCATTGCCGGCCTCCCCGGATTCAGCGGCCTGGTTCCCTTCACTGGATTTTGACGGGCCGAGGTCTTTCAGACTGGAAAAATAGGCTGCGATATCGGCCATGTCTTCAGGACTCATATCTGCTGCCTGAGCCTGCATGGTCGGATGCCAGCGCTGCTTGGACTGGTAGGCTTTCAGTGCAGCGACGATATAGGCTGCGCTCTGGCCACCAAGTTTCGGCACTTTGTAGGTTGGATAAACGTTGCCGTAATCTGCAATACCATGGCAACCCAGACAGCTTTCGGCTTTGCGTTTGCCTACGGCCGGGTCACCCTCCGCATAGGCGGTACCGGCGAAGCTCAGCGCCAGGCATACAATTGTTAATAGTCTCATCAGCTTTCTGCCTGTAATGAATTGGTTATTATGATTGGTCTTGGAATCACGCACGGGACCTTGCGGACTGGCGACGCATCTCTTGTCGGGTCCTCGTCATCCGGTGTGCCGCCCCGGTCCTCTTAGCGTCTTATTTTGCTTGCTGGGGCAGCGGCGATCAAGTCAAAAGTCAGATACAACAGGGTCTTATACATGCCATGCCAGCGCCGGCCTCCGGAGCGGCCGATGACTCTCAAACCGGCCCGAAACCACGTCGATAGTGAATCCGGCTGTTATACAATCCCGGGGATATTTGCCAAGAGATACGGGAAACCGCGCTTCTGCCGGCGGGATAAAGCGGCAACCGCAAAGGAGTCCCTGGAAGGCCGGGCCAGCTGAACATGCCAAAAGACAAGCCCTATCAATATCTGCAGCCCCGCTACTGGGGAGTGGCCGCCGGTATCGCCTGCCTGTGGCTGCTGGTACGCCTGCCGCACGACCTGCAGCTATGGCTGGGCAGGCAGCTCGGGCGCCTGCTCTATTATCTGGCACGCCAGCGTCGTCAAGTCGCTGCTACCAATTTGCGCCTGTGTTTCCCAGAATTATCGGATGCAGAGCAAACTGGACGATTGATCGCAACCTTTGAATCGTACGGCATGAGTGTCTTCGAGACCGGCACCGCCTGGCTGCGCGGTGTCGATCATCTCCGGGATCGGGCGCAGGTCGAAGGTACCGAACATATCCTTGCCGCCCAGGCGCAGGGCCGGGGCGTGCTGATCATAGGTGCCCACTTTTCCACTATCGACATTGCCGGTGCCTTTGTCGCGCCATATCTGGATATGGATGTAATCTATCGTCCCAGTAAGCATCCATTGTTTGAAGAGCTGATCCGAACAGGACGCGCACGTCATTTTGGTGCGGTAATAAATAAATTCGACACGCGGGCGATCATCCGCGGTCTGCGTCAGGGTCATGCTGTCTGGTACGCCGCGGATCAGAATTATGCGCGGCACCATTCCGTCTTTGCGCCATTCTTCGGTATTCAGGCTGCAACTATCCGCGGGACTTCACGACTGGTCAGCATGACAGGCGCTGCGGCAGTTTTCTGCAGTCATTTCCGATTAGATGGCGGCAAACGTTACTGTGTCAGGTTTTCTCCGGTTCTCACCGACTTCCCCGGAACTGACGAAGCAGCCGACGCCCGGCGTGTAAATAAACTGATCGAGGATGCGCTCGCCAAACACCCGGAACAATATCTGTGGCTGCACCGGCGTTTCAAAACCCGCCCTGAGGATGAGCCGGAGCTTTATTAAACAACGCCAGGAATTTTTGTTTCCATCGGCGCACAGTTAGCCAGTTATTGGAATCAATGCTACAGCTAAAGATTTATGACAGATAAACACGATAACAGCCGTCCATCACGACGACTGTTATCGTGTCTGTAAATGCTGCGGATTAAGGTGCCGGCGGCCGGCGGCCGGTAATAAAAAAGATGATGGCCAGAACCAGTCCGACAACAAACAGTATCCAGGCGATATTGGCGGCGGTACCGGCGATACCACTGAGGCCGAAGATGCCGGCTATCACCGCGATAACCAGAAACGTCAGTGCCCAACTCAACATGTCAACCTCCTGTTTTTCAATTGATTGCCTATTTCGAACCAATCAGCACCACGATGATTCCCATGGCACTGACACATTTTCAAGAATTGTCGCTTTTTGTGATTACCGCAATCCGAAATCGTTCCACCTGAAATAACCGGAACAGATCAGAATAAATGAAATAAATTATTATTATTCAACAAGTTATTGAACGCCTGCCATACAGGACGGGCAACCGGACAGCATCATAAACAGATAGACTTTTCGGTTAACGCAGGCTCTCATTCGGACGGTAACGCAGGCCAAGATTGATAATCTTGTGCAGCAATGCCTCGTAGTTCATATCGGCCGCCTCGGTTGCGGTCGACAGTTCCTCACCATAACCGAGATCCGGATTGGCGTTGGCTTCCAGCACATAAAGTCTGCTGTCCGGCGTCAGGCGCATATCTATACGGGCATAGCCGCTCAACCCTAGTATCCGGTACATGCGCCGGGCCATGTAGGTGATCCGTTTTTCCAGCTCGGGCGACAGATCGCGGGCAAGCACCGTATCGATCCCGTGCGCCTCCTGGTACTTCCAGTCCCACTTGACCCTGGAGGTAGCGATCTTCTGACTGCCTTCTGTCATCTTGCCGAATACCAGCTCTATGATCGGGAATGCCTGCAGTCGGCGGTTGCCAATGATGGCCACATACAGTTCACGGCCATCGATATACTCTTCCACGATAGCGGGCGTATTGAGCTGGTCATGCAGATATCTGACCCGCTCGTGCAGTTTCTCTTCTGTGCTGACAACTGAAGCCTGGGCGATACCATACGACCCCTCTTCATAGAGCGATTTGACGATCAGAGGATAATCAGTCTTACGGGGGAGGCGTGCCGACCGGCCCAACGGTACAACGGTAAAGCGCGGTGTCGGGATCTTATGATAAGTCAGCAGTTTCTTGGTGAGAGACTTGTCATGCGCCAGCATCAGGCCGCGCGGATTGCAGCCGGTGTAGGCCTGCTTGTGCAGCTCAAGAAAGCTGGCGATATGATGATCAAACAGCGAATTGTCGTGAAACTCTTCAAGCAGATTGAAGGCGATATGCGGTTTGAACTCGCGCATGGCCTGCCGTATTACGCCCAGATTGTCGTACACACCGAGCGGCAGCACTTCATGTCCTGACTCCCGTAGCGTTGAAATGACATCGAACTCTGTCTTCCATTCCTGGTAGTCCTTGTCGGAATAACTCTCGACATTATCCGGCGGGATCAGATCCTGATGGGCCAGTACCAGAACACGCAGATGTTTCATCACATGGGTATCCTGTGACGTACGTGATGCAGATAGTTGAGCGTCTGAACGCTGAGAAAGATAGCAATGTCCAGCTTGACCTCTGCTTCCGGCCGGTCCACATACAGCTTGAGTTCACGACAGCGCAGCATCATTTCCTGCATGATCTGGGCGATCGCATAAGGGTATTCGCCAGTCCAGCGCGCGCACAGACGGCACAGTTCGGGCTGCAACCGCCGCAGCAGCGCTGCCGCCTTGCGGCCGTTGCCCGGCACGGCAGGTTTTTCCGCAAACAGGCGCCTGAGATCGGCATCGAACAGCTCCGGTACGGCAATACCATAGCTTTGCCGCTGCTGGCGGTAATGGTCGCGCAAAGTCTTCTTCAATCGCGCAACCGGGTCGACCCGCTCGCGCCTGCGTACCAGGGGACGCCGATCCTCCAGCGAAGTCATCAGCTCATCGACATACTCCAGCTTTTTTAGCGCCGGCCAGCCAGCATAATCCCGCCGCCATTGATTGCTCGGTTTCAGCCAGACGGCGAAGGTTTCGGCAAAATCCTCGGCAGGATGACTCTGGGCATACCACCAGTCCAGATGCAGAACGTAGTGCTTGCTGCCGGTGCGGGGTGAATAGTAATCGGGATAGGCGCGCCTGAAATCGCCGAACAGACGCTGCCAGGTTCTGCGATTGTGCAGCCGCCAGGCGCTGTCGATGGCATGGCCAGCCTCATGCCTGAGCAGCTTGAGGCAACTGCGCATGGTGCCGCCTTCCACTTCGAACATCAGTTTCTGCTGCAACTTCTTCAGACGGGGATGGGCAAGATAAAAAGGGATGGCGATACCGGGGACACCGTCGGGCGAGAACCATTCCTCGCCGAACCAGCAGTGCGGCCGCAGCCTAAGGCCGCAGCCGGCCAGTTCATAGTAGAGCTGATCCACGCAGTCCTGAACGGGGGACTCCTCGACCCTGAGCCCGAGATCGCAGAAGCGCACATCAAGCAGGGCCTCATCACTCAGGCGGGTCCACTCGGGCTGTCGGCGGGCGCGCGGCATGGGATCCGGGGATTCAGTCCGATCAGAGCATCATTCGAAGTCTGATCCGGACTATACGCAATCTGGCCGATCTGCGCACGCGCCAACGGTCAGTAACTAGATTTTGCGCGTGGACAAGACAATAAAAAAAACCCCCACTCAGGAGAGTCGGGGTTTCAGTATTAAATGCCTGGCAGTGTCCTACTTTCGCGTGGGGAGAGCCCCAGACTATCATC
>CAZFUS010000112.1:0-6297 GCA_964522485.1 uncultured Enterobacteriaceae bacterium | reverse complement strand
TTTCATGCAGGCTGAATAGAACGTAATCGCAGTGTGGGCAGTTTATTTCCATAGAACTTCGCATTTGTCTAAAACAACAGCTTGAGAATGACGCGGCCGAGATCCGGTTGAGAGCGTAAAGGCGGCTTGGCGAAATGCTGAGCCGGCAGAATCACAGCGCCCTTATCGTGGCCGGTTTCCTCGCCTGGATCATTTTCAGGGGTCTTGGGCTTCATTGTTTTTCATATCCCACTTATTGACGATCCTTGTGCGATCACGATTCTGATCGGGTAACTTCATCAGTTCCCGTATAAAATGAAACCAGAACAAATATGGATTAAACATGGGCGATATCCTCTGAGTTTCGAACTTAGCCATTCGAGTAATGAGCTGTTCATTCACTCGTTGTGATACCGATTTCGGCAACTATTTGATGAGATCCTGATCACTAAGACCAAGCTCATCGAGTAGGGTTCTTGTCGATTATTTAATATTGTGAGCTATGCACACGTGGTTATGATGGAGAGGAGGGTAGTTTTATCTATTCAAATAATATCCCGACAGGGCTTACTATGCCGGGGCTGCAGTGCCATCCAAAGTCCGTTTCTAGCAGAGAATCTTGCACTGGAGAATACCAACAACCCTATCCGTTTCTTTCTTCTACCAGTAACCCGTACCAGAGGGGTGATGTAATCCCTACAAGATAGGTGATGGCATAGAAGTAGAGCGGAAATCCACTTGTATAGGCCAACTGAAGAGCAGTGAACTGTAACATGACTCCCCCACCAATATTTCATTATCTTCTGGCGGAAACATTGAATCAGCCTCCTGAATTGTTCTGAGACATAAAGCACAAAACCAGGGCAAAATAAATCCTGTCCGTGAGCATGCCGGGGGCAGCCGCCACCGAATCTGGCTTGAGGAACATCACTCTTTGTGTCCGCCATTCAATGATATGAAATTGAACCCAGGTACGAATGGCATCGTAATCATGAACCATACTTAAGATGTTTATAGTGCATCTCCTTCTAGGCGTGAATCCTTCCATGGCTGATAAGCCCCCTCTACTGTCAGAGGGGGCTTTTTTTGAGGCTGGAAAGTATGGACCTCCGGCAGCACAGGGCGGCCGGAGACGAAGATGTCAGCGGATTGAATCAGAGGCAGCCATCAATCCACACACGCGAACATGTAACTGATCATAATTATTTATTGGCCATCGATTTTTTATCTGGAGGGTGACTCTCCTCATAAAAGATGGAAGCTGGCAATTGTTCTATAATTGGTGGAAATTCCAGGAATTCAAGGAGTGCGCCAATGAAGCTTTCTGTTAAAGCGCTGGCCCTTGCGGCGGGAACTCTGTGGGCGCTGGCAGTATTGCTTACCGCTATAGCCAATATACTCTGGACTGGCTACGGAGCTGAATTCCTGACGATGCTTGGATCCATTTACCCCGGCTACGCTGCCGGGAGTGGAATCAGGTCTGTAGCCGTGGTCACTCTCTATTCCTTCGTGGATGGTTTGATCGGCGGGGCTGTTTTTGCCTGGCTCTACAATCAATTTGTAAGCTAGTGAAAGACCAAAAGACCTGACCGGCGGGCGGACCAAGCAACTCACCGTTTCGGCGGCTGTTCCAGGGGGCCATGTCATTGAATGACCCGTCGAGGATCAAGCACTCCACGGTGTAGCCGGCGTTATCGAAGACGATGACAATGGGGCCAGCGACGGGCGACAGTGTGGAGCGTCCTGTTCCGGACTGATAGAGGAAAAATCCAGCGGATTTTCAGAGGCAATTTCATATTTATACGCAATTCCTGATAAATCATCAATCAGGTATAACTTGTCAGATGGTTTGCTATACTTTCAATGACACATGGCGTCTTGTGTGCCCTTGTACCGCACAAAACCAATACGCCATGCGTCGAGAAAATCAGGGTTACAATAAACCGACTCTAAACAAGCCGGTAAAACGGCTGGTTGCCAGCCGCACTGGACTCATGAGCCCGACTAGCCCCGCCTATAAGCGGGGCTGGTTTTATGTAGCACCGTCAACTAACCCTTCGACAGACCGCCTCGGCCCTGGATCTGGGGCCAGATCGGCCGAACCGCTGAACAGTGCCGGTTTCAGGATGTTAAATTTCTTCGGTCATTGCCTGATTGGAATCCTGTTACTTGTTGCAGTAAACGTACAAGCGACAATGCGTTGCAAACAGGACGTTATTGATGAGGGAGCCCTCACCGTAGATGTGCTCAGAAAGTGTGGGCAGCCAGACAGCCGCGAAGTATTTAGCCCCGCCGTCGATCAGAACGGCCATATCAGGGACGGGGCTGTTACGGTTGAGATCTGGGTTTACGGGCCAGAAAACGGGATGTACCGGTACTTGCGCTTCATAGAGGGTCAGTTAGTCAAGATTTGGAGTAAGCCCGGATAGTGAAGCTGAGCGCTGCACGATTCCCATGCTTCCCTGTCAGTCAGTGGTGGCGGTGGATCGGGGGCGTGTGAACAGCACGGCGTAGGTCTGGCCACGCCAGGATTCCGGTCCGCGCACGGTTTGAAAACCGGCGGCTGTCACTTCTTTCAACACCGTTTCCGCTGGCGTACCGTGCCCGCCATGCCGCTCTGCTGTTTCCGGACGACCGATCCAGTCCATGATTCCGCCTGGCGCGAAATCAATGACGACGAGGCGGCCGTCAGTTCGAAGGGCACGAAAGAGATCAGCGTTGATGGCGGCAGGGTCAGTCAAGTGATGATAGACGGCGCGACTGAAGATTGCGTCGCAACAGGCTTCAGGGAGGTTCGTGCTCGATGCTGCACCCTTTATCACCGTGATATTCGAGAGTCCCGCTTCTGACGTTGCCTGTTTAATATCAGCGAGGCGTTCTTCATCGAGCTCAGTCGCATACACATGGCCCGAAGGGCCGACACGGCGGGCCAGGGCAATGGCGAATGTTCCATCACCCGCGCCTAACTCAGCGACGTGGCTGCCCGGTTCAATTTCCAGCCATGTTGCAAGGCGCTCAATCTCCCCGGCCTCTGTGCCATGAATGACAGGCAGATAGGGCAGACTGGCAGCTGTTACAATAACAGCGCCTGCCAGCGCTAACAGTGCAGCTACAGTCCAACGTCTCAACCGATGTGACATAGTTTTGCTCCGGACGATACTGGCTTATTCAACACAGACCCGATCGCAAAGGAGTTGCCGCATACCCGCTTCTGCCCCGCGTGTTTAATGATTACTCTTTAATCAACGATTATCCGTTTCCAGTCCAGTTTCCGGCCGCTTCAGCACAATCGCGTATTCTTTGAGCGCGCTGGCCCGGATCGCCGGTTATCGGAATGTCCGGGCTGCGGTTTTCATCGGATAAAAGCTGAACGGCAGCCAGAACTTCGTCCCCGCCGGCATTTCTTGCCGCATAACAATCGGCCTCGGCTTCCAGAGAATCCGGATAGCTCTCCGGCGGCAGTATTTCGTGATTAAGGGCTGAATGCGCATAGGCCTGGGAACGGAAAAATCCACACGCATCACCGATTCTCCGGCAGAGTTCGGGATTGTATATAACCAACGAACTCTCACCACGATCGGTTCTTATCATGGCGATGTGGGAAAGATTCGGATCCGATATTTCTCTAGAATGCTTGCTGGCCGGCGTGCAGGCAAATAACGTAGTACTCAGTAGTAAACTTGAGATTAACAGCGGCCTTACTTTGATGAGATTCATATCTGCTCCCCCCTTAATTCACGTGCACCAGAGTCGGTGGGGTCAACATGTATTGATATACAGGTGACCAATAATGATGCAGATAGTGCAACTTATGTGCCGGCGGTCTCAACCCCCGGATCCATACTTCAATATATTCCGGTTTTGCCGCAGGTACCGCTGGTCGATGGACAGGCCTTTATCCAGCATCCGCAACGGAGGTGATTAATCTGCTGAAATCAGTTCACAAAGGTGGTTATTAAAGCTATTTTTTTAACTGGTCTCGTTAATGACTTATAATTATTATTAAATTCGACTTGCTGCTTTATCAGTACAATCAACTTACCGGATCGATAATCCGCGTATAGGCCATATGCATCAATGTGCTCAGGGGGGGGGCAGGGCACCATGCAGGAGCGCAAACGCAGTCTGGGTCAGACGATTCTGGTGGCCGATGATGACAGGGCCATACGGAGTATCATTGCCAACCAATTGATATCAGAAGGTTTTTTTGTCGAATTGGTTGATGAGGGCACCAAATGCCTGACGCGGGCCCGGCAAAAAACCTTCGATGCATTTCTGATCGATATTCGCATGCCCGGTCTGGGCGGTCTCGAGTTGTGTCAGAAATTGCGATCGATGGATAGCTATCGCATTACCCCAATTATCTTCATTACCTCCGTCGAGCAGGAAGGGATGCTGGCCGAGGTATTCGAGGCCGGGGCGACCGACTTTATTGCCAAGCCGATCAACCCGCTGGTACTGAAGGCGCGCCTGCTGGGCCATATGCAGAAAGTCGATTACTTCCTCGAAATGGAGCGTGTCCGCCGCTATCTCAATCGTTACATCTCGCCGCGCACACGAAGTATGGTCGAAATCTATGCCAATACCGAGATGCTGCCGGCGCCGGAACGCCGCGACGTTTGTGTCATGTTTTCGGATATACGTGGCTTCACGGCGCTGAGCCGGGAAACAGAACCCGAGATACTGTTTGAGGCGCTGAACCAGTTACTGGCCATACAGGTGGACACAGTGTATGAATACGGTGGCTACATCGATAAATTCAATGGCGATGGCATCATGGCGATTTTCGATACCGGCGATCGCGCCGTTCGTGCCTGCCAGTGCGCGCTGGCGATTATGCAGGCAGTCCACGCCATTCAGAACGAGCTGCATCAGCCGAAACTGCCGATTGCCATCGGTATGGACATGGGACCGGTGCTGATCGGCAATATCGGCTCCGAGGAACATCTCGACTATTCGGTCGTCGGCCAGGCCGTGAATCTGGCTTCGCGTCTGTGCAGCAACGCTGAATCGATGAGCATCGATGTCTCTGGCGCGGTCGCAAATGCGGCAACCAGTGCCGATGATTTCGAATTCATGGCGCCGTTAGCGGTAAAAATCCGTGGTATCGATGAACCTGTATCGATTTATAAGCTCAAAAGGCATGAGTCAGTGCCCGCCAGTCAGCGGGCACAGGCCAATCAAGCCTGAGGGGTGGAGATATCGATGACGGTTCGTATACGGTTGTCGCTGGTATTGCTTATGTTATTGATGCCGGCGTTGGCGCTGGCCGGGGATAAAGATAATAACGATGAGCCGCGCGGCAAGCGCGCCGGTTCAGCCTTTGCTCCTCCGGCCCATGAGGGTCGGCCGGCAGGCGAAACGCAGCAACAGAGCAAACAGTGCATGAAAATCTGCGAGCACTGGACCAAGGATTGTATCGTTGACAGGCAGGGCAATCGCAAGTGTCGGCGCAGCTGTGAGCAGCTGGGCGAGCACTGCTTTTAGTCAGGCTGTTATCTTCTGAAGTATTCGCCTAAGGCCCGTGTGACACGGCCTGAACCGATGCTGTCTCAGCTTTGGCGTCACCCGGATAACCGGCGGCGTCGAGATACCGGGTCAGCGTTTCTTTGCTATAGCCGTTGACGACCTCATCACCAATGGTCACAACCGGAACGGAGAGCTCGCCGGTCCGGAGCAGCAGCTCTTCCTGGGCAGCCCTGTCATTACTGACATTTTTTTCGGTAAACGGTACGTCCTGGCAACGCAAGTAACCGCTTACCTGATCGCAGGCCTCGCAGTCATTGACCCGGAACAATACCACCGGCTTATCCTGCTGAAGTTTTTTCAGAGTTGCGGCAGCACGCTGGGATTCGGTACGGATTTTCTTGGTGACCACGGCCTGGGTTCCGGGCGGGCAGCGTTGTTCCTGAAAACTGGTATTACCCTCATCATCTTCACACTGGAGGATTGTGATGGCGAAGGCCGGAGCCATCAACAACCACAGCCCCAGGCCTGATAACAGCGCAATGATCCGGTGCATTGGGCAGGACTCCTTCCTGAGTGATTCAATAGTCGTTCATGTTCTTACTGCCATTCTAGACCCGGAATGCAGCAGCAAACTGTGGACCCGGTCGCAGGAGGGTTACAAACATCATGACGCACCTTTATAATTTGTCTGCACCGCCCGCTACGGTTTACTTCCCGCGCGCCCGGTGCCGCCGACGGGTTACCTGCACACGGTAGCAACATGCGCGAAAGTGGCGGAATTGGTAGACGCGCTGGCTTTAGGTGCCAGTGGGGCAACCCGTGAGAGTTCGAGTCTCTCCTTTCGCACCA
>CAZFUS010000111.1:0-6455 GCA_964522485.1 uncultured Enterobacteriaceae bacterium | reverse complement strand
GATGGGTATCTCGACCCTGCAGGCTTACAAGGGCGCCCAGATCTTTGAGACGGTTGGCCTGGATCATGATTTTGTCGATGAATACTTCACCGGCACCACTGCGCATATTCCCGGTGTCGGTCTCGAGGACCTCGAACAGGAAACGCTGAAGGCCTACGAAATCGCTTTCGGCACGAAAGTGGTCGGCAATCTGCCGCTTGAGCAGGGGGGCGAACTTTACTGGCGCCGCGACGGTGAACGCCATCACTGGAACCCGTACACCATCGGCAAACTGCAGCAGGCGGCGCGCAATAACGACGCAGATGCTTACCGTGACTTTGCTCGTTATGTAAATGATCAGAATGAACAGTTGTTCAACCTGCGCGGTCTACTGGATTTCGTCAAGGATGAATCCGCGGCTGTCCCGATCGAGGAAGTGGAACCCATCGAGTCGATCATGCGACGCTTTTCCACCGGTTCGATGTCCTTTGGCGCCCTGAGCCAGGAGGCGCATGAAACGCTCGCCATCGCCATGAACCGCATCGGCGGCAAATCCGGGACCGGCGAGGGCGGTGAGCAGGTCGAACGTTTCGGTACCGAGCGCGAATGTTCCATGAAACAGGTTGCCAGCGGCCGCTTCGGTGTAACGGCACATTACCTGGCGCAGGCGAAACAGATCGAGATCAAGATGGCACAGGGATCCAAGCCCGGTGAAGGTGGTGAACTGCCGGGCGGCAAGGTGGACGAGGGTATTGCCAAGGTTCGCTTTACGGTGCCCGGCGTCGGGCTGATCTCGCCACCGCCGCATCATGACATTTATTCGATCGAGGATCTCAAACAGCTCATCCATGATCTCAAGTGTGCAAACCCGAATGCAGATATTCATGTCAAGCTGGTCGCCAAGGCCAACGTCGGCACCATCGCGGCCGGTGTCGCCAAGGCGCACGCCGACGCGGTACTGATCAGCGGCGATTCGGGCGGCACCGGCGCATCGGTCAAAACATCGATCAAGCACGCCGGCACACCTTGGGAATTCGGCCTGGCGGAAACTCACCGCGTGCTGCTGGCCAATCGCTTGCGCTCGCGCATTACGGTGCGTGCCGACGGCGGTTTCCTGACCGGCCGGGACGTGATCATCGCGGCGCTGCTGGGTGCGGAAGAATACGGCTTCGGCACGGCACCGCTGGTGGCCGTCGGCTGCATCATGCTGCGCAAGTGTCACTGCAATACCTGTTCGGTCGGTGTCGCCACGCAGGATCCGCAGCTGCGGGCGAAATTTACCGGTCAGGCGGAATATGTTGTCAATTACATGCGTTTCATAGCCGAGGAAGTGCGTGTGAACATGGCGACACTCGGTTTTCGCAGTATGGATGAGACGATTGGCCGGGTGGATAGGCTCAAGGCTAAAAAGATCGTTCATCCGAAAGGCGTTCGTCCCGATGTTTCGGCACTGTTGCGGCGTGTTGTTTCCGAGGATGATCCGCGCCGGACACGGGCGCAGAATCATGGCCTCGATAAAAAGATCGATCACCGGGTCATTGAACAGGCGCAGCCGGCACTCGAACAGCGCGAACCGGTCGATATTTCAATCAACCTGTGCAACCGTGACCGCACGTTCGGCACGTTGCTGAGTTATGAAGTCACACGCCGCTACGGGGCCGAGGGTCTTCCGGCCGATACCATCAATATCCATTGCAACGGCACGGCCGGGCAGAGTTTTGGCGCATTCGTCTGCCGCGGCATCAGCCTGTATCTCGAAGGCGATGCCAACGACTATATCGGCAAGGGATTGTCCGGCGGCTTCATCAGTGTCAGTGCACCGGCAGATGCAGGATTCGTGGCGGCGGAGAACATGATCATTGGCAATGTCGCGTTGTTCGGGGCAACCGAAGGCGAGGCGTATTTCAACGGCCGTGCCGCGGAACGCTTCTGTGTGCGCAACTCCGGCGCATTGAGCGTTGTCGAGGGTGTCGGTGATCATGCCTGCGAGTACATGACCGGTGGTGTCGCCGTGATTCTGGGACCGATCGGCAAGAACTTCGGCGCCGGAATGAGCGGCGGCGAGGCGTATATTTTTGACGAAGCAGGTATGGCCGGACGCTATCTCAATCCGGATGGCCGTCATCTTGAACAAGTCAGTGAAACCCGCGATCAGAAACTGCTGCGGCGTATGCTGGAAAACCATGTCAGTCATACCGGCAGTCCGAAGGCCGCACAGATCCTGGCTGCGTGGGATGCATCGCTGCAGAAATTCGTGAAGGTAGTGCCGGAGGCTTATGCCGAGGCCGTGGCGCGGTACCTGAAAAATGGCCGGGATATCCGCGTCAAACCACCTCGGCCGGCGGCAAGACGCGCCGCGTAAGATCATGTCCGAAAACCATCCTGACGGTTATCTCAAACACGATCGCGTTAACATCGGCTATCGTGATCCCGAGACGCGCATTCGCGACTACCGTCAGATCTATGAATTTGACTGGGATGCCTCGCAGCTACGTGCGCAGGGGCAACGCTGCATGGATTGCGGCGTGCCGACCTGCATGGGCGGCTGTCCGATCGGCAATATCATTCCGGAATGGAATGACCTGGTTTACCGCGGCCAGTGGCAGGAAGCACTGGCGCGCCTGCATGCGACCAACAACTTTCCCGAGTTCACCGGTTATACCTGTCCGGCGCCGTGCGAGCCGGCGTGCACGCTCTCCTATAACGATGATCCGGTAACCATCAAGGATATCGAGCGCGCCATCGTGGATACCGGCTGGAAGAACGGCTGGATCGTTCCCGAACCGCCGGCAGTGCGAACCGGCAGAACGGTTGCCATCGTCGGCAGCGGTCCGGCCGGACTGGCGGCGGCCCAGCAGCTGAATCGCGCCGGGCATAACGTCACGGTGTTTGAGCGCGACGACGTCATCGGCGGGCTGATGGTCTATGGTATTCCCGACTTCAAGTTTGAAAAACATCAGGTCACGCGGCGCGTTGAACAACTGGAGGAAGAGGGTATTGTGTTCCGTACCGGTGTTAACGTTGGTGTCGATATCTCGATCGAACAATTGCAGAACCAATTTGATGCGGTGTGCCTGGCCATTGGCGCGCTCAAGCATCGCGATGTACCGGTGCCGGGCCGCGAACTCGACGGCGTACTGTTCGGCATGGAATACCTCGTCGCTGAAAACCGGCGCCGGGCCGGGCGGACAGTCGCTGACATTTCCGATGCCCGTGACCGGAATGTGATCGTGCTCGGCGGTGGTGATACCGGTGCCGACTGCGTCGCCACGGCTCATCGCCAGGGCGCCAGGGAGGTTGTGCAGTTCAGCATCAATCCGCGCGCACCGGCCGAACGACAGCCCGACAATCCATGGCCGCAGCAGCCGGAGACTTATCAGCAAACCTACGCTCTGGAGGAGGGCGGCGAGGAAGTCTTCAGTATCAATGTGACCGGTTTTGTCGATACAGACGGCGATGGCCGCGTCAATTGTCTCACGGCCGAGCGCGTTGACTGGAAACGCGACGAACAGGGCCGGCGCATCGAAAAGATTGTTCTGGAGGAAGGTCTTGAGATGCCGGCGGACCTGGTGTTGATTGCTATCGGCTTCGAGGGACCGGAAGTGACTTATCTGAACGACGAACGGCTAGCGCTTACCGATCGCGGGACGATTCAAACAAATGATCGCAAGATGACGGCTGTTGAAGGCGTGTTCGCTGCCGGCGATGCCAGTCGCGGTCAGTCGATCGTGGTCTGGGCCATCGGTGAAGGCCGTGATGTCGCCCGGCATATCGATATTTATCTGACGGGCAGCTCGAAGCTGCCGCCCAGCCTGCAGACCCCGAATCCACCCAGCCCCTCACGAGGGCTTTGATCACACTACGTATTAGCAAACGCAGTAAAGCAATCCCGGTCAAAATTAACAGTCGGAATGCTGATGAAACGATGGCACAGGAACAGCAGCGCATCGAATTGCTGATTCAGCGCGATGGCGAAGCAGCGGCGCGTGAGTGGGTCCAGCGCACCCTGGAAAACTACCGTCAGGCGCTACAGAGTCCGGCTTCCCATGCGTCCTTGCCCGAGTACCGTCGGCAATTTGAACAGTCAATCAGGGAATTTGAAGACTGGCTGGCGACCGGTCGCTTACCGCAGGAGCAGGCAAGCTCGGCGCAATAATCCTCTCGATCTAAATTTATTCTTTTAAATTATATAAAAATCAGTATTTATTCTTTTTAAGCCTATATTGCCTGCGTTAGCATACTCTGTACGTGTCGCCGGAACTCATTGTGAGTGCCGGCTTTCTACCGAATGATTAACAGGTTTATGCAGGCAAATTCACTCAAAGACTGGAACAGTCCGCTGACGCCCGAGCAGGCTGAGCTGCTCGAGCGGCTGTCGGCGACGCTGTCACCCGAGCAGGCGCGCTGGATCAGCGGGTATCTGGCCGGCGCCCATGGCGCGCTTGCCGGAGATGCCGAGCCGGTTTCCCAGGCCGTTGCGCCGATTACCATCCTGTACGGTTCCGAGACCGGCAACGCCGAGGGCCTGGCCGAACAGGCCTGCCGGCAGGCCGAAGCGCAGGGCCTGGCCGCGCGGGCAATCGACATGGCGGACTATAGAACACGCGAACTCAAGAACGAGCGTCTGATTCTCATCGTGACCGCCACGCATGGCGAGGGCGATCCGCCGGATCCGGCCGAGGATTTCTATCACTTCCTGCATAGTCGCAAGGCGCCGAAACTCGAAGGCGCCAAATTCGCCGTGCTGGCCCTGGGCGATTCGAGTTACGAACATTTCTGCCAGACCGGGCGGGATCTTGATGCCCGGCTCGAGGCACTGGGGGCCGAATGCATTCACGCGCGGGTCGACTGTGACGTCGACTACGAGGATGCCGCGGATGACTGGATCCGGCAGGCGCTTGACGCCTTTGCCAGACACGCCGATGCCGTGCCGAATGATAATGTGGTGGCCTTTGGCCCGACGAAGACGCGTCAGTTATCCGTTTACGACAAAAACAATCCGTTCCGGGCCGAGATCCTGGAGAACCTTGTCCTCAACGGCCGTGGCTCGGACAAGGAGACCCGCCATATCGAGTTGTCACTCGCGGACTCGGGAATTGCATTCGAACCCGGCGACGCACTCTGTGTCGTGCCGGAGAATCGACCGGCAGCCGTCGCCGAACTCATCGAAGCCCTGGCGCTGAAACCGGAAGCACGCGTCGCGACGCGTGACGGCGAGACTTCGCTCGAGGATGCGCTGTTACGTGAATACGAAATCACGACGGTGACACCGCCGTTCATCGAAGCTTACGCAGCACTGACGGAATCCAATGCGCTGAAGGCTCTGGCCAGCGATGACAATCGTAAACCGCTCATGGCCTACGCGGGTGAGCGTCAGGTCATCGATGTGGTACTGGAGCATCCGCCGGAGTCGATTGATGCGCAGCGCTTTATCGATTCGCTGCGGCGTTTGCGGCCGCGTGAGTATTCCATCGCCTCGAGTTACAACGCCAACCCGGACGAGGTGCATTTGACGGTCGCGGCGGTGCGCTACCTTTCCGCCAATGGCTATCGTGAAGGCGTGGCTTCGACCTATCTGGCTGATCAGCTTGAAGCCGGTGACCGTGTGCCGGTGTATGTGCAGCGGAACAAGAATTTCAAGCTGCCCGCGGATCCGGCTGCGCCGGTCATCATGGTCGGGCCGGGCACGGGTGTGGCACCGTTTCGCGCCTTCGTGGAAGAACGCGAATATCAGGGCGCCGATGGCAGCAACTGGCTGTTCTTCGGTGACCGCCGTTTCCGCACCGACTTTCTCTATCAGATTGAATGGCAGCGCTGGCTCAGGGAGGGTGTGCTTGAGCGAATGAATGTGGCCTTCTCCCGTGACAGCGGGCAGAAGGTTTATGTGCAGGATCGCATGCGCGAACACAGCCGCGAACTCTACGCGTGGCTGGAGGCGGGCGCGTATTTCTATGTCTGCGGCGATGCCGAATCCATGGCACCTGATGTCCACCAGGCACTGATCGATATCGTCCGAGAGGAGGGCGGCCGGACGGAGGAACAGGCCCGCGACTACGTCAGGCAGCTGCAGCGTGATAAGCGGTATCAGCGCGACGTGTATTGAATCTGTCCGGAGATATTACCGGGAGGTGAGCCGTTATGGCAGCCGAGGATCGCAGCCGGGACGTAACACAGCCACTCAACCGCCTGCATGAGAACGAGCGATTAAAAGCCGAAAGCGACTATCTGCGCGGCACGATCGTCGAAGGTCTGAATGATGCGATCAGCGGCGGTATCAGTGAACGCGACACGCAGCTGACCAAGTTTCACGGCATCTATCAGCAGGACGATCGCGATCTGCGCAGCGAACGCCGGCAGCAGAAGCTCGAACCCGCCTATCAGTTCATGATCCGCGTGCGCCTGCCGGGCGGGGTGTGCCGCACGGATCAGTGGCTGGATCTGGACAGACTGGCACAGGAGTACGGCAACAGTACCCT
>CAZFUS010000110.1:0-6458 GCA_964522485.1 uncultured Enterobacteriaceae bacterium | reverse complement strand
GGACGTCCTCCTGCTGGACGTGACGCCGCTGTCGCTGGGTATCGAGACGCTGGGTGGTGTGATGACCAAGCTGATCGAAAAGAATACGACCATTCCGACCAAGGCGCAGCAGGTGTTCTCGACCGCCGAGGACAACCAGACCGCGGTCACCGTGCATGTACTGCAGGGCGAGCGTGAAATGGCAAGCGGCAACAAGTCACTTGGCCGGTTTGACCTGACGGATATTCCGCCGGCAGCGCGGGGCACGCCGCAGATCGAGGTTACATTCGATATCGACGCTAACGGCATCATGCATGTCTCGGCCAAGGACAAGGCAACCGGCAAGGAAAACCGCATTGAGATCAAGGCGTCCTCGGGTCTGAGCGAGGAAGAGATCGAGAATATGGTCAAGGATGCCGAGGCGCACGCCGAGGAAGACAAGAAGGCGCGCGAACTGGTCGATGCCCGCAACCAGGCCGACAATCTCATTCACGCTGTTCGCAAGTCGATGAAGGATCTTGGTGAAGACAAGATCGAGGAACAGGAAAAGACCGAAATCGAGTCGGCGATCAGCGATCTGGAAGAAGCCATGAAAGGTGACGATAAGGCGGCGATCGAGGAGAAGAGCCAGAAGCTGGCCGAACACAGTGGTAAACTGGCCGAACGCGTCTACAAGCAGAAGGAGGAAGCCGAGCAGACGCAGGCCGGTGGAGATGATGCCGGTGGCTCAGGTGAAAGCCAGTCTTCTGATGATGACGTGGTCGACGCCGAGTACGAGGAGGTTGACGATAGCAAGAAGTAACCAGGCAATTTCAGTGCCTTTCCGATGCCCGGACGCCGTACGCGGCGCCCGGGCACATTCGTTTCTGATGTGACCAAGATATCAAGATATTAAGGATCGACGCCTGATGGCCAAACGCGACTATTATGAAATCCTGGGCGTACAGCGCGGTGCAGGTAACGACGAAATCAAGAAAGCCTATCGCCGCCTGGCGATGAAGTATCATCCGGATCGTAATCCGGATGACGAGCAGACACTCGAACGTTTCAAGGAAGTGCAGACAGCCTACGATGTGCTGTCGGACGCCAAGAAGCGCCAGGCTTACGACCAGTTTGGCCATGCTGGTGTGGATGCGGCGGCCTCTGGTGGAGGCCGTTACGGTGGCGGCGGCTTCAGCGGTTTCGGCGACATCTTCGACAGCGTTTTCGGCGATATTTTCGGCAGCGGTGGCCGTGGCGAACAATTCCGTGGTTCCGATTTGCGCTATGATCTGGAGCTGTCTCTGGAAGAGGCCGTCAATGGCACCACGGTCCAGATCCGGGTGCCGAATCTGGTGAACTGTTCGACCTGTGACGGCTCCGGTGCGAAACCCGGCAGTTCACCGATCACTTGTTCAACCTGTGGCGGCGCCGGCCAGGTGCGTATGCAGCAGGGCTTTTTTGCCATTCAGCAGACCTGTCCCGCCTGTCATGGTATGGGCCGGGTTATCGAGGATCACTGCACCGACTGTCGCGGCGAGGGCCGTATCCGCGAGAACAAAACCATTTCGGTCAAAGTCCCCGCCGGAGTTGATAACGGCGATCGTATCCGTCTCGCGGCTGAGGGCGAGGCCGGCGTCCAGGGTGGACCACCCGGTGATTTGTACGTTCAGGTACGGGTCAAGGAACACCCGATCTTCACCCGTGATGGTGCCGATTTATACTGCGACGTGCCGATCAGCTTCTCCACCGCCGTACTTGGCGGTGACCTCGAAGTACCGACACTCGACGGCCGGGTGAATCTCAAGGTACCGTCCGAGACCCAGACCGGCAAGCCGTTCCGCCTGCGCGGCAAAGGCGTGCGCACCGTGCGCAGTGCCGCGAAGGGCGACCTGATTTGCCGGGTAGTGGTGGAAACGCCTATCAACCTGAACCGCAAGCAGAAGCAGCTGCTGGAGCAATTCGACCAGGCCATGCGTGAGGACAACCGCAAGCACAGTCCGCGGGAATCTTCATGGTTTGATGGTGTGAGAAAGTTTTTTGAGGATATGAAACTCTGAGAAGTCTATAGCCTATAGAGGATAGATCAAGAGTACTCATCACCCTCTACAGGCTATCGGCTGTTGAGCGGGAACTGTGTCCGGACAAGCGGCAGTGGTTCTATCGAAAAGATAATGAATATTCAGGTTTTGGGGATATAGGTCAATGACACGAATCGCCGTTACCGGTGCCGCCGGGCGCATGGGCAAAACCATTATCGAAGTGATTCATTCCACTGAAGGCGCCGGGGTGACAGCCGCCATTGAAGCCAAAGGCTCGACACTGGTGGGTACGGATGCCGGTGAGGCGGCCGGGATTGGCAAGCTGAATGTCGTCGTGAGCGATGACCTCGCGAAGGTTACCAACGATTTTGATGTCCTTATCGATTTCACGGTGCCACAGGCAACGATGCAGAATCTGGAAAACTGCCGTGCAGCAGGACGCCGCATGGTTATCGGGACCACCGGTCTGAGTGACGGTGAGAAAAAAACCGTACGCGAAGCCACCGATGATATCGCTATTGTATTCGCGCCGAATATGAGCGCGGGCGTTAATCTGACCTTCAGACTGCTGGAACTTGCCGCGCGTGCTGTCGGTGAAGACGCCGACATCGAGATCATCGAGGCGCATCACCGCGAGAAGAAGGATGCACCATCCGGTACCTCGTTACGCATGGGCGAAATCGTGGCGCAGGCACTCGGCCGCAATCTCAAGGATTGCGCCGTCTATGGCCGCGAGGGTATCACCGGTCCGCGCGATAAAAGGACTATCGGCTTCGAGACCATTCGCGCCGGCGACATAGTCGGTGAACACACCGTCATGTTTGCCTTGAACGGTGAGCGTATCGAGATCTCCCACAAAGCGACCAGCCGCAAGACGTTTGCAGCCGGGGCCGTCCGCGCCGCGCAGTGGGTCATGCAACAGGACAGAGGACTGTTTGATATGCAGCATGTTCTGGGCCTGCACTGATCAGGCCTGAACATCGGCAGTTGCCGGTTACAATCCGCGAGTGAATTTCAGGCATCGCAGACAAAAAGCACTTCTGTACCAACCCGTAGCCTGTACCGGCTCATTACCCTCCATCTGGACTGTGCTTGTGAAAAGACAGTCTGCCATTACACGCGAATCAAGCAAATTGCCGGTTTGTCATCGCGTTTATTCGCGGACTCCCGTCATAAATACAAGGCAAAGCCATTTTTTCGCCATAATTTTTCGCGGCTTTGACATTTTTCCGACCGCGCATCGCCAAATCGATGTTCTGGAATGTTATTCACGAAGAACATCAAGGGGATTGCCATGCGGGGGCGACAACAATCGAAATTACAATTGCCGCCGGAAAGTCAGCGGACTGCCAGAAGCCGTGCCTGGCGGCAGGCTTTTCTGATTCTCACACTGTCACTGATCATCGCCGGTTCAGTTTTCGGCTGGCGATCCACGTCTGCCGCCGGGATAGTGCCGGAAAATGCCAGGGCCGGTGAACTGCTATTCAGAAGCGACGCTGATTATGAACGGGCCGTATTGCTTGAGAGTAGTGTGGATTTCCGGATAAGCGGTATGGTAGCCAATGTCAGTGTGAAACAGTCGTTTCATAACAGCGGTTCTGACTGGCGCGAAGCTGTCTACGTGTTTCCTTTGCCGGAACAGGCGGCAGTCCGGGCCATGCGCATGCGTATCGGCGAACGCGTGATAGAGAGTGAGATCAGGGAACGCGAAGCGGCGCAAAAAGTTTTTCAGGCGGCGAAAGCCGAAGGCAAAAAGGCCGGACTGGTCGAGCAGGAGCGGCCGAATCTGTTTACGGTGTCGGTTGCCAATATTGGTCCGGGTGAGACGATTACCGTCGAACTGCAGTATCTGCAGACGGTTCAATACGATGCAGGTGAATTCAGCCTGCGTTTTCCAATGACGATAACGCCACGCTATATACCCGGTGAACGGCTTACCGATGAGAATGCGGAAATCGCTTATGTCACGGCAGGAAATGGCTGGGCTTACGCCACCGATCAGGTGACGGATGCGGCGCGCATCACGCCATATCAGAATCCGTTGCTGGCGGATGAAAGCAGGATTATCAACCCGATTACGATTAGCGCAACGATTGACGCCGGTCTGCCGCTGGCGAATATTGACAGCCCCTGGCATGACGTTCGTGTAACCCGGGAAGAACAGCTTTACCGGATCGAACCGGCCGGTGGTTCGATGTCCATGACGCGGGATTTTGAACTGCGCTGGCGTCCTGACAGTGGTACGGCGCCACAGGCGGCGGTATTTACCGAGACACTGGCTGACGAACGCTATGCACTGTTAATGCTGCTACCACCGGCACAGACGGATGACAGACAGACGCTGCCGCGTGAATTGATTTATGTTATCGATACATCCGGTTCCATGGGTGGGGTTTCCATACGGCAGGCGCGCGCGAGTCTGCAGGAGGCATTGACCAGGCTGCGGCCCGGCGACCGCTTCAATGTGATTGCATTCAACGACCGGCCACAGGCGTTGTTTGACGCCAGCCAGCCGGCCAGTACTGAACGCATTGAACAGGCCCGGCATCATGTCGCCGCGCTTGAAGCCGGTGGCGGTACGGAAATGCGTTCGGCGCTGGAGCTGGCACTCGGCATGCGGTCGGATGAAAGCTATCTGCGGCAGGTACTGTTCATCACCGATGGCGCCGTCGGCAATGAGAACGCCTTGTTCAGGCTCATTCATGATCGGCTGGGTGCGGCCCGTCTGTTTACCGTCGGCATTGGTTCGGCACCCAACAGCTACTTTATGCGCAAGGCGGCCGAGTTCGGTCGCGGTGCATTCACCTATATCGGCTCGGGCAACGAAGTCAGTCAGCGAATGACTGAATTATTCGATAAACTTGACGGCCCCGTTGCCGGTGATCTGGCTGTTCGGTGGCCGGCTGATGTCCAGGCTGAAAGCTATCCTTCCCCGCTGCCGGATCTCTATTACGGTGAGGCTTTGCTGTTGGCAGCGCGGCTGGATAATTTTACCGGCGAGGTAACCGTCAGTGGACGCACGGTAGATCGGCAGTGGCAGCGCCGTCTGACGTTGGATAACGACAGTAACAGTCGGGGTATAGCCAGTGTCTGGGCCTATCGGAAAATCACCAGTCTGCTGGACGAGAAGATCGCCGGTCGTGATGAAGCAGCCGTGCGCGGTGATGTCATTAAAGTCGCTCTGGCCCACCATCTGGTCAGCCCGTATACAAGTTTTGTCGCGGTAGACAAGACACCCGGCCGGCAGGCCGGTGAAATGCTCAATAAGGAGACGGTTCTGAATGCCAGACCGGCCGGCCAGTCGGCGCAGCCGTACGCCTGGCCGGCAACTGCTGCCGGCAGTGATCTGAATATGATCGTCGGTACCGTGCTGCTGCTAACGGCATTGATTATCTGGCTGCTGCAGTCGCACGTGGCGTGGCGTGCGCGATATTAAACGGCCCGCCGGCCGCGGACAGCTGCTGGCGTTGCTGATGCTGGGTGTATGGCAGCTCGGCAGTGGTCTCTGGATCCAGGCGAAGGCCGGACTGGCGCAGTACCTGATCGCGGCTGCCTGGCAGCAGGCACTGGTCCGACATATGCCGGTCAAACCCTGGCCGTGGGCAGATACCTGGCCGGTTGCGAGACTGCGCTGGCAGGACACGGTTGATCTTTACGTTCTCTCTGGTGCCAATGGTGCATCACTTCCGTTCGGCCCCGGTATGGAAGCGAACGCGGCTGACAATACGCTGTTGATCGCCGGCCACCGTGATACGCATTTTGCCTTTCTGGCGCATATCGGACGCGGAGACCGTATGGAATTGATCGATATGCAAGGCCGCAAAACTGTTTTTGAGATCGAAACATGGCAGGTATTCGACAGCAGGCACGAGCGACTGACGATGTCTTCAAAAAGGCCGGTTTTGCTGCTGGTCACGTGTTACCCGTTTGATGCCTTGCATACGGACGGGCCGTTACGCCTGGTTGTAAAAGGTGTCGCTGTCGGTGGCGATGATCGAGCGCATAAGAAAACGGCGCCGATGGAAGCGGCGCCGTTAAAAAGTACCACTAGAGGTTACAGCATTTAATAAGTTGCACGGGGTCCGAAGCTTAATCCCAGGCGAACTGATAGCCGGCAGTGACCAGCCAGTCGGTTTCCATCTGCGGGCCATTGAGATCCTGATGAACGGGGACGCCGCCTTCCACGGCTATTCGGTGACCGGCCAGGACGGTATCCGGCTGTCCCGCCAGGTTGATGCCGAATAACAGGTCCACGCGTTCGCCGCCCTGGAAATCCGGATTGGCGGTCTGCACCGGTCCCATGATCATCGAATCGCTGCTATCGACTTTACCGATATGCTGACCGGCGAGTCGAACCGACGTACTGATCCATGGCCGCCACATATAGCTGCCCCAGGCGGTCACGTGATGTTCGTTGCCCAGACTGTAGCCTTCATCGTTGGTTCCCAGCCGTACATT
>CAZFUS010000109.1:0-6536 GCA_964522485.1 uncultured Enterobacteriaceae bacterium | reverse complement strand
GTCGCTTTTTGAATAGTGTGTTTTGACGAGGATGTGACACCTAAACCCTTTTTTCTCGCAAATTTGAAAGCGAATCTTGCGGCATGTCGACACGGCTCACGTTCGACAATTCGTATTGAAATCGCCGCATCTCTTCCGACTAATCTGCCGGGATCATCATAAGTGCCGCCAGTAGCAATACGCACAATGTAAAGGAACAGATCCTCTTTAAAATTGGACGTGATCCCCTTTATTGAAATAACCGGTCTTAATATGACACTGAAGTTACATAGTCTCCTGATAACTGCATTGGGACTGATATCCTTGGTTATCGTCGGATATTTCAGGGCCACCTTGTTATCCTGCATGGACTCTTCAACCTGCATAAAGAGCTTGCGATCATTTTTTTCACGATTCTCAAGTGACAGATCCAGAGTATTGAAGTTGAAATCGATCGGCATAATATCTGCGACCGTATAAACACATTCCTGTAACTCGGTAGCGATGCCGTCGCCCAGTAATTCTGTTACTGTCACTTTTTCCATACTTTTGCACCCTTAAAGGAAAGCTTTATCTTGCGATGTTATTATAATTCTCCGGTATAATTGCAACCGCTTGTTGGGTTCTCCCGAATCTGAATGCGGCAGAGGCCTGGCAGTTCTGCCTTTAGCTGTCTCCAGATCCACCGGGCAAGCAACTCAGTAGTAGGATTTTCCAGGCCCGCTATTTCATTTAGCACCCTATGATCCAGCACACTTTTAATGTCTGCAATACTGCGATTCAGCTCATTGAAATCCATAACCCAGCCTGACTCTGCCTGAATTTCGCCGGCAATATGAACCTGGACGTGGAGTGTATGACCATGCATCCGCGCACAAGGATGCGAAGCTTTCAGCGTAGGCAGGCAGCGGGCAATTTCCAGAGTAAACTCACGAAATATTTCTGTTGTCATGCCCAATAAAGCTGCACCGCTACTCAATGCACGGCTTTGGCTGCCGTTCCGCTATAGAATTGCTGCTTGAAATCCTGGTATAGCCGGGCAGCCCTGTTCCATAGAGGCCCGGGCTTACCTGTACCAACAGCCCGACCGTCCAATTTTGTAATAGGTACTATTTCCTGGGTGGAACTGGTTAACCAGATTTCATCGGCGTGTCTCAGATCTTGTTCACTGATCGCAGTCTCCTGACAAGACAAACCAGCCTGACGCAGTAACTCAATAGTCAAGTCGCGCGTTATACCGGGCAATAAATCCTTGGTTTTTGGTGGAGTCATAATGCAATTATTTTTGCATATGAAAACATTACTGGCTGCGCCCTCTGTAACCCAGCCCTGACGGATCAGAATGACTTCCTTGGCACCGGCCAATCTGGCTTCATGTCGTAAAAGAACCCCGGGGAGCAGGGTAATCGCCTTGATATGACACCAACTCCAGCGAATATCTTCGCGCACTATCGCGCTGATACCTTCACTGTTGTCAGGGTGTGTCAATGGTCGCGACATAATAAATACTGTCGGCCTGATATCCGATTCGAAGGCATGATCCCGGGGTGAAACGCCACGGGTGACCTGCAGATAGATCGACTGGTCATCTCCAACATTGCGGGCGACCACATCTTTCAGTACCTGCTCCCAGTCCGCATACGAAAGTGGATTGTTCATATAAATAAGCTGCAGACTATCATCCAGCCGCTGAAGGTGTTCCTCTATACGGAAAATAAGTCGATTATAAACCGGCACGACTTCATAGACACCATCACCAAAGGTGAATCCACGATCCAGAGGTGAGATGCTGGCTTGCTCCAGAGGCAAATATTGACCATTAAGATATACAATCGACATAAAACTCTACTCAAATAATAACCATGCGCTGTCTATGAGCCGTTTGACTATTCCACCCTGCTCGACAGATGTCATCGCTATCAAAGGTTTTTCGACTAGAATTTCGTCGCCGAGACTGACGGTTAATTTGCCAATTGCCTGTTCGTTCTGTAGCGGCGCTACCAATGGCTGGTTAATCTCATTATTGATTTGAATATCATCAACCTCGCCACGGGGCAATGTCACATGGACGTCCTTTGCAACACCGTAATTGACTTCATCGGAAGCACCTTTCCACACCTTCGCTGTCCCCAGTGCTTTGCTGGAATCAGCGACCTCTCTGGTTTCAAAGAAGCGAAAGCCGTATTCAAGCAAAGCCTGACTGAATGAAGTGCGTGCCTGGATGCTTTCGGTACCCATCACGACAGATATAAGCCGCATATCGCTGCGCTCCGCTGAAGCTACCAGACAATAACCGGCATTTTCAGTGTGACCAGTCTTAATGCCATCAACCGACCCATCACGCCAAAGCAATTGATTACGATTCGGCTGGGTAATGTCGTTATATGTGTATTCCTTAATCGCATGCATACCATACAGTTCAGGATGGTCGCGTATCAGGGCTGCTGAAAGAATTGCCATATCGTATGCGGTAGTTATATGACCATCAGCCGGCATGCCGGTACTGTTCTCAAAATGAGTGTTCTCCATATTCAGTTTGGCGGCTGCCTGATTCATAAGCTGCGCGAAAACATCCTCGGAACCCGAAATGTGCTCCGCGAGTGCAACGCTGGAATCGTTCCCTGACTGGATGATAATACCATTCAATAATTCTTCGACTGTAACCCGCGTGTTGACTTCTATGAACATCTTCGACCCACCTGTCTTCCACGCCCTTTCACTGACAAGCACTTCATCATTTAAACTGATGTGGCCCGCCTGAAGTTCCTCACCAGCAATATAGACCGTCATCATCTTGGTGAGGCTTGCTGGCTCAACAGGTTCAGCTGAATTGTGCTCCGCAAGAATCCGGCCACTATTGTAATCCATCAGAATATAAGAGGATGCGCTGCCACTGGGAGGTGCAGGCACGGCAGGTGCTTGTGCCATACCGGCCACCGGTACTAAAAAGGCAGCCACGAATGCCATGATTATTACAGTCATAGTATTGCAAAAACTCCCTGAATTAATAGCTAACACACAAACTACTCTATCACAATATGATGGTCATAAATGCCGAATTCAGTCAGCTTGGCTACTATCCTGTCAGCGGCAGTAACATCCACAAGCGGTCCTATCCGAACCCGGAACAGGGTTCGACCATCAACAATCACTTTTGATACATGGGCCGGATCAATTTTGATATCATGCAATCTTTCCCGCAAACGCTTGGCATTATCCAATTCTGAAAATGCACCACATTGTATGAAAAATTTTTTGATTGAAGCAGTCTTTTTAACAGGGTTTTCCCGAGGCTGGGCGGCGGCCATCTTCCGATCAGAATCAGTGCTAATCGCCGTTACTTCCACGAGCGCCGTGCCCGTTGCCATCATTCCCAGCTTACTGGCGGCGGCATATGACATGTCAATGATTCTATTGTCATGGAAAGGGCCGCGATCATTAACCTTTACAATAACCGAACGTCCATTCTCCAGATTCCTGACACTGACATAAGACGGCAAAGGAAGTGATTTATGCGCTGCGGTCATTGAATGCATATTATAAGTCTCACCACTGGATGTTCTTCGTCCGTGAAATTTCTTGCCATACCAGGAGGCTATGCCACGTTCGGTATAACCATGACTGCTGTTCATCACATGGTAACGCCTGCCTAACACAACATAGGAATCCGGATTACCATAGCGGCTGCGCGGTTCGTTCTTGGGGACGGCATCGGGTATATTGCTGATATCCATGGGCCCGGATGGAGGCCCGTCCTGTTGTATACCCGGCGCAGTGCCGCAGCCATAAAGTGAAAACAGCATAATTGCCGTATATATATAACGTAATAAATTATCTGGCATAATAAGAGTATCTATTACGCTAAATTCAACTACACTGACTCTTGATAACGACTTTTGATTTCCTGCGCAAGCAAATAAACAGCCAGCGCATACAGCTGGCTGTGATTATAACGTGTGATGACATAAAAATTATCTAGCCCCAGCCAGTAGTCACTACCTTCAGATGTGTCAAATTCAAGCAGGGCGACACGAACATTCTCATCGATATGACTCTTTGCTATAACCCCGGAGCGCTTCAACTCTGCATAAGTACGTTCTGGCTTGAGTCCATCCGATATATTAGCCTCCGCATTCCTGATTTCCGCCACAGGCACAATAACTGTCTCACCTGATCGCCAGCCATGGTCATTAAAATAGCTGGCAACGCTGCCAATAGCATCTATGTGGTCATCCCAGAGGTTGATCCTTCCGTTTCCATCAAAATCCACTGCGTAACTACGGTAACTGCTCGGGATGAACTGTGGAATTCCCATGGCACCGGCATAAGAGCCCTTTATAACCAGTGGATCAATCTTCTGTTCCCGTGTCAGTAAAAGAAAGTGTTCCAGTTCCCGGCGAAAGAAATCGGCCCGTTTCGGATAGTCAAATGCCAATGTAGACAATGAATCCAGTACTCTGTAACGGCCTTTATGCTCACCGTAGCGTGTCTCCACCCCGATTATTGCTACTATGATTTCAGCCGGTACGCCAAAACGATCCTCTGCCGCAGCCAAAACATCTGCATAACGGTGCCAGTAGTCGACTCCGCCATCAATTCTGTCTTCAGTCAGGAAAATATCCTTATATCTATACCAGGGCAATTTTTCCGCTGGACGAGTAATAGCTTCAATCACCGTTCTGGAATACTTAACCTGACCAAATAGCTGTTCGAGCGCAGGCTGATCATAATCATGCTTTTCAACCATCGTATTTATAAACTGATCAAGTTCCTGTCGGTCAAATGCGTTATCCGTAGCATGTGCGCAGGAAGCAACAAGCAGTACTACAAGAGCAGGCGTAAAAAACTCCAACTTTGTAATTAACTTTAGCTTTTTCAATTTGACAGTAACCTTCTGTGAGTATGAATGGCCATCAGTAAGCCAAAGCCCGCCAGTATTGTAACCATGGATGTACCCCCCATGCTGATAAGAGGTAGGGGTATACCTACGACAGGTAACTGGCCGGAAACCATACCAATATTGACAGACACATAGACGAAGAAAATAGCAATCAGCGCGGCTGCGAGTAGTTTCCCGAAGGTATCCTGCGCCTTTACAGCAATATACAGTCCACGCGCCATAACTAGCAGATAGATACTGCTCAGCACCAGCACACCCATGAGACCGAATTCTTCACAGAACACTGAAAAGATAAAATCGGTCGAACGTTCAGGGAGAAATTCCAGATGTGACTGTGTGCCATTCAGCCAGCCCTTGCCGTATAAGCCACCAGAACCGATCGCGATAGTAGACTGGATAATATGGTAGCCGGTTCCCAGCGGATCGCTCTCAGGATCAAAAAACGTCAGAACTCTGTTACGCTGATACTCATGCATGGAGAACCATAGTATCGGCATGGCTGAAAGACTCAGAACACCAATACATGCAATCAACATCCAGCTCAGGCCGGCAATAAACAACACAGCGAAGCCCCCGACCGCCACCATAACCGCTGTACCAAGATCCGGCTGTTCTATAATCAGAAAAACGGGAATAAGCACGGCGATTGTTGCAACTGCCACCTGAAAAAAGGTGGGTGGTAATGTTCGCCGGGTCAGATAGGCAGCTAGCATGATTGGCACGGCCAGCTTCAGCAACTCAGAGGGCTGAAAATTGATCGGTCCCAGATCTATCCAGCGTTGTGCTCCTTTTCCGAACTCACCAATAACCAGGACAAGTACCAGGAGAATGAGACTCACGCCATATATCCACACTGCCCAGCGAGACAGGGCATCCGGTGGTGTCTGGGCCACTATAAACATGACAATAAATGCCAAACCCATGCGCAGGGCCTGTTTGCTGACTACTGTCATACTTTCACCACTGGCACTGTAGAGAATAACAAGCCCTATCGCACACAGTGTCAATATGCCTAACAGCAGCCATATATCAAGGTGCAGACGCTGAGTTATAAATCGGTACATGCCTCAGTTCCCTGCTTCAGCGACGCCTTCGGACTTCGCACCCACAAGCATATGATCAAACAGCGTCCGGGCAATGGGCGCTGCGCCAGAGGAACCACTGCCACCGTTTTCGACGATAATGGCCAAGGCCAGCTTTGGATCTTCGAACGGTGCATAGGCAACGAATAAAGCATGATCACGATATATCTCCGGCAACAGGTCTTCCTTGTATTCCTCCCCCTGGGCAATCGCTATAACCTGGGCGGTACCGGTCTTGCCTGCAATTTCATATTCGGCACCTTCGCCGGTCCGACGTGCAGTTCCACGAGCACCATGCACAACATCACGCATGGCCTGAGCGGCCTGCTCCCAGTGCTCGGGTGTACCGAGTTCAAGTTCCTGATATTCAGCTTCATAGCGCTTGATGGTATCGCCGGTAATGGGATCATAAGCTTCGCTTAACAGATGCGGCGTTACCAGCGTCCCGTGATTGGCGACGACGGCTGTGGCGGTTGCAAGCTGCAATGGCGTTGCCAGCACCGACCCCTGACCGATGCCGGCGATAACAGTTTCTCCCGGATACCAGGGTTGGCCTGAGACGCGCTTCTTCCATT
>CAZFUS010000108.1:0-6620 GCA_964522485.1 uncultured Enterobacteriaceae bacterium | reverse complement strand
GATGTTCGTCGGTGTCGGTGCCTCCCGCGTCCGTGACCTGTTCGAGCAGGCCAAGAAGCAGGCCCCCTGCATCATCTTTATCGACGAGATCGATGCCGTCGGCCGCCAGCGTGGCGCCGGGCTTGGTGGTGGTCACGATGAGCGTGAACAGACTCTGAATCAGCTGCTGGTCGAAATGGACGGTTTCGAAGGTAATGAAGGTGTTATCGTCATCGCTGCGACCAACCGTCCCGACGTGCTCGACCCCGCGCTGCTGCGGCCTGGCCGTTTCGATCGGCAGGTGGTGGTGCCGTTGCCGGATATCCGTGGCCGTGAACAGATCCTCAAGGTCCATATGCGCAAGGTGGCGCTGGGCACCAATGTCGAAGCGGGTATTATTGCGCGCGGCACACCCGGTTTTTCCGGCGCCGATCTCGCCAATCTGGTGAACGAGGCGGCGCTGTTCGCTGCGCGCGCCGACAAGACGCTGGTCGAGATGGAAGACTTCGAACGCGCCAAGGACAAGATCATGATGGGGTCGGAGCGCCGCTCGATGGTCATGAGCGAGCAGGAGAAGAAGCTGACCGCCTATCATGAGTCGGGCCATGCCATCGTCGGCCGGCTGATGCCGTCACATGATCCGGTCTACAAGGTGACTATTATTCCGCGTGGCCGTGCGCTGGGAGTCACCATGTTCCTGCCGGAAGAGGATCGCCTGAGCTACAGCAAGGAGCGGCTGAACAGCCAGATCTGCAGTCTGTTCGGCGGCCGTATTGCCGAGCTTTTGATCTTCGGCAAGGAACACGTCACGACGGGCGCTTCGAATGACATCAAGCGTGCCACCGAACTGGCCCGCAACATGGTCACCAAGTGGGGTCTGTCGGAGAAGCTCGGCCCGCTGACTTACAGTGATGACGAAGGCGAGGTGTTCCTCGGTCATTCAGTGACCAAGCACAAGGAAGTCTCGGATGAGACGACACACCTGATTGATCAGGAAGTGCGTAATATCATCGATGAACAATATACCCGGGCCGAGAAGATCGTGACCGATAATATAGACAAGCTGCATATGATGGCTGAGGCACTGGTCAAATACGAGACCATCGACTCCGGTCAGATCGATGACATCATGCAGGGTAAAACACCGCGGCCACCGGCGGACTGGGATGACAGCCATCCGCCCGGTAAGACAGCAGAAAGCGATGGGGACACGGTCACGGGCAAGGCGGCCGATGACGGCCACTCCGAGCCGGCCGTAAATGGTCCGCCGAAGCCGGCCTGAGCCGAACTCACCGGCACGTGAACGCTGTCACGTCCCGGTTTTGTTTTAATCGGGTAGACTTCCCGCACCATTCATCGACCGGAAGGGATCCGTGCAACGCAAGTATTTCGGGACCGATGGCATCCGCGGCAAGGTGGGCGAAGGTCCCATCAGCCCTGAATTCATCATGAAGCTGGGTTGGGCCGCCGGCCGGGTTCTCGGCCGTGGTGGCGCCGGTCGGGTTCTGATCGGCAAGGATACCCGTATATCAGGCTATCTGTTTGAATCGGCGCTGGAAGCCGGTCTGTCGGCTGCCGGTATGGATATCTGTCTGATTGGTCCGATGCCCACGCCGGGCATTGCCTACCTCACCCGCAGCACCCGCGCTACGGCCGGCATCGTCATCAGCGCCTCGCACAATCCATTCGAGGACAATGGCATCAAGTTCTTTTCCGGCAAGGGCTGCAAACTGTCCGACGAGCTGGAACTGGGTATCGAGGCACATATTGATGAGCCATTGACCACCGTCGCTTCCGACAAGCTGGGCAAGGCCTGGCGCCTGAATGATGCCGCACGCCGCTATATTGAATTCTGTAAGCGTACCGTAGCGTTCGATTTCAATCTCGAAGGTCTGCATATCGTGCTTGATTGCGCGCATGGCGCGACATATCAGGTGGCCCCGGCACTGTTCGAGGAACTGGGTGCAAGAGTAGTGACCATCGGCGTCACGCCCGATGGCATGAATATCAACGACGATTGTGGCGCCACGGACCCGGCCCAGCTACAGGAAGCGGTCAAGGCGCACCGGGCTGATCTCGGGATTGCCTTCGACGGTGACGGTGACCGGGTGATGATGGTGGATTCGCGCGGCGAGGTCGTCGACGGTGACGAACTGCTCTATATCATGGCGGCGGCGCGGCCCGGGGAACTGAACGGTGCGGTTGTCGGCACACAGATGAGCAACCTCGGGCTGGAGCAGGGGGTACGCGCACTGGGCCTGGATTTCCATCGAACCCAGGTTGGCGATCGTTACATTTACGAGGCCATGACCGCGAAACAGCTGGTTCTCGGTGGCGAGACGTCCGGCCATATCCTGTGCCTGAAACTGACCACGACCGGCGACGGCATCATATCGGCATTGCAGGTACTGGAAATCATGCGCAAGAGTGAACGCGCCTTGCATGAACTGAAGGCCGATATGCATAAAATGCCGCAGGTGCTCGTCAATATCAGACTGGCGGAAAAGGTGGATGTCATGCATCTGCCCCAGGTCAGACAGGCGATGCAGGACGCCGAAACCGAGCTGGGTCAGCGCGGCCGCATACTGCTCAGGCCATCCGGTACCGAACCGCTGTTGCGGATCATGGTCGAGGGTGAAGACGCCATCCAGGTGGATCATCTGTCGAATCAGCTTGCCGACGTGGTGCGCACGGCAATCCGTGCCGGCTGATACGGCAATCCCGAACTGCCGGATGGAATGATCCGGCTTCAAGCTTCTCTAATACACCAGTTCCCTTTGGTGACTGAAGGATTTTATATGAGCCGTCTACACTGCAGCAGATGCTGTCTGGCAATCGTACTGATGTTTCTGTTATCGACAGCGGCCTGGTCCGCGCCGGAAGAACCGCCGACAGAGGCCAAGCACACGGTATCGCGCTCCGAGGCGGTACGGGCCCTGGAGACCTACCAGCGGGATCCGCTGAACAACCTCAAGGCGGCCAGCGTTTTCGCCACCTATATCAAGGAAGACGGCGATGTCCATGTATCGATGGACAATAGATTAATCCCCTGGATGACGGATCCGAATTGCCCGCCGCGGGTGCGGGCCATTCTGCTGTCTGCCTTCATGGCCGGAAACTTTCAGGCACAGCTGGATGACGAGATGGAACTGGACGACTCCGCTGCCGGCCTGACCTATACCGTCGAGGTTTACGAACTGCTGAAAAGCCAGGACGCCACCCTGATGCAGGCTGAACTGGAAAAGCTGCTGGCAGCGAAACAGGAAGGCAAGCTTGAACCGGCCATTGATTCCCTGGTCAATGGCGAGGGTGAGGAAGCTCCGCAGTAACTGCCGTTTTCTGAAAATCAAGCAGTTTCAAGCATATACGGTAAAATCGCAGAGCTAATTAATAGTTTTAAACTATCAATTATATTGTTAAATTCAATTTTATTTATGCTGCAGCGCAGCTATCATATACATACTTACTTAAAGAAATTTAAATTCAACTGAATTCACAGGAGGTTATCCATGAGTGTACTCGTGACCAAACAGGCACCCGACTTTACTGCCGCGGCAGTCATGCCGGACGGCACGTTCAAGGAGGACTTCAAGCTGTCTGATCTGCGCGGCAAATATGTCGTCCTGTTTTTCTGGCCGCTGGACTTCACTTTCGTATGTCCGTCGGAGATTATTGCCCACAATAACCGTATCGATCGTTTCAAGGAGCTGGGCGTCGAGCTGGTCGGTGTCTCCATCGACTCGCATTTCACCCATTTCGCCTGGAAGCAGACGCCGGTTGAAAACGGCGGCATTGGCAATGTTCAGTTCCCGCTGGTGGCCGACGTCAAGCACGAAATCGCCCAGGCCTACGGTATCGAACATCCGGACGGCGTCGCTTTGCGCGCTTCGTTCCTGATCGACAAGGATGGTGCCGTCCAGCATCAGGTTGTGAATAACCTGCCGCTGGGCCGGAATGTCGATGAGATGATTCGAATGGTCGAGGCGTTGCAGTTCACCGAGGAACACGGCGAAGTCTGCCCGGCCGGCTGGCAGAAAGGCCAGAAGGGCATGAAGGCTGACGCCGAGGGTGTCGCCCGATACCTGAAGGAGCATGCCGAGGCGCTGTAACGCCTCATCCGAACGGGCCGGTGCGGTCGCTGCCGCACCGGCTTTTTATTAAACTAACTGCATGGGATCACAAGGCAGGTAATTTACGCATGAGCAAGCAGACGACCAGACATATCCGATTGCTGATCCTGGGCTCGGGCCCGGCCGGCTATACGGCGGCGGTCTATGCCGCACGCGCCAATCTGAACCCGGTCATGATTACCGGTATTCAGCCCGGCGGCCAGCTGACGACCACCACTGACGTCGACAACTGGCCCGGTGATGTTGAGGGTCTGCAGGGTCCGGCCTTGATGGAACGCATGCAAAAGCATGCTGAGCGTTTTGATACCGAGATCGTGTTCGATCACATCAATTCGGCCGATTTAAGCAAGCGCCCGTTCCGGCTCGAAGGTGATGCCGGCAGTTATACCTGTGACGCGCTGATCATTTCCACCGGTGCCAGCGCCCGTTACCTGGGTCTGGACTCCGAGAGCGCGTTCATGGGTAAAGGTGTGTCCGCCTGCGCGACCTGTGACGGCTTTTTCTATAAGGGTCAGAAAGTGGCGGTTATCGGCGGCGGCAACACCGCTGTCGAAGAAGCGCTGTATCTGTCTAATATTGCCGCCGAAGTCACCCTTGTCCACCGCCGGGATGAGCTGCGTGCCGAGAAGATCCTGCAGGAGAAGTTGTTCGAGAAGGAAAAGAACGGCAATATACGGATCATCTGGGATCACGTACTCGAGGAAGTTCTGGGCGATGACAGCGGCGTAACCGGTGCACGCCTGAAGAATACCAGGACCGAGGTTACTCAGGACATCGAAATCTCCGGCCTGTTTATCGCGATCGGTCACGATCCGAACACGGGTATTTTCCGCGGCCAGCTCGAAATGAATGATGAAGGTTACATTTATATCAAAAGCGGTCAGGAAGGTAACGCCACCGAGACATCAGTCAAGGGCGTGTTTGCGGCGGGCGATGTCTGTGACCACGTCTATCGCCAGGCCATTACTTCGGCCGGTTTCGGTTGCATGGCCGCACTGGATGCCGATAAATATCTCGGTCAGATTGAAGAGCCCAGTAGCAAGGAACAGGAGATCCTTGCTGTGTCCAAACAGAAAGAAACCGCCTGATCGCTCTTGGTTGTCAGTTTCAGGAAAGCCGTGCAAACAGTCTGCGCGGCTTTTATCTTTACTGATCAGACAGATAGTTATGGAACACTGCCTGCCAGTTTACGGTTAAGTTCCTGATTTAGTAATATAAATCAGACGCACTTGTGTGCAAGTTCTCCTCCCGCTTCACCGGGTTCGATAATTACAACTGGTGAAGAAAAGTCACTTATTATTGTCATCCGCTATCCGGTAACCTGTGTGATAAATGTTGTACTTGAATCAAATTAATGTGATACCGGCAGGCGGATAATGTGGATCCGCACTACATGTAATCTCTACTTTCAAATGGGCGATGAGACGCCCCTGATTCTCATGCTTCGTCCTCGCAGTGGTGCTCAGCAATGGGTGGCGCGGGAATCTTACACACTGTCGCCTAACATCCCGGCGATAGAGTATATGGATATCTCTGGTAACCTTTGTCAGCGGCTGATTGCACCGTCGGGCGAGTTCACTGTTCGTACCTCAGCCGATGTATTAACTGTGGAAGAGGTACTCAAGGCCCCGGGTGCTTACTTTGTTGAAATTCAGAATCTGCCTGAGGCGGTCCTCTGCTATTTGCTGCCAAGTCGCTATTGCGAATCGGACCGGTTCGGCAATATGGCAAGACAAATAGTGGACGGCGCACTGCTGGGCTACGATCAGGTCGAACGAATCAGTCACTGGATCAGCAACTCAATAGAGTATATTCCCGGTTCCAGCGACTTCCCCCTGTCTGCTGTCGAAGTGAATATGCGACAGCAGGGGGTTTGCCGCGATCTTGCACATCTTGGCGTTGCCTTGTGCCGCAGTATCAGTATTCCCTCACGCCTCGTGGTAGGTTATCTCTACGGCCTTGAACCTATGGATTTGCATGCATGGTTTGAAGCTTATGTCGGCGGCCGTTGGTATACATTCGATCCCACACAGGAAGAGATTCGTGGCGGACGGGTTGCGCTGGCCTATGGACGCGATGCAGCCGATGTGGCGATATATCATCAGTTCGGGCCGCCGGCGATTTTTACCAGTATGGACGTGTCTGTGGAGTTGCTGGAGGCACCGGCGCGCTGAAGCCAGGCTGGCACCACGGCTTGCCATTTACACCAACTACAGACATGGATTGGCAGCCGGATAAAAGGCCAATGGTATTCCTGTCTGTTGATTAGACGCAGTCTCAAGGTTGCTGCGCTCGCCTGATTTATTAAACGGGGGCGTTGTCTCGGTAGGGCCGGGGTATTTTGAGACCGCTTCTAATATATTTGATTTCAATTCGTCAGCTTATAATTTCCCGACCTCTTGCCGCGCTGCATCATTTTATGGAAGTGACCCGCCGTTTTGCCCTTGGTTACTGACTATTTGCCAAAAGCCTACTACTATCCATTGCGAGGGATGACAGGGCCGGACAGGA
>CAZFUS010000107.1:3232-6747 GCA_964522485.1 uncultured Enterobacteriaceae bacterium | reverse complement strand
CAGCATCTGGTTGATGCCTTCCTCGATGCGCTTGGCGATCTTGATCTCGCCCTCGCGGGTCAGCAGGTCGACGGTGCCCATCTCGCGCATGTACATGCGCACCGGATCGGTGGTGCGGCCAAATTCAGGGTCGACACTGGCCAGCGCGGCGGCGGCTTCGGCGGCGGCATCCTCATCGGCAGCCCGAGCGTCATCCCCGATGATCATGTCGAGATCCGGCGGGGCCTCATGCACGGTAATACCCATGTCATTGATCATGCTGATAATGTCTTCAATCTGCTCGGGGTCGACGATATCCTCGGGCAGGTGGTCATTGACTTCGTGATACGTCAGGAAGCCCTGCTCCTTGCCCTTGGCAATCAGCAGTTTCAGCTGTGATTGGTCGTCGTCTTGCTCGAGTTGCTCGATTTGATCAGCCATGAGTGCCTAAGCTCTTGAATATGTGTGAGTTCTGCCCCAGAATGGGGGCGAAATATAACCTATCGATTATATACCATGATCCGGGATCCAGCTACCTGGGAGGAGTATTTTTCCCCCTGGGCGTCCCTGTCTGCGGCCATTTCGTACCGGATAGTGACCGGATATACAGACTACGAATTCTTGCCGAAGGAGGCGGTTAGCGCCCGGTACTCTTCCTTTTGACTCGCCGACATCTGCTTTAAATCCATCTGTTTCAGAACCTGCAACCGCTGTTTGCGCTGCAACAACTGCAGCCTGCTCACCGTATCGCGGAACTCGGCGGTCAGGTCGGCTTCCTCGTCGCGGGTCAGTTCGCCACCGGCGAGTTCCCCGAGCCGCGCCGCGTAGCGGCTGTCACGCCAGTGCTCCAGAACGCCGGCAGTCCTGATCTGGGGGTTGGCATGGATAAATTCAAGTAATTCAACAAGAAAATCCACGCCGGGCAGTTCGATCGACTGCAGGTTCCGGGGTTCTTCAACCTCCAGTCCGAGTTGTGGCTGATGCAGCAGCAGGGCGATCATGTGGCCAATCAGCGACGGCGCCTGGCGGCTGCCGGATTTCCGCGGCGGCGTGCGTCCCGCTGGGGCAGATTGGACCCCGGACGCGGCCGGAGGTTCGGCAGTGCCGAGCTGGCGCTGAAGTTCGTATTCGTTAATAAAGGTAATGTCGGAGATCCGGCGCACGAGCATGTCGCGCAGCCCGCCGGCTGGCAGGTTGCGGGCGTAGGCCAGCGCCCGGTCCGACAGCCGGGCCTTGCCCTCGCGGGTGCTGGTATCGATCTCACGGCGCAGCTGATCGATCAGATAATCCGTCAGCGGCGTCAGCCGTGCCGGATCCGTGAATGCCGCCTGGCCCTCGCGGCGGATGAAGGTATCCGGGTCATCTTCCGGCGGCATGAACAGGAAATCCACCTCGCGGCCTTCGCGCAGCAGCGGCAGGGCGGTTTCCATGGCGCGGAAAGCGGCCTTCTGGCCGGCTTCGTCGCCGTCGAAGCAGAACACGATCTGGCTGGTTGCCGCATGACGGAACAGCAGTTCCAGATGCTCCTTCGTGCAGGCGGTGCCGAGGGTGGCAACGGCATTGCGGACGCCGTTGCCGGCCAGCGCCAGCACGTCCATGTAGCCCTCGACCACATAGATGCGGTCCATCTGGCGCATGGACTTGCGCGCCTGGAAGAGGCCGTAGGCTTCAGAGCCCTTGTGAAAGATCGGGGTTTCCGGCGAGTTCAGATACTTCGGTTCGCCGTCGCCCAGCACCCGGCCGCCGAAGCCGATCGCCCGCCCGCGCCGGTCCCGGATCGGGAACATGATGCGGTTGCGGAAGCGGTCGTAGTGCCCGCGGCCCGAGTCCTTTTCAATGAGCAGGCCGATGCGCGCCAGCCGCCGGATGGCGGCATCGGACTGGCCGAGCGCGCTCAGCAGGTTGTCCCAGCCGTCCGGCGCGTAGCCGAGTTCGAATTCGGCGGCCAGTTCGCCTGTCAGTCCGCGCCGTTTCAGGTAAGCGACCGCTTGCTCACGTTGTGGGTGCTCACGCAACTGACGATTGTAGAAGCGCACCGCCAGCTCCATCAGTTCGTACAGTTCACTCTTGTCCTCGGCCGGGCGCTGCTGGGTCTGCTGGTCGCCCCCTTCATGGGGGACGGTCAGGCCGGCCTTGCTGGCCAGTTCCTCGACCGCCTCGGGAAAGGTCATCCCGGCGTGCTCCATCAGGAAGCCGATTGCGGTGCCGTTCGCGCCGCAGCCGAAGCAGTGGTAGAACTGCTTTTCCTGGCTGACCGTGAACGACGGCGTTTTTTCCTCGTGGAACGGACAGCGTGCCTGATGATTGCGGCCGGCGCGTTTCAGCGGCACGTAGCTGTCGATCACGTCGACGATGTCGATGCGTGACAGCAGGTCATCGATGAAATGCTGGGGAATCAGGCCGGCCATGACTATAAGTTAAAGGTAAAACGCCGAAAGTGAAAAGATTGGTTTGAGTGAGAATGCGTCATGCCGGAAACCGCTTGAGGTTATCCGGAGAAATGGTACAGGGATATACCGCTTATAAACCTAAGGATGGAATCCAGTCAAAACAGATACGCTTGCGACGTCATTTTTGGAGAGGAGATGATTGATTGTCTACTGGATTCCGGCTCGCGCTCCGCCTGGCCGGAATGACGGCATGACAACTTGTATGTGCCCAGAGTATGAATGAGACGGTGGCGGTTAGGGATTGGGCCGGAATCTATGATCCCCGTGTGGGGGAATGGCTCATCAATACGGGGGAGGGTTAACCCAGCAGTGACTTGACCTTGGCGCTGACGGCGCTCATGTCGGCGCGGCCCTGCACCCTGGGTTTGACGGCAGCCATCACCTTGCCCATATCGGCCATGCCGCTGGCGCCGGTTTCCTCGATGGCCTTCCGGATCAGGGCTTCGAGATCGGTGTCGTTGAGCTGTTCGGGCAGGTATTCGGTGACGATGTTCAGTTCAGCGCTTTCCTTTTCGACCAGATCCTCGCGGCCCGCCTGGCGGTACTGCTCGATGGAATCGCGATACTGTTTGGCCAGTTTGTCGAGCACGGCGAGCACGCCGGCATCGTCAAGCTCGACGCGTTCGTCGACTTCCTTCTGTTTGATGGCCGCGGTGATGAGGCGCAGGGTGCCCAGACGCGGCTTGTCCTTGTCACGCATTGCCTGCTTGACGTCATTAAGGATGCGCTGTTTCAGCGGCTCAGTCATTAAAAACTACCGGATTGTCCTCAGGATTGAGAATGCGTCAGTGGCTGCGGGGAGGACGGCGCGTGGACTGCTTGGCGAGCTTCTTCTGATAGCGTTTCACGGCGGCGGCGGCTTTGCGCTTCCGGACCTGGGTGGGTTTTTCGTAGAATTCACGGCGGTGGACTTCGGCCAGGATACCGGCCTTTTCACACGCCCGTTTGAAGCGGCGCATGGCGACTTCGAACGGCTCGTTTTCACGGACTTTAACGGAAGGCATAAGACTCCTTATATGATCTGTTCGATTGATTGCCACTCCCGGCCCGAACCGGACCCGGAAAAAGCGGCAATTTTAGTAAGCT
>CAZFUS010000107.1:0-3132 GCA_964522485.1 uncultured Enterobacteriaceae bacterium | reverse complement strand
GATTGCCACTCCCGGCCCGAACCGGACCCGGAAAAAGCGGCAATTTTAGTAAGCTCCCGGTCTAAATGCAAAATAAATCGCCGGGCATAAATGCAACGAAAAAAGATACTTAAACGGACTGACTAAACATCATGCGTGTCCTCGGCATCGAAACTTCCTGCGACGAGACCGGCCTCGCCGTCTATGACAGCGAGCGTGGGCTGCTCGCTCATGCGCTCCACAGCCAGGTCGATCTGCACGCAGTCTACGGCGGCGTGGTGCCGGAACTCGCTTCACGCGACCATATCGTGCGTACCCTGCCACTGGTCAAGCGGGTCCTGGCCGATGCCGGCCTGCGGCCGGGCGACATTGACGCCGTGGCCTATACCGCCGGCCCGGGGCTCATCGGCGCGCTTCTGGTGGGTGCCTCGGTCGGCCGCAGTCTCGCCTATGGGTGGGGCGTGCCCGCTGTCGGCATTCACCATATGGAAGCGCATCTGCTCGCCCCGATGCTGGAGCCGGAGGCGCCGGCTTTTCCGTTCGTGGCGTTGCTGGTTTCCGGCGGCCATACCCAGCTCGTCGATGTCGAGGCACCCGGCAATTACTGCCTGCTGGGTGAATCGGTTGATGACGCCGCCGGCGAAGCGTTCGACAAGACCGCGAAGCTGCTCGGCCTCGGCTATCCGGGCGGCCCGGCGCTGTCGAAGCTGGCCGGGCAGGGCCGGCCGGACCGGTTCCGGTTCCCGCGGCCGATGACCGACCGGCCGGGGCTCGATTTCAGCTTCAGTGGTCTGAAAACGCATGCTCTGGTTACGCTGAATCAGCTCGGCGGCGCGGAGGCGATCGACGAGCAGACGCGGGCCGATATTGCCCATGCCTTTGTCGAGGCCGTGGTCGATACGCTTGCGATCAAATGCCGGCGGGCGCTTGAAGAGGCCGGTCCCTGTGACCTCGTCGCCGCAGGCGGTGTCAGTGCCAACTCACAGCTACGTCAGCGGCTGGCGGATCTGGCCGGAGAACTGGGTATCCGGGTGTACTATCCGCGTCCCGAGTTCTGTACCGATAATGGCGCCATGATCGCCTACGCCGGTTATCTGCGTGTGAAGGCCGGGCAGGCGGCTGATCTCGGGTTTCAACCGCGGCCACGCTGGCCGCTGATGGAACTGGCTGGTATGTGAACGGGCAATAACGCTGCGTCTGGATTGAAAATAAATCCGCGAATGCACGCGAATGTACGCTAATACGGGAATTAAAATCAGTCTGAGGCGGCAATAGAGCTGAATCGAACGATTTGTTCGGGTTTTATCGACTTGATGTAGTTGCTTTATTCGCGTGTATTGGCGTTTATTTGCGGACCGGATCTTCATTTAACGTTTTTCCGGGCGAGCCGGTTCGAGCCAATGGTATTAACCTTTCTCGCCGATTTTCTCCTCGGTACCGGCTATCAGATGGTGGATATTGGAACGGTGGCGCCAGATCAGCAACAGTGTCATGGCGCTGGTGACGCCGACAACCAGGAAATTCGGCAGCAGCCACGCAGTGTAGATCGGCGTCAGCATGGCCGCGGTCAATGCCGACAGCGATGAGTAGCGGAACAGCAGCGCCATTACCAGCCAGGTGCCGATGAATCCCAGCCCCAGCATCCAGTGCAGGCCGAGCAGGACGCCTATCAGAGTGGCGACGCCCTTGCCGCCCCTGAAGCCGAAGTACACCGGATACAGATGACCGATGAACGCTGCGAGCCCGGTCACCGCGAGTACCGTTGCGGGTTGACTGAATGCCTGGGCCAGCAACACCGGTAGCAGACCTTTTAATACATCGCCCAGCAGGGTCAGCAGGGCCGGCTTTTTGCCGTACAGGCGCATGACATTGGTCGTGCCGGGATTTCGGGAACCCCCGGTACGCGGATCGGGCAGGCCCAGCAACCGACAGACGACTATAGCCGAGGCTATCGACCCGGCCAGATAGCCGACGATGACGAACAGGTAAGCTGACAGCATGCGCGGTATTGCACCGGGTTGCGCCGGCCCGGTCAAGCACCAGCAGGCTGTTGCGGAACATCCTGCTAGAGGGTGGCGGGCATAGCCAGTAAGATGTCGGTATAACCATCGCTCAGTAGCAAAGAAGCCTCGCATTCCTATGGACATTATTTATCTCAGCGACCTGCGCATCGACACCATCATCGGCATTTACGACTGGGAACGGCGCGTCAAGCAGACGGTGATTCTCGATCTCGAGATGGGCACGGATATCCGCAAGGCTGCCAACAGCGACAATATTGACGATACGCTGAATTACAAGAACGTCGCCAAGCGCCTTTTTGCATACGTCGGCGAAAGCGAATTCGAGCTGGTCGAAACACTGGCCGAACGCGTGGCGGAACTTGTGCTGGAGGAATTCAAGGTGCCGTGGCTGCGACTGCGCGTAAACAAGCAGGGTGCGGTACGCGGTGTGCGTGATGTCGGCGTGATCATCGAACGGGGTGAGAAAAGCTGATGCCACGCGTGTATATCGGCATCGGTACCAACATTGATCGTGAGCACAATCTGCGTGCCGGTGTGCGTGCCCTGCGCGAGCATTTCGGCAGCGTTGATTTGTCTACAGTTTACGAGACGGAAGCGATCGGTTTCGAAGGCGACAACTTTTATAATATGGTTGTTGGTGTGAATACGGATCTGACCGCACAGCAGGTCTACGAGACACTGCATGCCATCGAATATGAACATGGCCGCGATCGCAAACTGCCACGCTATTCCTCACGCACGCTGGATCTCGATCTGCTGCTATATGACGATCAGGTCCTGAAGACCGATGATTTCGAAATACCGCGCCACGATGTAAACGAATATCCTTTCGTGCTCGCACCACTGGCGGAACTCGACGGTCAGCGCAGGCATCCGGTAACGGGTAAAACCTTTACCGCCATGTGGGCCGAGTTTGACAAAAGTCGGCTGGGTATGTGGCCGGTATCCGTTACGCTGGATGAGGACTGAAGGTGCAGGACCAGCCACAGGCACAGCGAATCGTCTGTTTCGGTGATTCGATCACCGCAGCGCCGGAATTTCCGCAGGCACAGCGCTGGCCGACCATTTTGCAGCGTCTGCTGGATGCGCGCTGGCCCGGCGCTTTCGAAGTGCTGAACCGCGGTATCAG
>CAZFUS010000106.1:0-6882 GCA_964522485.1 uncultured Enterobacteriaceae bacterium | reverse complement strand
GCGACTGAAAGCCGCCCCGCATCCAGCCAGAATTCCTTATCCGGAAAATCGGTCATGAGCGTCTGCAGTATCTGCTGGTGTTCGCCACAGTCTTGAATTGCATCCAGATCGGCGACGTAAATACTGTCAAAGCGATACAATGACGCCAGTCCGTGCAGCACGGCGGATGGGTGAGAATTGTCGGCCAGCGGCGTTGACAGGGGACGGTAGGTAGCCCGCTGTCCGCGCTGTGCCCGGACAACCTGACCGGCGCGTAAATCGATTACCGGAACTATCTTCATAGCGTATGCGTTTGCTGGTCTGTGAGTTTATCACCGGCGGCGGGCTGATTGGCGCCGACCTGCCTGCCACACTGGCCCGTGAAGGCGACCTTATGCTGGAGCGGGTGCTGCAGGATCTGAGCGACTGTGGCGAAGTCGGACATATCGAGGTCCTTCGCGATCCGAGACTGCCGGCTGTCGCTGTCGATAAATGCACAACGACGCCGGTGCATCTTGATTTCTGGCAGACTTTCTCGCGCTGCTGCGCCCAGGTTGATGCTGTCCTGCCCATTGCACCGGAAACCGATGACATTCTGCTGAAGCTGACACAGATTATCCAGAAGGCGGGAATCAAGCTGCTGAACAGCCGGGAGCCGGCAGTGCATCTGGCCGGCAGCAAGCGGCGAACACTGGATACCCTGCAGACGCAGGGCCTGCCGGTCGTGGCTACCTATCCGGCCGGCCAGGCGCCCTGGGGACGGCACAAGCACTGGGTGGTGAAACCCGATCAAGGAGTCGGTGGCGAAGGCTGCCGGCTGTTGAACACCGGCGAGACGGATCTACAGGAAGATGTCATCGTACAGCCTTTTGTATCCGGTCTGGCCGCCAGCCTGACACTGCTGTGTGCCGAGGGACGGGCCGCCCTTGTTGCCTGTAATGAACAACGCATCCATCTCGATGAACGCGGTTGCCGTTTGCAGTCTCTACGGGTCAACGGATTGACGGAGCAGCACGAATCGCTGCGGTTGCTGGCAGACGCGGTCGCGGCAGCCATGCCGGAGCTCTGGGGCTGGGTGGGCGTGGATATCATCCTGACCGGGGCAGGTCCGCGCGTGCTTGAGGTCAATCCGCGCCTGACAACATCGTATGCGGGACTGCGCCAGTCCCTGAATTGCAATCCGGCGCAATGGCTGCTGGATTTGCTCAACACCCGCCAGTTGCCGGCCGTCAGCATGGCTGCACTGCGGCCCATCGAAGTCGTGCTATGAAAGGCCATCATCATTTTGCCGGCTGGGATATCGGCGGCGCACATCTGAAAATGGTCTGCATGGATCAACAAGGCCGGATCGAGCGGGCGCTGCAGCTATCGGCGCCGCTATGGCACGGACTTGATCATCTGGGGGAGGCCCTGACCGAGGCCTGCCGTCAACTGCCGCTTGGATCGATCACGCATGCCATCACCATGACCGCCGAGCTGGTCGACTGTTTTCCGGATCGGCCGAATGGTGTGCGCCAGGTGCTGGATAGCGTGGCTGCACAACTGTCGAAGGCGGCGCGTGTTTACGGTTTCTCGGGTTTCATGGCTACCAGCGCGGCCCGGCAGAGAACCGGAGCGGTCGCTTCGGCCAACTGGCATGCCGGAGCCAGGCTGATTGCCGGCCACGTGCCGGAGGCAATCTTTATCGATATCGGCAGTACCACCAGCGACGTGATTCCTGTCCGTAATGGCCGGCCGGCAATGCGTGGTTATACGGACCGCTCACGCATGCAGTATGATGAGCTTGTATATACCGGCGTCATACGCACACCGGTGATGGCACTGGCGCGGCGTGCGCCGGTGGCGGGTGTCTGGCAGCATCTGACCGCCGAAATATTTGCGACCATGGCCGATGTCTATCGCCTGACCGGAGATCTGGCGTCGGATGCGGATACGACCGCGACGGCCGATGGCGGTGGACACGACAGTACGGCCAGTATGCGCCGGCTTGCGCGCATGGCCGGCACCGATCATGGCGCGGCTGATGGAGATATATGGCACGAACTGGCGCGCTATCTCAAGCAACAGCAGCTGGCGTTACTGAAAGCCGCTATTGTGAGCGTGATTGACAATGCAGCCTTGCATCAAGAGGCACCACTGATCGGCGCCGGCTGTGGCCGCTTTCTGATTCCTGAACTGGCTGCACAATTGAACCGGCCGTATCACGATGTGGCCATGCTGTTACCGGAGGTTACGGAATTCAGAAACGAGGTTGCCACTTATTGGCCGGCCTATGCGGTAGCGGAATTACTACGGCGTGGAGTATCTGAATGAAGCATGTCGAACTGCCGTTTCATGCCGACCCTGTCAGTCTGTTTGCAGGCATGGACCATGAGCCATGGGCGGTACTGCTCGACAGCGGCTATCCGTATATCAGCCGCGGTCGTTACGACATCATGGCGGCACGGCCGATGATGACCCTGACTACCTTTGGTGACGAGACCCTCATCTACGATACTTCGGGTAAAGAAACGCGCAGTTGCGAAGATCCATTCGTACTGGTCAGGCAGGCACTGGGCGAGCACGACGTCAATCATACCGGTCTGCCGTTCTGCGGCGGGGCGCTGGGTTATTTCGCCTACGATCTGGGCCGCCGAATCGAGCGCCTGCCGGTTACAGCCGAACACGATATAGACCTGCCCGACATGGCCATCGGTATCTATGACTGGGCCGTGATCATTGATCATCACCAGCGCCGCAGCTGGTTGGTGTCGGCCTGCCGCGATCCCCGCACACAGGAACAGTGGGATGCACTGCGCGACTTTTTCAGCACACCGCAACTTCAGCCGGAAGGTGAACCGTTTCTGGTTAATTCGGGCGTACTTTCCAACATGAACCGCAATGACTACAGCCAGGCTTTCGAACGCATCAAGCACTACATCCGCGAAGGTGACTGTTACCAGGTCAATCTGGCGCAACGTTTCAGCGCGCATGTCAGCGGTGATCCCTGGCTGGCGTATCTGCAGCTGCGCGAATTCAATCCCGCTCCGTATGCCGGTTTCATGCGGCTAACGGAGGGAGCTGTTTTGAGTTCATCGCCGGAACGTTTCCTGAAACTGGAAGGTGGCCGGGTCGAGACCAAGCCTATCAAGGGTACGCGGCCGCGGGGCACAGCCGGTTACGAGGATCTGGCCGTCGCCGAGACACTGATGGGTAGTGAAAAAGATCGTGCCGAGAATGTCATGATCGTTGATCTTCTGCGCAATGATATTGGCAAAAACTGCGTCATGGGATCGGTGGCGGTACCGAAGCTGTTTGCGCTGGAGAGTTTTGCCACCGTGCATCATCTGGTCAGTACCGTAACCGGTACGCTTATGCCGGGTCGGCATGCGTTGGATCTGCTGCGTGGCTGTTTCCCTGGCGGCTCGATTACCGGTGCACCCAAGGTGCGCGCCATGGAAATTATTGAGGAACTGGAGCCGCACCGGCGCAGCATCTACTGTGGTTCGATGGGCTATATCGGCTTCGACGGCAACATGGACACCAATATCGCTATCCGTACGCTGGCCTATCACAAACGCCGCATGCACTGCTGGGCAGGCGGCGGCATCGTATTCGATTCCACCATGGAAAGTGAATACCAGGAAAGTTTCGATAAGGCCGCCGCCATGCTGCGGGTGTTCGGTGCCGGAGATCTCGGACAGGTAGAGGTACAGTGACAGTTGTGACGGATCACTGCGTGATCAAGCTTGGTGGCAGTTTACTGCAGGGTGAATATCTGCAGGCCTGGTTGCAGACGATTGTCGAGCATGGCCGGGGCAGGGCAGTGATTGTTCCCGGTGGTGGACATTTCGCTGATGCCGTGCGGGAAGCACAGTCACGACATGGTTTCGATGACCGCAGTGCGCACCGGCTGGCACTGTTGGGCATGGCACAGTCCGGTCATTTTCTGATGGCAGTCGAGCCACGTCTGCGACCGGTGTTGACGATTACCGATACCCTGGCTGCTTTACAGTCTGATCGGGTCCCGGTCTGGTTACCGATATCCTTACTGAACGATGAAACCGAAGTGCCGGCGGACTGGGACTGGAGCAGCGATAGTATTGCACTGTGGCTGGCGCATCAGATCGAGGCAGAACTTTGCCTGGTTAAATCCATTGCGCCTTCCGAAGCCTTATATACGGCTGAAAGCCTGCTAGTGGCAGGCATTGTCGACAGGGCGTTTCCTTGTCTGCTGCGGCAGACTGCACGGAAGGTTTACTGGCTTGGACCGGAACAGCCTGTATGGTTTCCCGACACACCAGCCGGTGCCCTGATTACATCGCGGTTGGAAAACAATGCCATCTGGCAGGAACAGATAACGTGCCCGTATGAATAGGGCTTCTGCTCGAGCGCTCTCTTGCTTTCGGGCGTGGCCGTAGTGGGATCCTTGTTGAGTGCACTACTGAGTATTGTGGTGTAACGTGCGCTAAAATTTATTCAATTCATTTGCCCTGCGACCATCTGAGCGGAATAAAATATCACCATGATGCCGATAAGTAAGCTCAAATTGCTGACGGTTGTATTGTCGCTGGCCGGTGTGAGCTCGACACTGAACGGCTGCGGAGGCCCGGTTAATGTTCAGGCAAGCGGCGGCGGTGCAGAAGGCTTTGCTTCACTGGGTGCCATCATTCTGGGCACCACGGCATTACGATATATTCGCGATACTGATCGCGACTCCAGACATGATGATCAAATCCCGTCACCTCCTGATACTACAGGGGAACAGCAGGAAAATTCCGATCAGTCCGGTTCCCGGGACGCAGTTGAAAATCCCTAGATACTTTTTAATGTAGGAATGTTCCAGCCCGCCGGCGAAGGAGCAGAACCTGTCCGGCCCGTTGAAATTCAGGCCGGTTCAGCCAGGAAATACCTGGTTCTCAACGCCTGGGGCAGCCGATTCGAGCGGGGATCGGTGCCGGGAGAGGCGATCCGGAAGAAGGCTGTGATTTTCAGCCGGTGCTGGTCTCATCATTGGCATGGCGGGATAATTCAGTCATGCAGAGCGATCACCCTGCCAGTACTGTGACCCTGCCGCATTTGAGAAACTGATGCTGAATCCGGCCGTACCCTCGGCAGAGACCGATATCGAAACACTGTTTCACCCGGCGGTGGCGGATTGGTTCCGGGCACGCTTTGTGGCGCCCACCAACGTCCAGCTTCGGGCCTGGCGCAGCGCGTCTGCCGGGCAGCATGCCCTGGTCTGTGCACCGACCGGCTCCGGCAAAACGCTGGCGGCGTTTCTCTCGGCCATCAATAGCCTGGTGGTGGAAGGGCTCGATCGCGGACTCGGAAACAGCGTGTACGTGCTGTATGTCTCGCCGCTCAAGGCACTCTCCAACGATATCGAAAAAAATCTCCAGGAACCGCTCGCCGGCATCCGCGACCGGCTGTTGGTCTCCGGCCTGCCGGATGTGCCGATCCAAACCGCGGTGCGCAGCGGTGATACCAGCAATTACGAGCGCGAGCGCATGCGGCGCCAGCCGCCCCATATTCTGGTCACTACGCCGGAGTCGTTGCATATTCTGCTCACCTCGGAATCAGGCCGGAGCATGTTGCAGACTGTGCGTTCCGTTATTGTCGATGAACTGCATGCGGTGGCGGGCAGCAAGCGCGGCGCGCATCTCGCGTTGTCGATCGAACGATTGAGTGCGCTCAGCGCGACCGAGCCGGTACGGATCGGCCTGTCAGCGACGGTGAAGCCGGTCGCAGAGATGGCGGCTTTTCTTCTGGGTGAGCGGCAGGAGCCGATCACGACCATCGACAGCGGGCATGTACGTGATCGCGATCTCGCGCTCGAGGTACCGCGCGCACCGTTGTCCGCAGTCATGGCGAATGAGGTGTGGGAAGAGGTCTACGATCGGCTCGCGGAACTGATTCGCGCCCACCGCACCACGTTGATATTCGTCAATACGCGCCGGCTTGCCGAACGCGCGGCACGGCATCTCGCCGAGCGTCTTGGTGCCGAGCACGTCACCTCACACCACGGCAGCCTGGCAAAAGAACACCGCATGCAGGCCGAGCAGCGGCTGAAGGCGGGCGAATTGAAAGCACTGGTCGCGACGGCCTCGCTCGAACTCGGTATCGACATCGGCAGCATGGATCTGGTCTGCCAGCTCGGTTCACCGCGCTCCATCGCCGCTTTTCTGCAGCGTGTCGGCCGCGCCGGCCATGCCATCGGCGCGATACCGAAAGGGCGCCTGTTCCCGCTGACCCTTGACGATCTGCTCGAGTGTTCGGTCTTGCTGGATGCGGCAAGACGTGGCGAACTGGATCGTATCCACATGCCGGCAGCGCCGCTTGACGTACTCGCGCAGCAGATCATCGCCGAGGTTGCCTGCCGGGAATGGTCAGTGGACGATCTGTACGCAACTTTCCGCCGCGCCCATCCTTACCGCGGCCTCGTACGCACGGACTTCGATAATATCGTTACCATGCTCGCGCAGGGTTACGCCACCCGCCGTGGCCGGCGCGGTGCATACCTGCATCATGACGCCGTGAACGGCAAGCTGCGCGCACGGCGCGGCGCGAAGCTGACGGCGGTGACCAATGCCGGCGTCATTCCGGACCAGTTCGACTATGACGTTGTGCTGGTACCGGAAGAGCATCGCATCGGCACGCTCAATGAAGACTTCGCATTCGAAAGCATGGCGGGTGACATTTTTCAGCTTGGCAACGCTTCCTACCGGATCCGCAAGATCGAAACCGGCAAGGTGTATGTCGAGGATGCAAAAGGCCAGCCGCCGAACATTCCCTTCTGGTTCGGCGAGGCACCGGCACGCACCACGGAGTTGTCGCTGGCGGTTTCGAGTCTGCTGGAAACGGCAGGGGAACTGCTAGAGGCGCCGGCCGACAGCACCCGACTCGAAAGCTGGCTGAGCCGGG
>CAZFUS010000105.1:0-6916 GCA_964522485.1 uncultured Enterobacteriaceae bacterium | reverse complement strand
ATCCGAATATTGGCAATGAGGAGTTCTCGATGCTTGCCGCTGACGCGATCATATTCGGAAAAAACATCCGTAATATAGGGCTGGCAAAGGACAACACGATTTCACATATCTATCCGCTATCCGGTAATGAAAAAGCACTCGGACTCAGTTACGAGGACGATTCGGCGCAATGGACCGCTGTTAAACGGGCTGTCGAGACGGGTTCCACAGTGGTGGCCGGTCCTGTCGATCTGGTGCAGGGCGGTACCGGTTTCGTCGCGCGCACGCCGATCTATGTTTATGCCGATGGAGTGGAACAAGCCGGGAAACCGGCAGCAGCGAAGTACTGGGGCCTCGCTTCCATCGTGATCGATGCAGAGAGCCTTTTTAAAAACGCAGGCGTCAGTGAGACCGGAGATGAACTCAGGCTGGTTATTCGTGGCAAGGATAGCCTGGGCGAAGACGGCGATATCATTCTGGGCGATCCTGATATTTATACCGCTGATCCGGTGCAGCAGAATGTTTATCTGCCAAACGGCGGCTGGGAGTTGTCCGCCATACCGGTCAGTGGCTGGAACGGACGCTCGGTGGAAAGCCTGGTCGTGCGCGGGCTAGGCTGGATGTTCGCCGTGATGTTCGGCGTACTGGTCGGATTGCTGTTAAACGAGCGTAAAAAGAATCTGCGCCTGGCATTGCACGATCAGCTGACCGGCCTGCCCAATCGGCGGTTGCTGGAGGATCGCTTGAGCCAGGCCCAGATCAAGGCGGATCGAAATAACACGCAGTTTTCCGTGTTTCTGGTGGATATGGACGGCTTCAAGCTGATTAATGATCAGCATGGTCATCACGTGGGCGATGAGGTTCTGATTTATATAGCGCAGCAGCTTGATGACAAAACCCGATCAACGGACACAATCGCCCGCATCGGCGGCGATGAATTTCTTATTGTGACGCCGGAGATTGTTGACGAGGACGAAGCCGGGCGTAAATCCGGTCAGATTTACCATTTGGTGAATACCACTCTGGTGATTGATGGTATTGAGCTGGAACTGAAAGGCAGTATCGGTGTCGCGATCTACCCAAGGGATGGAACCGACATTGATGAGTTGTTGAAGTTTGCAGATAAGAATATGTACAAGGTCAAAAACGCCAGAAAGGAAAGTAAAGTGGCTTTTCTGGGCTAGTAGTATCCTGAGCACCGGGCGTGTTTGTCATTCAGCAGATCATATCAGGGCTCATGACGGCGAATCGCTGTCGCGTTGTTTCAATATATGCCAGAGGCTGCGGACATCGGATCGTGGCTTGTCCATAATTAAAGTAATGGCGATTTCTTCAATAGCTGCCAGTGCGCATATGACAATCGCAATGTGAAACGGCCAGGCGGGTCCGCCAAGAAACAGCAGCAGTATGCTGGGTGAAATGCAGACGACGGCAAATTTGACCAGCCAGGTATGGTAGCTGGTCCCCTGCCGGAACTTGATGAAACCAATCAGGGCCGGAAGTATGATGCAGGCCGCGCCCACAATCAGATATGCACGCTCGCGCCAGACGGTCTCCGGCCACAGCCAGCAGGCGCCGATCAGGAAAGTGATGTAGATCGCGAAATCCGCCCAGCTGTCGAGAATTGGTCCGAGTTCGGTCACCTGATCCAGCCAGCGCGCGATCGGTCCGTCGATTAAATCCAGAAACAGTGCCAGCACTATGAGACTGACAAACGTCAGTTCATATTGCAGCCAGGCAAGTGGCAGCAGTACAGGCACCAGTCCCAGACGGAAACTACTGAGTGCATTCGGTACCGTCATGACTCCACCGTCTCCTTTCACAATGGCCATATGAGTTCAGATCGCAAACTCGGCGTACAGCGGCGAATGATCGGACAATCGCTTCCACGGCTGGCCGCGATAGGATTCACAGTCCACCAGACTCATGCCGCGATAGTAAATCCGATCCATGGACAGCATCGGCCAGGCCGCCGGGAACGTACGGGCGTAGCGGCCATGCCGCGAACGGAACACTTCCGTCAGTTTCAGCCTGATTTCCAGGTGGCGGCGCATGCGGCCGCTCCAGTCGTTGAAATCACCGGCCATGATCAGCGGCTCATCTATCGGGATGGTGCGATGGATGTGATCACAGATCACGCGGAGCTGGCGCCGGCGTTCAAAGCCTATGAGATCCAGATGCACGCACAGCACATGTATTCGGGTGTCGCTGTCAGGACGCTGCACGATACCATGCAAGAGGCTGCGACTGGCCTGACGGAAAGATGACAGATTGATGTTCTGCCACTCTTCGATTGGATACTTGCTCAGGATGGCGTTGCCATGATGCCCGGCCGTGTAGATGGCATTCTTGCCATACGCGTAATGCGGCCACAAGCGGTCAGCGAGGAATTCAAACTGCGACATGGTCGGCCAGTTCTCGACACTGGCTTCATGATGCAGGTGCTGACCGTGGATTTCCTGCAGGAAAACGATATCGACGTCGGAGGCGTGCAATTCATCACGGATATTATGCAGGATGAACTGCCGGTTGTTGATGTTAAAGCCCTTATGGATATTATAAGTAAGGACTTTTATCTCGTTTGGTTGCATAAACCGGGAAGCAATTTGCTGTACTGAATGAATTATGGAAAGTCGGTGATCGGGGGTGGCTGTTTGTTCACAGTAGTCAGACGGCAATAATAAATAGAATCGAGGTGTCTTGGCTAGTTCCGGTTGTACCGGAATCAGCACCGTGGCCCCGTGGTCAGTGCTGGCAGGTTGTGCAATAGTAAGTCGAACGCTGACCGATGCGTTTGAGCCGGATTGGCTGCCGGCACTGTTTACAGGGCTGGTCGTCACGATCGTAGACTTTGAGTTCGTGACGAAAATAGCCGGGCTGGCCATCGCTGCTGGTGAAGTCGCGCAGAGTAGTGCCGCCTTTTCTGATCGCCTTTCGTAATACGGTTTTGATCGCGGCCGCAAGCCGGTCATAGCGCTGCAGGGATATGCGCCCGGCCGCCCGGCCCGGCAGGATCCCGGCTTCAAACAGCGACTCATTTGCGTAAATATTGCCGACGCCAACCACGATACGGCTGTCCATGATGTAGGTCTTGACCGACTGCCTGCGGCCGCGCGACTTTGTGTACAGGTAGCTGCCGGTCAATGCAGTGCCCAGTGGTTCTATCCCCAGTCCGGCCAGCAGCGGGTGACCCTGAACGTCGCCGGTAAGGTAGTGCACGGAACCGAAGCGGCGCGGATCGCGCAAACGCAGGCAGCGGCCATCACTGAACTGCAGTTCAAAGTGGTCGTACGGGCCGATGTCGGTGTCGATCGGGTTGATGCGCAGGCTGCCGGACATGCCGAGATGCAGGATCAGGTAGCCGCGATCCAGCTGCAACAATAAATATTTGGCACGCCGCTGCAAAGACTGAACGGTGCAGCCACAGATCTGTTGCGCCAGGCCGTTCGGAATCGGCCAGCGCAGGGCTGGATTGCGGATCACGACACGGTTGATGGTGCGGCCTTCAACATGTGGCGCGATACCGGTACGTGTCGTCTCGACTTCGGGAAGTTCGGGCATGGGTCGATTATTGACTACCTCGGCCCGGCCGTCACTCGTTCGTGGTTGTGTCAGCCTCGCCGGCCGGTTCCAGCAGCAGCTGTTGTGCCAGATTCTGATCGAGATGATACTGCAGACCCAGTGCCGGATTGGCGAGCACGAGCTGCGACTTGAGCCGCATGATGCAATAGTGCAGCGGTTCGCCGGCTGCAAAGTCGATTTTGACCTCGCCCTGATATTCGGCCGCTGCGCTGTCATGCAGTTTGACGTAGACGGCCTGTGCCATCTGCCAGGCAGCGGCTACCTGCGCCGCTGAGTCGCTTAGAGCGCCCGGAGTCACCTGCCAGTTCTCATCGACTCTGTTCAATGTCCCATCCGGCAGCCGGATCCGGGTTACAGTCCGATCCGCCGGAATGAGTTCTGCCGGTACATAATAAGTCAGTGGTGCGGTCAGACGCCGATGAAGGCGGCCGCTGATCAGATGTACCTGATCGTCATGCAGCACGTAGAGCTGTTTATCATCAAGTGCACCCGCGTCACCGATGGTGAAACGCTGTTCATCGAACGTAACAGTCAGCTGTGGCGGATTCAGGCCGTAACGCTCGAGGTTTTTATCGGCTGCGCTGAAACGGCTCTGGCTGATGCTTTCGGGTAACTGCAGAATGTTTTCGACCCGGTTATCGTCGGCATCGGTCTCGATGGGTGCAGTCAGGCGCCAGTCACGACTGCTGCGCTCAAGTTCAATCACCGGCTCACCGGGGCGTTCGACACGAATGTAGGTGATCGCCTTGCTGTTCATATCGCTTAACAGCGTCGGTGCTTCGCTCTCGCCGTCATCCTGCTTGAGATACAGTACGGCGATGCCGACCACGATCAACAGTAACAGCAGGTTCAGAAGCCAACGCGTGCGCATGGCCGTCAGCGTTGCCGGCGGCGCCACCAGATGATCAGGCCCGCCGCCAGCAGGCCGAACGGCAGCACGATCAGAAAGCCGACACCGATCACGATGCTGGCAGTATTCGGCAGCTCCAATACCGTATCCGGCGCCGTCTTCGGTGGTATCGTGATGAGATCGTCATCAGCGCTCAGCCAGTTGACGATACGATTGCCGAATTCCAGATTGCCGCCATTGCTGACATAGGTATTGGCCAGGAAATCACCATCGCCCATGACCACGATGCGCTGTTCCTTGCTGTCATTGAATGTCCGCGACAGGGCGACTCCCAGGGGCAACGGCCCCTCGCGTTCAACGCCCTCATCGAAGCTGACCTCACCTTCCAGTGGCCCGGTTTCCAGCCAGGTGTGATCGCCGCTATTGACCAGCGGTTCGACGGTCCAGTCGCCATCCTCATCGGAATCGGCAGCAACAACGCCGGCCGTGGGATATAAAGTCGTGAATTCGAATTCATCAACGACGGTGTGGTCGCCATACAGACTCGGCGTGGCCACCACCATGCTCGGGTCATCAATACCGAGCAACTGGCCGGCGAAGTCGACCACGGTGCCTTCAGGAAACGTTACCGGCAATAATTCCGTCAGCGTTTCCAGCCCGTGTGACGCACCCTGATCGGCGAGCCACAGCAGATTGCCGCCGGCTTCGAGGTATTCGCGCAGTTCCCGGACCTCGCCGGGAAACAGATCTACCTGCGCTCCAGCCAGTACCAATACACTGGTATTGTCTGGCAGTGCCTGCACTTCATTCAGATTGACCGGCTGAATCCGGTAACCACTGTTACGGAGTTGCTGTGCCCATACGCCGAGATCGTGATTGCCGTCACCCAGAGGATTACGTTCACCATGGCCTTCCATGAACACAAGCCAGCGTTCGGCATTGCGCGCCAGCCGCCGCATGGCATTGGTCAGCGATTCCTCGGTGATTTGCTTGACGTGCTCGCTACGTTCACCGTAGTGGACGATGAGTTCACCATTGACACTGATGCCGAGTTCCCGGATCTCGTTCGGCACCACGTCGGGGTTAACGAATTCCAGACTGATGTCTGCTTTGGCGCGGCGGTAGCGTTCGATGAAACTGCGGAGGGCGTCGCGCAGCGGTTTGTCATCACGGGCATAGGCCGTTATGCGGATCGGCTTTTCCAGTTCGCTCAGTACCTGCCGGCTTGCCTCCGAAAGGGTATGCCGGCCACTGCGTGTCCAGTCCTGCTCGAATGAGTATTGCGTACTGGCCCAGGCCACCAGCGCAAACACGGCGATCAAGAGTACAAGCGACACCAGGCTGTGAAAGCGCGACTGCAGGCGGGAGGGCTGACCTGATTTCATACGCATCAACCGTGCAGTCGCTGGCCGTCCAGGCGCCAGATAGTGAGCAATACGAAAGTGATGATCAGCAGCAGGTAATAAACGACATCCGTACTGTTAAAGACACCTTTCAGCAGTGGATCGTAATGCTTCAGCAATGACAGATAGGACAGCACTTCGGCGGTGCGCTCGGAGGCACTGCCGGCGGCGAGGTTCAGAACCCAGAGAATGAAGATGATCGCAAATGCGCCGATGGCGGCAGCAGCGGGTTGTGCTGTCAGCGAGGACACGAACATGCCGATGGCGGCGAATGCGCCCATGAGTAACGCCAGTCCCAGCAGTCCGGCGCCGAGCTGACCGTAATCCAGCGTCGTGCCAAGCGCCAGTGACAGCGGCATCAGGGCAATCAGTGCCAGCATGATCAGCAGATAGGCGATGATGCCGAGATATTTGCCGAGCACCAGCTCGCTGAGCGACACCGGCGATGACAGCAACAGGTTCAGACTGCCGGAACGGTATTCCTCGCTGAACAGACGCATAGTCAGAAAAGGCGTTACCAGCAGTAATACGACGCCGCCAAGCTGCAGAACGCCTGCACCAATAAACGCGGTGGCACCCTGCTGGGAGATGCCGGGCAGGGTCATGAACTGATACAGGAACAGAAAGAAGAAGATCGCCAGCAGTAACTGCACGACGGCCAGCGTGACCCATGCGAGGGGCGATACGAACAGCCGTCGCAGTTCATTGCCGGCAATGGCGGAAATCACGCTCATGCGGCCTGTGTCGTCTGAGCAGGAACGGTCGTGTCACCGCCGGTGAGCCGGATGAAGATGTTCTCCAGTGAATCGCGCTCCGGTATGAGTTCGAACAGCCCCCAGTTCTGGCTGGCGGCGAACACGGCAAGGTGCTCCGGCAGGCCGGAGTCATGATCATATTCGATGCGGAAGCGGTTCTCCCCTAGCGAGGTCACGCTGTTCACGCCATTGAGGTTCTCGAGTTCGCTGATTTCCGGCGGGTAGCGCAGTCCCACCTGCAATGACGAACCAGGCCCTTCCGCCGACAGGTCGGCGAGGTTGCGGTCCAATACCAGCTCGCCGTTGCTGATGATCAACACGCGATCACAAATGGTCTGTACTTCGGG
>CAZFUS010000104.1:0-7048 GCA_964522485.1 uncultured Enterobacteriaceae bacterium | reverse complement strand
GCTATAACGCCGGGCATTGCTGTCCAGCCGCGGGTCGGCGCTGTAAACACCGTCAACCATGGTGGCCTTGATCATCAGGTCGGCGTTGATTTCCACCGCCCGCAGACTCGCGGCGCTGTCGGTCGTGAAAAAGGGGTTGCCGGTACCGGCGGCGAAAATCACCACCCGCCCTTTCTCCAGATGCCGGATGGCGCGGCGACGGATGTAATCCTCACAGACTTCATGCACCTGGATGGCGGACATCACGCGTGCGAACCGGCCGCGGCGCTCCAGGGCATCCTGCATGGCCAGTGAATTCATGATGGTCGCCATCATGCCCATGTAATCGGCGGTGACGCGATCCATACCGGCTGCCGCCAGTCCCGCTCCGCGGAAGATGTTACCACCCCCCAGCACGAGGGCGACCTCGGCGCCGGCCTTGATCAGGTCGCAGACCTCGTCAGCAATACGGCCGATGACTTCCGGATCAATGCCGTAGCTGGCATTGCCCATCAGGGCTTCGCCGCTCAGCTTGAGCAGGATACGCCGATACTTGAGTTCAGTCGTCATGCCAGCATTCCGCCGGCATTGCCCGAAGCAGTTGCGATGTCGCGTCCGGCTGGTATGGCCGGCAACGGCAGGTGACAACGATGACAGGCTGAGTCGGGCATGGGTGGCCGCCGCCTCTTAACCGCGGGCCTGGGCCATAACCTCACTGGCGAAATCGTCCGATTTTTTCTCGATGCCCTCACCCACTTCGTAGCGGATGAAAGCGCGAACACTGGCACCGGCCGCTTCCAGCAACTGACCGACACTTTGATCCGGGTCTTTCACGAACGGTTGGCCCAGCAGGGTGATTTCCTGCTTATATTTCATCATACGGCCGGAAACCATTTTTTCAACAATATTATCAGGTTTCCCGCTTTCTTTCGCCTGGGATATGAAGATTTCCTTTTCCTGTTCCAGCAGTTTTGCCGGTATCTGATCATCACTGACACAAACCGGCCGGCTGGCGGCTATATGCATGGCCACGTCACGCGCCAGTTCATCACTGCCACCCGTCAGATCGACCAGCACACCGATACGATTACCGTGCAGATAGCTGGCCAGTCTGTCTCCCTGGCGCGAATGCAGAATAAAGCGCCGCACCGAGATGTTCTCACCGATTTTCAGGATAAGCTGCTGGCGCGCTTCCTCGACCGTTTCACTGCCACCGGCCAACCGGGTCTGGTTGAGCACATCAACATCCGCTGGCCGCGCTGTCAGGACAGTTTCAGCGACCGCATCGGCAAACGACTGGAAATTATGGTCCTTGGCAACGAAATCGGTTTCGGAATTCACTTCGAGTATGACGGCCTCGCTGACCTTCGCATCGGTCTGGATGACAATCGCGCCCTCGGCTGCCACCCGGCCGGCTTTTTTAGCGGCCTTGGCGGTACCGGCCTTGCGCATGGCCTCGATGGCGGCTTCGATATCGCCACCGGCTTCCACCAGCGCCTTTTTACAGTCCATCATGCCCGCGCCCGTACGCTCGCGTAATTCCTTCACCAGTGCTGCAGAAATAGTCATCTGCTGGTACTCCTCTTGAAAATCGGTATATAACTCATTCTAATCCTTGCTGCTGGCCGGTTCTCCCGCCGGCTCGGCATCACTGGCCACCGGGTCGCTGCCGGCCTTCTTCTTGGTCGTCTTCTTCTTCACCGTCGTCTTTTTCTTGGCAGCCGCCTTCTTCTTGGTCGCCGCGTCGTCGCCCGCCTGCTTTTTAGTCTCGGCGGATTTCGTCTTCTGGGCGGTTTTTTTGCGGGTAGCAGTCCCGGATTTGGATTCACCGTCGACCGGCGCACCGGATTCGTCCAGTTCAACAAAATCGTCGGCTTCGCCCTCGCTGTACTGCAGAGCCGACTGCCGCCCCTCCAGCACAGCATCGGCCGCGCTCTTGGCATACAGCCGGATCGAGCGAATGGCGTCGTCGTTGCCGGGAATGACATAGTCCACGCCGTCGGGGCTGTTGTTGCTGTCGACTACACCGACCACCGGAATATTCAGTTTCTGTGCCTCTTTAATGGCAATGTATTCATAACCGACATCAATGACGAACATGGCATCGGGCAGACCGTTCATGTCCTTGATGCCAGCCAGGCTGCGGTTGAGCTTGTCCAGCTCACGATTCAGTTCCAGGATCTCCTTCTTGCCGAGCCGGTCGAAACTGCCGTCGGTCTGCATGGCTTCCAGTTCCTTCAGGCGGGCGATCGACTGGCGCACCGTTTTGAAGTTGGTCAGCAGTCCGCCGAGCCAGCGCCGGTCGATATAAGGCATGCCACAGCGCTGCGCCTCTTCCTTGACGATCGACTGGGCGGCGCGCTTGGTGCCGACGAATAAAACCTTGCCGCCGCGGGACGCCAGCCGGCCGACGAAATTCATGGCGTCCCGGAACAGTGGCAGAGTCTGTTCCAGATTAATAATATGAATTTTGTTGCGCTGGCCGAACAGATAGGCGGCCATTTTGGGGTTCCAGTAACGGGTCTGGTGGCCGAAATGAACACCGGCCTCCAGCATCTCGCGCATGGTGACATCAGACATCGTGTTTATCTCCTTAGGGTTGAGCCTCCGCGCAACGCCACTGCCGATCCCGTCTCTAACGACTTAGTTATTGACGGGACACCCCGGCAGCGGGGCAATGTTACGCGTGTGTAGTCACGAAACGTTTGACGTTGCGCTTCGTGCGCGCGCTTTATACCATAGCAAGCTGCTGAAAAACAGCGCTAAATCGCTTTTCAAGCCTGCACTCGCCCTGTTTTCAGAGGATTCGGCGCAATCTGCCGCCAGGCTGAACGATGCCGAGTGCCGATTAAGCGGCGAACGCCGGCCCCGATAAACCACATATACCTGGATCCACCAGTCTGCATGCCCGTAAGTATCAAAACACCGGAAGAAATCGAGAAAATGCGCGTAGCCGGCCATCTGGCCGCCGATGTGCTGACCATGATTGGCGAGCACGTGCAGGCCGGCGTGACCACGGCCGAACTCGACCGCCTGTGCCATGATTACATTGTCGAGGAGCAGCAGGCGATCCCGGCACCACTGAATTACCGCGGCTTTCCGAAATCAGTGTGCACCTCGGTCAATCATGTGGTCTGCCACGGCATCCCGGGCGACAAGAAACTCAAGCACGGCGATATCATCAATATCGACGTTACAGTCATCAAGGACGGCTACCATGGTGACACCAGCAAGATGTTTTTCGTCGGTGAACCCTCCGTACGGGCCCGCAAACTGGTGGATATCACCTATGAATGCATGCGTCTTGGCATCGAGATGGTGCGACCCGGGATCCACCTGGGCGACATCGGCGCCGCCATCCAGAAGCACGCCGAGGCCCAGAATTTCTCGGTTGTGCGCGAATACTGCGGTCATGGCATCGGCCGTGGTTTCCATGAAGACCCGCAGGTACTGCATTATGCCACGCACGATCCCGGCATCACTCTTGAGGCCGGCATGACTTTCACCATTGAGCCCATGATCAACGCCGGCAAGCGTTATGTGAAACTGCTGCCGGACAACTGGACGGTGGTCACCAAGGATCGCCATCTGTCGGCCCAGTGGGAACATACCATCCTCGTGACCGGGGATGGCCATGAGGTACTGACCGCCCGTCCCGAAGAGACCTGGTAGCCATGTGGGATGCGGAGGTTGCGGATCAAAATCTGTTCGATGCCGGTGAATTCGCCCGCCGGGCCACCGACACGCCGGATCTGAAACGCTTCAAGCAGGCCCTGGCCGAGGGGCGTGACTATCTCACTGAAGCGTTCGAGATGGGCATGCCCATCAAATCGCTGATCTACCGGCGTGCCTGGTTCATCGATCAGATCCTGCAACAGTCCTGGGTGCTGCACGGCCTGGACCACGACTCCCTGGCACTGGTCGCCGTCGGCGGCTACGGGCGCGGCGAACTGCATCCTGCCTCCGACATCGACATCATGCTGCTGACAAAGCCGCGACTCGCCGCCGCGCAGCAGGAGATCATCGAGCAGTTCCTGACGTTTCTCTGGGATATCGGCCTGGAGGTCGGCCACAGCGTTCGTACCGTCAAGGAATGCGTGCGTGAATCCAAAAACGATGTCACCGTGACGACCAACATGATGGAATCACGTCTGCTGGTCGGTAATCGGCAGCTTTACGATCAGATGCGGAAAGCGACGGGGCCGGAAAAAATCTGGCCGGCGCGCAAATTCTTTCAGGCCAAGTGCGAGGAACAGGCAGCCCGCTACCGCAAGTACGGCAATACCGCGCATAACCTCGAACCCAATATCAAAGAGGGGCCCGGTGGCCTGCGCGATATCCAGATGATCGGCTGGGTTGCCAAACGCCATTATGATGCAGAACATTTGCGCGAACTGATCAGTCTCGGCTTTCTGACCAAGCAGGAATACCAGACACTGAATACCGGCCTTACCTTCCTTTGGCGGGTCCGCTTCATTCTGCACATGCATACCGGTCGACGCGAAGACCGGCTGCTGTTCGACTATCAGAAGCATGTCGCCCAGGTGTTCGGCTATCAGTCCGACGATAACAGCGGCGTCGAGCTGTTCATGAAGATGTACTTCCGCACGATCAAGGAGTTGAGCCGGCTGAATGAAATGCTGTTACAGCATTTTCAGGAAGCCATCATCTACACCAAACGCCGGGAACGCATCCGATCACTCAACAAGCGTTTCCAGGTACGTAATGACTACATCGAAGTCAAACACAAGAAAACCTTCCGGCATTATCCGTTCGCCCTGCTCGAGCTGTTTCTGCTGATTCAGCAGAATCCGAAAATCGTCGGCGTACGTGCCAGTACGATCCGGCTGGTCCGTGAAAATCTGGACCTGATCGACGACGATTTCAGAAGTGATATCCGCTGCCGCAGTCTGTTCATTGAGATCATCCGCCAGCCGCGCTGGGTCGGACACGAACTCAGACGCATGAATCGCTACGGTGTACTGGGTGCTTACATGCCGCAATTTCATGCAATCGAAGGATTGATGCAGTTTGATCTGTTCCATGTTTACACCGTGGACGAACACATCCTGATGATGGTGCGCAATCTGCGCAACTTCGGTGTACCGGAGAAGGCCCATGAATTTCCGTTATGCTCCGAGATTTTGAGCCGCATTCCGAAACAGGAACTGCTGTACCTGGCGGGCCTGTTTCACGATATCGCCAAAGGCCGCGGTGGCGACCACTCGAAACTCGGCTCCAGCGACGCCTACAACTTTTGTCGCGATCATCAGCTCAGCGAATACGACTCGCGGCTGGTTGCCTGGCTGGTCGATAATCACCTTTTGATGTCACAAACTGCCCAGCGCGCGGACATCGCTGACCCCGAGGTCATCAACCGTTTCGCCGCCGTGGTTGGCGACCGCGATCACCTGAATTATCTCTATCTGCTGACCGTGGCGGACATCCGCGCCACCAATCCGACCTTGTGGAACAGCTGGAAAGACGCGCTGCTGGCGGACCTTTATCACAAGACTTTGCTGGCGCTGCGCCGCGGTCTGGAGAACCCGCTTGATAAATACGAACGGATTCAGGAAACACGCACAACGGCGCGTGCACTGATTGGCGAACGGCTGGCGAAGCATGTCGACCTGGATGCGCTGTGGGATTCGCTGGGTGACGATTACTTCCTGCGCCACTCGGCTGACGAAATTGCCTGGCATACCAAGGCCATTGCCGGCAGCGAAGAAGATGATTTGCCGCTGGTGCTGGTACGACCTCAGACCCAGCGGGGCGGCACCGAAATATTTATCTACATGCGTGATCGGGATCTCATCTTCGCCACGACGACCCGGGTCATGGAACAGCTTGGTCTGGATATCCACGACGCCCGCATCATCACGACCAACACCGGTTACGTACTGGATACTTATATTGTGCTTGAGGAAACGGGCGAAGTAATCGACGGTCGGAAACGGGGTGAGGAAATCAGTCAGGCGCTGCACCGGGCACTGCTCAATATCGACAAACTGCCGATCATCAAAAGCAACCGCATTGCCGAGCGCAAGCTACGGCATTTCAAGATTCCAACACGCATCGAGTTCACCAGCGACGAACCCAACAATCGTACCATCCTGCAGGTCAGTGCCGCCGATCGCCCGGGTCTGCTGTCGCGGGTCGGGCTGGCGCTGCGTTTCTGCGGGGCGCGCCTGCAGGGTGCGAAGATCGCCACCTACGGCGAGCGGGCGGAAGACATCTTTTTCATCACCGACCCGGATAATCGACCCATCCGCGATACAATCAAGTTCGAATGCCTGCACAACTCCATACGCGAGGCGCTGGAGAGCGCCTGACCTTGCCGCGCCAGCCGCCACCGGCCGATACAAATGAGTTGCTGGCACGCGCGGATGCAGTCGCCGGCCGTAGCCTGGGCTGGTTGGCCAGCCAGATAGGTACGACGATTCCTGCTGATTTACGACGCGACAAAGGCTGGGCGGGCCAACTGCTGGAAGCCTGGCTGGGAGCCAGTGCCGCATCGCTGCCGATGCCGGATTTTCCGGCACTGGGTATCGAGCTGAAAACGCTGCCCGTGACACCCGGCGGCAGGCCGCTCGAATCCACCTATGTCTGTACGGTAGATCTGAGACCGGACAGCGGCGACTGGCAAACCAGTCTTGTATGGCGCAAGCTGCAACGGGTACTGTGGCTGCCCGTGATCGGCATACGTGCCACCCCACCCGGAGAACGACGGCTTGGCACCGCCCTGCTGTGGCAGCCCACTACCGATCAAGCTGCTGTTCTTCGGCGCGATTGGGAGGAACTCATGGACTATGTCGCTGCAGGCGAACTGGGACAGGTCTCGACCCGGCAGGGACAATACCTGCAGATACGACCCAAGGCGGCGAATGCCGATGCGCTCACCCGCTCGGCCAATGACGAAGGCAATCCGGACTGGACGCTGCCGCGCGGGTTTTATCTGCGCAGCCGCTTCACGCGACAAATACTGGCGGAACATTATCATTTATGAACGTGAAGCGTGAAGCGTGAAGCGTGAAGCGTGAAGCGTGAAGCGTGAAGCGTGAAGCGTGAA
>CAZFUS010000103.1:0-7277 GCA_964522485.1 uncultured Enterobacteriaceae bacterium | reverse complement strand
AGGTTATTAGAGAGTGTGATTTATGAAACAATCATATTTGTGTATGTAAGAAGCAATATATAGGAAGATACTGTGCAAACGACAAGGATGGTCTGTATATTTTTTACATTTGGTTTATTCGGGTGCTATTCGACGGGAGGAGAAATACTGGGATTGGTTCCAGCACCCAAGATTACGAAAGGGACCTTGGTTGATGGTAAATATACTGCGATGGATGAGAGTTTTTCAGTTAACAGCCCGTTTCCTGAAGGAGGTTATGAATATACGTATATGAAAATTATGGAGCGTTATTCAGACTTCGAGAATCAAATCACGTTCTCTTCGTCGGCTGCGCCGACAGAAGTGTACCGGGTGCACATTTATAAGGATGTTGATTATCAGAAACTGGGTATATCTTCTGCCGAAGAACTGGAAGAACATTTACTGTCAATGGCCAAAGATATCTTTGAGAGTGCTTATGATACACCTCTTATACAACAGGATTCTGAAACAAAATCTATTGGCAACTTAAAAGCGGACAGCCATTCATTTCTGCAGGAAATTCCTGAACGAGGAGGGATTTTTAATAGATTCATGAAGGCTTGAGCCTTCACCGCATAGCACTCATCCTATTTTATTGAGTATGGTAATAACGTGGCGTTGATTTGGGTGAATCGACCTGTTGTGACTGATGATTCAGATTCGTCGCTTGTTGGATATGTATGTGATGCTGAAAAAAGAATTGAAAAATTCATCGCTTCGTTTCGTATGTTTCCGGCTGCCAGTGAGCAAACGGATTGATACACTAGGAAGGCAATGAGTCCGGCAGCGGAGATGGCAGGTTTGATTCATGTTCTCGATCTTCTCCTATTAGTTGACTCCTGCAGGTTTCCCGCCGCCTTGGATAGGTGAGTGAGCATTAACTATATTCTTTGGTTATATAAAATCCTTTATTAATCATTTATCTGCATCATTCGCTGCCTGCTCAAGCTCAGTTAAGTATCCTGCGGGTCTGCACCTGTCCGGTGCGTCTACCCATGGTAATTGACATCAGATTGCATTAGACTTTCACCACAGGAAAAAAATTTTCCAAAACGGTCCTCCCGTTGCTCGTCGGCAGCCATCCGCCAGTCAGTCGGGTCTGGATAAAGAAAACAAAGTTTGGGCTAGGCTTTAATCATAATGCATGCGAAGCTGGAAGATCGGTTACCGGAACTCGATAATATGGTCGGCGAAAGCCCGCCAATCGTCGAATTGAAACAAATCATCGAGAAAATTAGTCTGTATGATTTTCCGGTGCTGATTCACGGTGAGTCGGGTACCGGCAAGGAACTGGTCGCCAGGGCCATCCACCAATCCTCTTCACGGGCAGAGATGCCCTTCCAGACGCTCAATTGCGCCGCATTAACGGATTCCCTGATCGAGTCGGAACTCTTCGGCTATGTCGGCGGCGCGTTCACCGGTGCGCGCAGGCAAGGTTCGCCGAGTCTGTTCGAGACAGCAAACCGCGGCAGCCTGTTTCTCGATGAAGTTGCGGATCTTTCCAGCCATGCCCAGGCGGCCCTGCTGCGGGTGTTGGAAGAAAGCGAGATCGTCCGGGTCGGAGGCCGTCACCCCATATGTATCGATGTACGCGTTATTACGGCCAGTAATCGACCGCTCGAGGAACTTGTCGAGGAGGGAGAGTTCAGGCATGACCTGTATCACCGCCTGTGTGTCATACCGGTAAACGTCCCGCCTTTACGCAAACACCTGCAAGACGTCCCGCTGCTTGTCAGACGATTCCTGGAGAAACTTGATGACTCACGCTTCCCCGGAGCGGAGGTGATGGATTATCTCGGCACGTATCACTGGCCGGGAAATGTTCGCGAGCTGGAACATTGCATAGATTACATGGTGGCTGTGACAGACGGCCCCTTTACGCTGACTAGCCTTCCGCCACATATACGGGCCCACGTGGAGCTTGACTACGGCAGGAGGGGAGGAGCCGAGCCCGCAAGCCCAACAGGCGATCCTTCTGATAAGACTTCAATGCTTCCTGTCGTAGACGGCTTGCAGCAGGATCATTTGTTTATCCTCAACGCTATCGACAGGGCCAATTGCAGCGGTACCGGGATTGGCCGACGCGCCCTGGCCAGGCAGGCCCGCCAACAGGGTTACCGCTTATACGAGGGGGCCGTCCGGACTCGGCTATGGACGCTTCGCCTGAAAGGCCTTGTTCAGTGGGGGCGCGGGCGTTCAGGTGTGCGGTTGACGTCCAAAGGACGACGTCTGATACGGGAATTGCGCGCCTCTCAAAATTGAGCGTGCAGTATTTGCCGCTTTCCTGGTTGCTGTCGTCTGCATCCGCGTTCCTTGAATTTATGATTATCAATTGGCAACCCTTTAACGCCCATTCCAGCCCATTTGATCCGTTTGTTTCCCGTTATCGCAGATCGATTTGAAGTGGACAGATGCGCAATTTCCCGCACTCTGGTGAGTTACGCATCCGCGAATAGCCTGGCACGAATCTTGACTATTTTATTGTATTCAGCGTCATTCAAATGTCGGACAGAGGGAGGATGTGCCGTGCAGACAACAAATGCAGATCCGAACACAATTACTGTCTCTCATCCGGAATACGGACCCGGTGTAACTGATATCGGCGTTTCAGATCAAAGCCAGTTTCCGGGCATTGCCGGGCGGATTATCAGAGGGCTGATCGCTGCTCTTGCACTGGCCGGTGGTACGTATGGGGCATTTTTAATAATGGCCATGGGGCCCCAGAGTTGGCTGATGCCACTGGCGATGGTTCTTGCGTTTGCCGGCGGCCTGCTTTCTACCTGGTCACCCTGCGGTTATTCGTCATTAAGCCTGCTGCGTCCCTGGGGCGGGCACGGCAACAAAGAGGTGGTGAACTGGTTACCGACGTTTTTTGCTCACGGTCTGGGCTACGCCATCAGCGGCGCCGTACTTGTCGGCCTGCTCGGTCTGGCAGGCACGATGCTGTTTACTGCAGGGTTCAGCGGCTGGCCATTGCTGATGATTGGCCTGCTGGCAGTCGGCTATGGGCTGCACTGCCTCGGCTTCATTCCCATGCCCTATCCACAGCGGAAGGCGCAGGTACCGCACAAGGCGCGCAATGACATGCCGATGTGGCGAGTAGGGCTGCTGTACGGTCTGATCCTGGGCAGCAACTTCATGACATATGTGCGCACGCCCATCATTTATGTAGTTGTCGGTCTGGCAGTCATCAGTGGTTCATGGCTTTCTGCCGCATTGTTGATCGCCGCGCTCAACCTGGGTCGATGGCTGCCGTTGCTCGTCAATGCTGCACCTGTACCGGATGCCACCGTACAGCGCTGGCTGGCGGCCAACGAAGAACGGGCCGTCCTGTTTGACGGCGCGCTTCTAACTGTCGCCGGCGCCGCCTTCGTCGTGCTCGGTCTGGCGTGACTACTCTGTCATTTCTGTACAGGGGTTCTCGGGAATACCTATCCGAAGAGGAGGTAAAGTAACCATGAATACGGTCAAAGATTACGGTCAAAACTTCAGTCGCTGGGGCAGAGGACTTGTGGTTTTCTCTGTCGCATGCGGTTTTGCGGTCAGCGGCATAACGGCAATGGCACAGGACGATCAGGACTTCCTGCCCGATGAGGCCAAGCTGGAAGTTGACGAGCCCGGTGTTATCAACAAGGCGCCGAAGCCGGATGCCCGGCGCGTTTATCTTACCGACTCGCGTGCATTCGAGGTGTTTACACAGCACATGGTGATAGACGGCAATACCGGCGAATATCTCGGCACCATCGACAGTGGCCTGACGCCCAATCCGGCGGTGGCACCGGACGGTAGCGAATTCTATCTCGCCGATACGCGGTACTCGCATTTCAGCAGCGGTGAGCGCGACGATTTCGTTCGTATATTCGATCCGGAGACGCTGGAGCAATCCGGTGAAATCGATATCCCGGAAGGGCGCACGCTGGTCTTCCCCAAGAAACCGTTGACGGATGTCAGCCCTGACGGCCGGTATCTGATCTATTATCAGTTTGCGCCCAGCAATGCGCTCGGTATCGTCGATCTCGAGCAGCAGAAGTATCTCAACACCATCGATACGCCGAACTGCTTTTATGCGTTCCCGGCTTCGGACCGGCGCGTCGTGATGCATTGTCGCGATGCTTCATTGCTGCAGATTACATTCGACGAGCAGGGCAAGAAGGTCTCGGAAAGCAAAACCGAACCGTTCCACGAGCCCATGGAAGAGGCGACCTTCGACAACCCGGCGTTCGACGCCCAGTCGGGCAAGATCTTCTTTGTCAGCGCCAGCGGCAAGGTTTTTCCGGTAGACATCTCCGGCAGTGAGCCCAAGGCCGGCGAGTCCTTCGATCTGCTCACGGCAGAGGAGCGTGATAACAACTGGGGTCCCGGTGGCTGGCAGGTGGCAACCTATCATCGCGAAAGCAAGCGCCTGTTCGTGCTGATGGATGTGCGTGCCGACTGGAAGGAGGATCACTGGCCCAACACCCCAAGCAACGAGGTCTGGGTTTATGACACCACCTCGGGCGAGCGGGTGAGCAAGATCCACCTTGCCCACGAGGCCGTATCGATCCAGGTGGATCAGACCGGTGATCCTCACCTGTACGCCGTTAACGAGCATCACGGTCAGCTCGACATCTATGATCCGGAGACCGGTGCCAAGCATGCCTCGATCGGGGATCTTGTGACGCCGCATTTGATAGCACTGTCGGACAGATAAGGCATGATGACTTACGAACCCGTCATAACGGCGTACGCCCAGGTCCTGCTGCTGATCGTGTTTGGCGCGGCAGGCTGGTCGAAGCTGCGGTCGCTGGAGACGTTCGAGGGTGTGGTGTACAACTTCCGTATCCTGCCCGAGATCGTCGCCCGTCCGGCCGCCTGGCTGTTGCCGGTGGCTGAACTCGCCGTAGCCGTGGGCCTTGTGCTGCCGGCGACGCGGGCGTCCGCCGCGGCGGGAGCCGTCGCACTGCTCGCCGTGTTCTGTATCGCCATCGCCGTCAATCTGGCCCGGGGCCGCCGCGCGATCGACTGTGGCTGCTTCAGCTCGACCCTCAAGCAGCATCTGAGTATTGGCCTGATCCTCCGCAATGTCGCGCTGATGGGCCTGGCCGGACTGCTCGTCTGGCAGCCCGCTGCGGGTCAGGTGCAGACGGCGCTGTGGCTTATTGGTGCGGCGGCGGCGCTGCTGACGGTGTTCATTTATACATCCGCGACGCACCTGAAACGCTACCAGCTACAGGGCGTGACCGGTCGTCGTCAAACAGCAGGAGAGGGATAACCCATGACGGAAATACTTGTGGTCTCCAATGTCGTGCTCTGGATTGCCTTGATCGGCATGGGCGTGATGACACTGGCGCTCGCCCGGCAGATCGGACTTCTTCACGAGCGTTCGGCACCTCTGGGTGCCATGGTCACCGATCGCGGTCCGGAAGTCGGAGACGAGGCACCCGAGTTCGAGGTAGAGGATTTTTCCGGACATTCGATCCAGATTGGCGGAGAGCGGAAAGGCATGGCGGACAACCTGCTGGTCTTCCTGTCGCCGTCTTGTCCGATGTGCAACAAGTTGCTGCCCACGTGCCGTGACCTGGCCCGCAAGGAGAAACTGGATATCGTGATCATCAGTGACGGTGAGGAAGTGGAACATCGCCGCTTTCTTGAAAAGCATCGCATCCACGATGATCTGCCCTATGCAGTCTCAGCCGAGATTGGCATGCATTTCAAGATAGGACGCGTACCTTATGCGGTGCTCATCGACAACAAGGGAATCATACGTGCCAAGGGACTGGTGAATACGCGTGAGCATCTGGAAAGCCTGATCGAGGCCCGGGACATGAACTATGCCTCGCTGCAGGACTATCTTGAGGCCGCGCCACCGGAAGAACAGGCAGCGGTATCAGAAGCGGCCAAGCAGGTTCACTGAATCAGGACACGCAATCAAAGTTCTGGGGTTGACGAGGAGGATTGAAATCATGAGTGGAAATCAATTCGATAAAGTGATGGAAAGCCTGACGCGGACTGTCGCGCAGCATACCTCGCGCCGGGGATTTCTCGGCCGTGTAGGTGCCGTAACCGCGGGTGCGATGCTGCTGCCGTTACTGCCTGTCGATCGGCGCAGCGGTCAGGCCCATGCCGTAGTGGAGAGACACGGCTGGACGCCACAGTCCATAGACACCACCCGCTGCGACTACTGGCGCCACTGCGCGCTGGACGGCCAGATCTGTGACTGCTGTGGCGGTTCGATACTCGACTGCCCACCCGGCACGACGTTGGCGCCGAGTTCCTGGGTGGCGAGTTGCTACAATCCCAGTGACGGTCAGAGCTATCTGATTGCCTATCGCGACTGCTGCGGCAAGAGCATCTGCCCACGCTGCGGCTGCTACAACACAATCGGCAAGCGGCCGATGTATCGGCCCGAGTTCAGCAACGACATCATTTGGTGTTTCGGTGCCGAGGGCAGCAGCTACCATTGCACCCTTATGCCGATTGTTGGCAAGTCGAGCTGACGTCATGACCAAGGCAGCTGCAACTCTGCGGCCAGCCGGCGGGCTGGCCGCAGTGTATCTGATATGTACCATGCTGGCAGTCGCCGTGCTGTTCATGGCGGCAGTGAATGCCGGCACGGAAGGTCAGGCAGTTGAGATCATTTCGTCAGGGCAGGATGTGAATATCCCCGCGGATGCGACCGTCGTAGACATCAAAGAATTCGTCTATTCCCCCGCCAGCATCACCGTAACCGAGAATGCGACGGTGGTCTGGGCCAATCGGGAACCTTTCGATCACGACGTGGCGTTTAAATCATCGAATCTGCTCGCCGAAGAACTTGTAAGCCCCAAGATTGGCAACGGCGAGAAGATCGTGGCCCGATTCAACGAGCCGGGTGAGTATCGGTATTATTGTCACCTGCATCCGTTCATGGAAGGTACTGTAAAGGTCGAACCGAAATAGCACATAAAGCTCTGTTCAGGCCATTTTATAAATTCTGCGGCTGAAATCAACGGTGGCCATGCTTGTGACTATTAAATTGGAAGGAGTAAGCCATGCACTCCAGGGTGAGTAGTATTCATAGTAAATCGGCAGTTCAGTTTTTGCTTGGGTTATGGATACTGACTGGTATGGCCTCGCAGGCTTTTGCTGGTGATGCCAGAGAGCCATCCGATTTACCCGAAGGCCAGTCACAGGCAGTGGTTTTTGTGGAGTCCGACAAGGAAGTGCTTCCCGAAAATGTCGTAAAGGTCAGCATAAGCCAGTTCAACTACAAGCCGGCCGAGATCACGGTCGAGCCT
>CAZFUS010000102.1:0-7326 GCA_964522485.1 uncultured Enterobacteriaceae bacterium | reverse complement strand
CGCCGTCTGGGTGAAGCCCAGAAGCATGGCAGCATTCCGACGCATAGCGAACGTCTGGCCATCGTCAGCGAAGCCAGTCGCGAAGTTATCCGGCCGGCGACATTCGGCGTCTTCATCATCATGGTGGTTTATTTACCCATTTTTGCATTGAGCGGTGTCGAGGCGAAGATGTTTCAGCCCATGGCGTTCACGGTGATGATGGCGCTGGGTGGCGCGCTGCTTCTGGCGATTACTTTTGTGCCGGCAGCGGTGGCGCTGCTGCTGGGTGGCCGGGTGAGACACAGGGAAAATATCATTCTGCGTGCCGCAAAGGGGGTCTACCGGCCATTGCTGAGAATCAGCATTGCCTGGCGCTGGCCGGTGATCAGTACCGCGGCGGTGCTGGTGGTATTGTGTGGTCTGCTGGCCACGCAGATGGGTGCGCAGTTTATTCCCAAGCTGGATGAAGGTGACATCGCCCTGCATGCGTTACGTGTTACCGGCACAGGTCTGCAACAGTCCGTATCCATGCAGGAAGAACTCGAAAACACAATCAGCGCTTTCCCTGAAGTAGAGCGTGTATTCAGTAAAATAGGTACCCCGGATGTTGCCACCGATCCGATGCCGCCGAACGTGGCCGATACATTCGTGATTCTCAAGCCGCGTTCGCAGTGGCCGAATTCGAATAAACCCAAAGACCGGCTGATTGCCGAAATCCAGGCGCAGATTGAAAAGATACCCGGCAATAAATATGAGTTTACCCAGCCGATTGAAATGCGCTTTAACGAACTTATTTCCGGTGTGCGGGCTGATGTTGCTATCGAAGTTTACGGTGATGATTTCGAGCGGCTGGTCGAACTGGCTGGTGAGATCGAGCAGGTGGCCCGGACGACTGACGGTGCCGCGGATGTGCGTATGGAGCAGGTTACCGGTCTCCAGATGCTGAGCGTGACACCCAATCGACAGGTCATGCAGCGTTACGGTCTGAACGTGGCCGATGTACAGGATACCTTGCAGATCGCTTTCGGTGGCCGTAAGGCGGGCCTTGTATTCGAAGGGGATCGCCGTTTTCCACTGGTCGTAAGGCTGCCGGAAACGCTACGAACGGATCCCGATGTGATCAGGAAGTTGCCGGTATCACTGCCGGTGCGCGCAGGCAGGCACGTTCATGCGTTACAGGATGTGGATTACAGAGACCGGGATGGCCCGATTGATTACATACCGCTGGGCGAAGTCGCCGATGTACATCAGGTCGAAGGTCCCAGCCAGATCAGCCGCGAAAACGGCAAACGCCGCGTTTACGTTTCCGCCAATGTGCGTGGCCGCGACCTGGGTTCGTTTGTTGAAAGTCTGCAGGACCGTATTCAAAATCAGATCGATTTACCTGCCGGTTACTGGATAGACTACGGTGGCAGCTTCGAACAGTTGATCTCGGCGGCACAGCGACTGCAGGTGGTTGTGCCGATGGCATTGCTGATGATCATGGCACTGTTACTGGCAGCTTTTGGCAGTTTCCGCGATGCGCTGCTGGTGTTCACTGGTGTGCCGCTGGCACTGACAGGGGGTGTACTGGCTTTGTGGTTGCGCGATATTCCATTATCGATATCTGCCGGGGTCGGTTTTATCGCGCTATCGGGGATCGCGGTGTTGAACGGGCTGGTCATGTTATCCTTTATCCGTGAGCGCTGGCAGAGCGGACTGCCGCTCGAGGAAGCCATCATTGACGGTGCGCTGACACGCCTGCGGCCGGTTTTGATGACGGCGCTGGTGGCGAGTCTCGGCTTCGTGCCGATGGCCTTTAACACAGGCGTCGGCGCTGAAGTGCAACGGCCGCTGGCGACGGTTGTCATCGGCGGGATTATTTCTTCAACTCTGCTGACACTGCTGGTGCTTCCCGCACTTTACCGGCTGGTTCACCAGTCCTTTGAAAGAGATGATTAGGATGCTGGAACGCTGTGTCGCATAATCATACGCATAACAACTGGCGGCTGACCACGGCATTCTTTGTCACACTGACATTTATGTTTGTCGAGGTTGTTGGCGGCCTGTTGTCGGGCTCGCTGGCACTGCTAGCCGATGCTGCGCACATGGCGACCGATGCTGCGGCACTGGGTCTGGCGCTATGGGCAGCCTGGCGTGCACATACGCCTGCCAATGAAGTGCACAGTTACGGTTATCGCCGGCATCAGACACTGGCGGCGTTCATCAATGGTTTTACGTTATTATTGCTGGTCGGCTGGATCATTATCGAGGCGATTCAGCGACTGCTGAGCCCGCAACCGATTGCGGTCGGTATTATGCTATTGATCGGGCTGCTGGGTCTTGGTGCCAATATTGTGGTGTTCATGATACTGCATCAAAAGGATGCCAACGTGAACGTACGCGCGGCCGCTGCGCATGTGCTGGGTGATTTGCTGGGTTCGATCGGGGCCGTTGTCGCGGCCATTATCATTTATTTCAGCGGTTGGCTGGCTGCCGATCCGTTGTTGTCGATTCTTATTGCCCTGCTGATACTGCGAACCGCCTTGAGGCTTGTGCGTGAAACCGGTCACGTGCTGCTGGAAGGGATTCCACCGGGATTCGATCAGGCCAGGCTCGAATCGGAGTTACCGCGGGCGGTGCCGGATATCGTCGATGTCCACCATATTCACGCGTGGGCCCTGACACCGGATAAACCTTTCTTCCTCACCATGCACGCGACGATCAAGGAGGAAGCCGATGCAGACAATGTCCTTCGTCATGCCAGGGCATACGTGCAGACAATGTTTGAAATCGATCATGTCACCATCCAGATCGAACGACGAGTATGTCCGGATCATAAAAGCTGTTAGTCAGAATAGTCTTTATTCCAGTCGAAGCCGGAATAACGTGCCAGTTCCTCCGGCCGCAGCAGGCCCTGATAGCGCTTGCCATTAATGATCCAGGTGGGATAGCCGTTGATATCCTTGCTGACACAGCTGAATGACACCATGCCGTTACGACCGGCAGGTGTGCATTCGACATAGGGCAGTCGTTCTGAAGAGGCGCCAAATAACTCATGCTGAGCCTGGCAGTTCGGGCACCAGAATGCTCCGTAATAGCGCGCATCGGTCTCCTGCAAATGAATGGCAAGCGCCCTGAGTCTGGGATCTTCGGCCGGTTGGAATAAGCCGCTGTAATATATATGCAGAGCCGCGATTACTGCCAGGGCCAGCAGGCCGCTGTGTAATCCCCATCTCGACCACGACATCCCGGGTGCCGACTCCGGGCGCCTGACAGCGATGACGACGAATATCGTGCTTATGGTAGCCAGCGAGGCGAGACACCAGAGACACACGGCATCCAGTACCACCATGCCGACGATTGTCAGATAAAGACTGATGGCAAGACTGATCAGTGTCAGCATCCACAGACGTTTCCAGCGTCGCAGTTGCGGTTTCATTAAACCTGCAGCAAGTGCGATCAGCGTATAAAGCGCAAACCCCCAGAGCGCCACTGGCAGACCGAGTACGGTCGACCAGCGGCTTTGCTGAACGATGTCACAACCGGATCCGGCAGCGCAGAAAATTACATCGCCACCCGAGCCGGATACTCCGGTGAGATAGCCGGTGATCAACATACCGACCAGAGCCGGACCAACGATCCACCAGTCCGGGGAAAGCCCAGTCTGGCGGGGTTCCGCCGGTTTGCCCTGTGTCGGTCTGTTACGAATCTTACGGCGTCGGGGTTTTGCCATGATGACTGCCCTGGTTTTTCAGCCTGGAGTAGTGGCGCAGTATATAAGGTCTGACAGCCGTGTTGTCCAGACCGGCAGACCTGATATAAAAAAGCCCGTTCATGATGAACGGGCTCAATTGATTGATTCTACGACGTCAATCAGGGTTTACGAAAGTGGAAAATACCCCAGGCGAGGTAACCACTGTTACCACCGTTTATCCAGTGCTGCAGCCCTTCCTTCATGCGCTCGATATAGTCACGGCTGACGACCCTGTCGGCAAGCTCGTCTTCAAGCTCAGACAATGTCTGATAGACACGTGAGTAATGACGCGGCAGCTGATGAGTATGGTCCTCAAAACCCAGATCCTGGAGGCCGAGATCCTTTGCGGTTTTGATGTAATAGCCGGGTGAACCCAGGCTGTTGAGGTGTATCCGGTTAAGAATCGGGTCCAGCACGCCTTCGGGACAGTCATCGGCCTGCATGGGATCGGTCATGATGAATTCGCCACCGGGTTTCAGGACCCGCACGACTTCCGCCAGCACCCTGTCACGATGATCGCTGTGCAGAATGGCATCCTGGGACCAGACCACATCGAATGTGCTGTCGGGATAGTCAACTTTTTCGAAACTGGCATCAACAACATCGATCAGATCGGCCAGCCCCTGTTCCCGATTCATATCACGATCACGCGCATTTTCCACTTCGCTGAGATTGAGCGCGACGCAATGGCAACCGAATCGCTTGGCGATGTAACGCATGGAACCACCATAGCCGGCCCCAACGTCGAGAATCTTGCTATCTTTGTCGATTTTATCGAGCTTGCTGACCATGCGCTCAACAGTGCGGCGGCTGGCATCCCGGATCGGTTCGTCCTCGGAATCATACAGTCCGACATGAATATCCTCGCCGCCCCAGACGTGAAAATAGAAATTGTCAGCATCCTCGCTGTTGTAATAGTCGCGGGCAGTATTGGTTGCCTCGTCTTTATATTGCGTCATCTCGGTCAGAATCCTTATTGCTTAATCTTCTGGGTGGTAAGACTTCTCGGCCACATGAATGTAAAAATCGGGGTCATCACCTTTCGGGTGTTCATCCTTGAAATCGCCGTAAGTCTCGATGTACTGAAAGCCGACTTCTGTCATCAGGCGACAGGTATAATCCTTGCGTAGCGGAAACATGTTCAGATAATGCTTGGAACCATCCGGAAAGGTATATTTGAAGCGGGTCAGATCCTCGCTGATGCTCTCCGGTTCGGCGGTTACACCCTCGCCGCAATAATAATATTTGTGCTTGGTGGTGAAGCCTTCATCCAGAATCCGATCGTAATTGCGCTGGTCCAGGATCAGAATACCGTCGTGACGCAGTGCGGCGTAAAATTCGGCGAGTGCCTTACGGCGGGCACGCTCCGAGAATAAATGTGTAAATGAATTGCCGAGGCAGATCACAGCATCGAATTTGCCGTCGATATCCTTATTTAGCCAGCGCCAGTCAGCCTGTACGGTACTGAGAATATGACCGCGTTTGCGACCATTGCGGAATGCCTGCGCCAGCATTTCGGGACTACCGTCGACGCTGGTGACATTGAAACCTTCTTCCAACAGACTGATGGAATGGAAGCCGGTGCCGGTAGCGACGTCGAGAATCTTGTGCTTCCCCCGCTCCTTCAGGAGGTCGATAAAGAACCGGCCTTCGCTTTTGGCACGTGCTTCCCAGTTGATGAGTTCATCCCATTTTTCGGCAAAGCTCTTTTCGTATTGCTCCTGGTAGAATTCAGAACTTCGCACCTCTTCGGGATTTTCGTAAAGTTGTTCGGCTTTTGCGTTCATATATACAATCTCCATTTAGACGTCGTGGCGATCGACGTCCGCGCGCCTGACCGCTTCCTGGTAAGGTATAGCTATTCTGATTTTATATGGGCAGGTCAAAGTCCCTGCCTTGGCGGGGTGACCCGTGGGGAAATCTGCGCAATTGGATCGGCATCGCACGGGTGCGACCACCTAGCTGTTGTGAACATCAGTTGATCACAACAGTGCATAGTCCGATCACTCGGACATAACACCTCCACCGTCAGTCATAGTGCCGCGGTGTCGGTAGTATTAAATCGATTGTTTCTAAAATAAGGGCTTGAGAGGGAATAATCAAGTTTTGACTTGGTTTTTTAGCTCTAGCCGGGCTTAAAAGGCGCAACTTACGGCAGGATACTTGATTTTTTCGAAATCCATGAAATGCGCGCCATTATTGCGTTTAAGGCCGATCGAGCAAACTGAATCAGGCCGTTTTGAAAGAATCTGACTGGATTTCAGTAAAAGTAGTCACTAACTCTTTCGGGCGGATCTGTCTTGACAATAAGAATCATTACAGTTTAGTAATAACATTCACCATCTCGATGAATAGATTTCATCGACGGGCTCAGACTGCCCCGCCGGGAAGCACTAAAATCATCAGTGTGAGTGTCATTTCTATATGCTTCCGATTCTGAAGGGAGTGATGGCCATGGCCTACGACAAGATATCGATTCCCGCCACGGGAGAACGCATCAAGCTCAACAATGACGGTACGCTGAATGTACCTGAACGTCCTATCGTCGGTTATGTGCAGGGCGATGGTATCGGCATCGATGTCGCGCCCGTGATGCGGCGGGTTGTCGATGCCGCAGTGACCAGGGCCTACCAGCGTCAGCGCAGTATCGCCTGGATGGAAATCTATGCCGGTGAGCTGGCGGTCAAGCTGTATGGCAATGACCAGTGGCTGCCGGATGAGTCGCTTGATGCCATGCAGCGTTATCTGGTTTCGATCAAGGGACCGCTGACCACCCCGGTAGGCGAGGGTATGCGTTCTCTGAATGTCGCCATCCGCCAGGACCTCGATCTGTATGCCTGCGTGCGTCCTATCCGCTATTTTTCCGGGACACCGACGCCGATGAAGGATTCGGCCCACACCCATATGGTCGTGTTCCGCGAGAATACCGAAGACATTTATGCCGGTATCGAGTGGCCGGCGGGCAGTGCCGAGGTACGGAAGCTCATCAGTTTCCTGCAGAAAGATATGGGTGTTACCGGCATTCGTTTTCCGGACAGTTCCGGTCTCGGCATCAAGCCCGTATCCAGTGAGGGTAGCAAGCGGCTGGTACGCAAGGCTATCAAGTATGCCATCGACAACGACCACAAATCGGTGACGCTGGTGCACAAGGGCAACATCATGAAATACACGGAGGGCGCCTTTCGCAACTGGGGCTATGAGATCGCGCGGGAAGAATTCGGCGCCCAGATCCTTGGCGAGGGGCCATGGTGCAAATTCCCCAACCCGAGAACAGGCGGCGATATCCTGATCAAGGACGTTATCGCCGACAATTTCCTGCAGCAGATATTGCTCAAGCCGCAGGAGTTCGATGTGATTGCAACCCTGAATCTGAACGGTGATTACATCTCTGATGCCCTTGCCGCGCAGGTTGGTGGTCTCGGTATCGCGCCAGGCGGCAACATAGGTGACGGTATCGCCGTGTTCGAGGCGACTCACGGTACCGCGCCCCGACATGCGGGCAAGAATCGTGTCAATCCGGGTTCGATGATTCTGTCAGCGGAAATGATGCTGCGTTACCTGGGCTGGAACGAGGCGGCGGATTTGATCATCAAGGGCGTGTCCGGCGCGAT
>CAZFUS010000101.1:0-7442 GCA_964522485.1 uncultured Enterobacteriaceae bacterium | reverse complement strand
GGAGGTGGGCGAACCGATCGAGCTTCTGCGTGCGGGCATCGTGTTTCATGCACGGGGCCTGATCAACACCAAAGTGATCCAGCACAATATGGACTGGGTGTGGCCCTACTGGATTGAACGTCAATTCAATCCGCGCGACGATGCCTTCATCCCAAGGGCCTTCTCCGTCTCTCATATCAATCTAACCCATCGCAACTGGACGGCCATAGGTCATCCGGATTGCGATGAGCTGCCCATTGTCGATCCCTGCGGTCTGCTCACGCCTTTGTTCGATAGCTGGTCACTGGACGGCTGGGTGATCACTGACGACGGACGCCGGTTGCTGCCGTCAGCGTCGGCGGCAAGCGAACAGCAACAAGACCTTGATCCGGTTCCGGGCGTGTTCACTGAAACCCGTGTCGACGGACTCGCGCTGACCAGCAGTGCCCGCGTGGAGCTCGATGAAGGCAATCCGGTATGCAGACTGAACCTCGCGGCCAGCGCCGATACCCGTGCCTGGCTGGTACTGGCGCTGCGGCCATATAATCCCGAAGGCATAAGCTTTATTAACGAGCTCGCTCTGTCAGACGACCGCAGGAGCTGGAAAGTGGATGATACCCAGACCGTTACATTCAGTGAGCCGGTCGAACGCCACTATATTTCCGACTACAGCAACGGTGATGTGCTTATTCACCTCAACGAACATGAGGACCGGACCCGAAGAGACTGCAACGTCGGCCTGGTAACCGCAGCTGCCCTGTTTCCGATTGAAGCGGGTGGCAATACCCACATCACGGCAAGCATTCCTTTAACCAGAAGCAGGACTGACGCGTTGCGCGACGACGCCTGGACGACAGCACGCAGCCAGGCCTGCAAGCTCAACTGCCCCGACTCACGCTATCAATTTCTTTTCGATGCCGCAGTAACTTCGCTGATACTCCATTCGCCGCATGATGTATATCCTGGTCCTTATACTTACAAGCGCTTCTGGTTTCGCGATGCCGCCTTCATCATTCACGCGCTGCTGTGTGTGGGTCTGAACGAGCGCGCCGAAAGGGCACTGGCACAATTTCCGGATCGTCAGACGTCATTCGGCTACTTCCGTTCCCAGGAAGGCGAATGGGACGCCAACGGTGAAGTGTTGTGGATTCTGAAACGCTTTCAGCACCTGACCGGTAAAAAACTGTCCGCCGACTGGCACCACGTCATTCAGCGCGGCGCTCGCTGGATCATGCGTAAACGGCTGGCGGACGACACAGACACCCCGCACGCCGGCTTGCTGCCGCCCGGATTCAGCGCCGAACACCTCGGCCCCAACGATTACTACTACTGGGACGACTTCTGGGGCATCGCCGGTCTGCGCGCCGGCCATGAACTGCTCAAGGAACACGACTCCCGGACCGCTGAAACCTTTGTCCGGGCCGCGGAAGATTTCGCCGCCGCCGTGGACCGCAGCCTGGCATCCTGTGCCAGGCGTCTTGGTCGTCCGGGGATGCCCGCTGCACCCTACCGGCGGCTGGATGCCGGAGCCATCGGATCTCTGGCAACCGGCTATCCCCTGCAGATGTGCAGGCCTGACGACCCGCGTTTGCTGGACTGTGTCGAGTTTCTGCTCCACAACTGTTTTTTCGAGGGCGCTTTTTTCCAGGAAATGATTCATTCGGGCATCAACGCCTATCTCACACTGCATGTTGCACAGGTACTGCTCCGCGCCGGCGATGCCCGTTATCTGGAATTGATGGACACGGTCGCCGACCTTGCCACGACCACGGGCCAGTGGCCGGAAGCCATCCACCCGCGTACCGGCGGCGGGTGCATGGGTGACGGCCATCATGTCTGGGCCGCCGCCGAGTGGGTGCTGATGATCCGCAACTGTTTTGTACGCGAAGAGGTTGATCGTCTGATTGTATGCGCCGGCATTCCTCCACGTTGGCTCGATCAGGACAGTCCGATTTCATTCGGTCCGGCGCCGACTGCCTTTGGCATTGTCTCGATCACGATCATTTCCCGGTCCGAAGGGGTGCAGATCGACTGGCAGGCGGAATGGCATGATGAAGCCCCGCCCATTGAAGTGCGGTTGCCGGGATTCAGGCCCGTCGGTGTTGAACCCGGCACATCTTCCGTTACCCTTTCGAAACAGGGCATTCCTGCATGAACATTGTATTGCTGACGAATACCTTCTACCCGCATGTCGGTGGTGTCGCGCGCTCGGTGCAGGCGTTCAGGGATGAATACCTCAGGCGCGGTCACCGTGTGCTGGTCGTCGCGCCTGAATTCCCCAACACTCCCGAGCACGAAGTGGTTGTGGTCCGTATCCCTGCTATCCAGAATTTCAATGCCAGCGATTTTTCCGTGGCACTGCCTTTTTACAAAGGCCTGACCGAGAGGCTTGATGACTTCCGGCCGGATATTATTCATTCCCAGCATCCGTTCCTGCTGGGCATGACGGCGGTGCGCATGGCCCGTTACCGCAAGCTGCCTCTGGTGTTTACCCATCATACTTTATATGAACAGTACACCCATTACGTGCCGGCCGATTCACCGATCCTGAAACGATTCGTCATCGAACTCGCCACGCGTTATGCCAATCTTGCCGACCAGGTCTTCGCTCCCAGCGACAGTATCCGGGATCTGTTGATTCAACGCGGCGTTACAACACCCATACTCGTGGTCCCCACCGGCGTACAGGTGAAAAACTTCGCGCATGGCAATGGACGCGATTTTCGGACGAAGTACGAGATTCCCGGGGATGCGTTCATTGTAGGTCACCTGGGGCGGCTGGCGCCGGAGAAAAATCTCGAGTTCCTGGCAAAGTCAGTTGCCGAATTCATGAAATCTCACGACCGGGCGTTTTTCCTTGTAATCGGTGCCGGGCCGTCCGAACAATCCATTCAGGACATTTTGTCGCAGGCAGGCCTGGACGACCGGCTGGTGCTTGGCGGCGTTCTCGAACATGAACAACTGGCCGATGCCCTCAACGCGATGAATGTGTTCGCCTTCTCCTCCAAGAGCGAGACGCAGGGCATGGTAATAACCGAAGCCATGGCTGCCGGAGTGCCCGTGGTCGCCCTGGATGCACCCGGCGTACGGGAGGTAGTGCAGGACAAACGAAACGGACGGCTGCTTAAAAAAGAAACCATCAAGGCATTCAGCGGTGCCCTACAATGGATGGCGTCGCGCCCGCAGGCGCAAATTCAGGATCTGGTGCAGTCGGCTCGCGACACGGCTGAGGCGTTTTCCATGCCGAGATCGGCGGCAAAGGCACTTGCCTGTTATGAATCACTCATGCCGGGACCGTCGCCGGAGCATTCATGGCCGGAAGAAAAAGGTTGGGAACAGATCATGGCCCGCATCAAAACGGAGTGGGAGATCATAAAGGATGTATCCCGCGGCCGGTAACTAACATTGAACGAAAGCCTTTCAGAGAGAGAAGAGGGGCAATGAAAGATGAGAAGATCGTTGTCGATGCTGCCGTACTGGTGTCATCACCGGCTATTCACACCAGGCCGCCTACTCTCGGCTATGGCCGAGCTTTCCCGAAGACAGTAATCTGAAAGGACTGCTGGTACAGACGGCAGGGTGATTTGCCGGAACCGGACTACATAAACCAGGATTGACCTGCATGCGGAGAATAGAATCATGAGATGGCTGATAGCCGTATTGTTGATGATGACAGGACTGACGGCCTGTTCCGGAGAAGCGGAAGACGCCGGTCAGGTCTGGCAGGAACAGACCGATGCTCTGAAGCAGGCCGAAGAGGTCAATCAGGTCATCATGGACAAGGCAGAACGGGATCGGGAGGCAATTGAACAACAGAGTCAATAAGGGCAGGAGATTATCGTTGTACATGAAAGATGACTGAAAAGCATGATTCTCCGGACATCCCGTAGCATGCCGGTATTCGTCTTCGCCTGCCTCTCCGCTGTCGGCAACTTTTAAAGCGCGATGGTGAAGAATGCAGCCGCTGCAAGAGCGGCGATTGTTCGCACGTGGTTCCAGCGGGTCCAGACAGCGACGTAGTTGCGCCATACCCGGGTGGCTTCAGGGTGTGACCCGTCGACGCGTGCCAGTGCCTCGTTCCGGGGGACGTTGAACGTTATTGTCACGATGAAAGTGCCAATAATATAAAGAGCGCTTCCGGCCAGGAGCCATACTGTGGCCGGGCTTTGCCAGCGCAAGAGCGAGTAAATAGCCAGCAACAGACAGATGGCGGCCGTGCCAAAAAACAGGCCCAGGAACAATGGATTGAGAACGACAACATTGATGGACTGCATGGCAGCAATGCCGCTCCCGGCATGAATCCGTGCCAGGGCCTTCATCACGAAGTTCGAGAAGGCAAAGAAAATCCCGGCGACCAGTCCGCAGCCAAGAGCCGCGACGAGGGTTAGAGTAAAGAGCAGTTCATCCACTTGCCAGATATCCTTGATGCCGGTGGAGCGTATGCCTGAGGCCGGGCCGGAGGTGAGCGTCGCTGCAGCGACTTATGCGTCAACATCGCCACCCCATGGCACGGCATGGGCTACTCAGCACAGGCCCGTTTAAGTTCATCAATGTCGATCTTCTTCATTTGCAGCATCGCTTCCATGACCCGTTCCGCCTTTTCGGGATGGGGATCATTCAGCATCTCGATCAAAATCGTCGGTACGATTTGCCATGACACGCCGAATTTGTCTTTCAGCCAGGCGCACTGCCCTTTTTCACCACCTTTGGAAAGTTTATCCCAAAAATAGTCCAGCTCTTCCTGCGTCTCGCAATTCACCTGGAACGAGATGGCTTCGTTAAACTTGAACATCGGGCCGCCGTTGAGGGCGGTAAACGGCTGTCCATCAAGTTCAAATGCCACGGTCAGCACCGTTCCCGCCGGTTTTCCGTGAACCTCATGCCCCGCTTCTCCATACCGGGTAATATTGACGATGCCGGAATTATCAAAAACAGTGGTATAAAACTTAGCCGCCTCTTCAGCTTGATCATCAAACCAAAGACATGGCGTGATCTTGTGAATTTTTTGCATGGTAATCCTCCTGGTTGAGCCTAATCACGGCTAAGGCTAACCATGACTATCCTATAGTCGTCTGGGGTAAGCCGAAATCGACAGGGCCGGATCAACGGGACTATCATCATTCTGACAGCCAGCTGCCAGGCTCAATCGCGACCCTGCCCGAACGCAGTGAAGGCAAGGATACCGACTGGGAGCAATGGTTGGGCAGCTCGTTGCTACTACTGCGACTCATGGATCTCATACATCAAAATCCTGCTAGCCCTCGGCCTTGTTACTGACAACGGGATTTCTCCGCTTCTTACGACAGCTCAATCATCGAATAATTCTGATAACCGGCTGGATATTAAAGTCCTATGAAGTTATTTCCAAATCTTCAACAAACTATCCCTGGCCCGCACACGCAGAGATAGAACCACCCCCGCCAGAAAGGTGTTTCGCCCCGACAGTTCGAATTTTTCTTAGTAAGCCACTCACGAACTGTCCACACAGACGTTTTTTTGGCGTTTCAGATCAAACCATTCCGCACACACATGTCATATGAGTTATAAATCAGTCACTTTTGAAATCAGGAGGTAACATGCTGAAGCCTATCACTTTTCCGGGTCTGTTCCTGGCGGCAGCTGTACTGCTGGTCGGTGGACTCGCGGGCTGCGACGTGGAACAAACCGAAGAGGGAGAGATGCCTGAAATCGACGTCAAGGAGAATGGCGAGGTCGAGGTCAAGGAAGGCAAGTTGCCGGAATATGATATTGATGGTCCCGATGCAGATACCGAGTCCAATCCGGAAACGGCCCGGGGGAACGATCCGAACACGCAATAACGGCTTTCAAATCAAGCTGGCAAAGGCAACAAAACCGGCGATAACCAATAAGACTGAGGCCCGCTCTTGCAGCGGGCTTTTTTTATTCACTACGTGCGTGAACTTTCGGAGACCGCTGTCTCGAGCAGATACATCCGTGTCTTGCGTGGCGTGGCATTTTCTTTGCCGTGCTGATATCTGAACCCTGGATCAACCAGGAAACAGTTCTCCGACATCCATGTTCGAGGTGCAGGGCCTGGATCAAGGCCTGGTGACGCTGGATACCGCCGCCCTGGGCACCGGGCTGGATGCACACGGGTTCGTGGACGGTGGTGGATGCACTGGCCGAAGAGCACGACGTCGCCCGTGACCGCATGGAACGATTGGTCAGTCGTCAGCTTCACGGTACGTTTGCTTCGCGAATTCGATAAGGCAAAAACCATGACCAAATGGATCCGAGAAGGTGATACATTTTGAACCCTTCCATTCTATGCACTCACTTTCCCGGCTTGCGCCTGCGTTTATAGCCCGATTCGCTGCCGCTGAAATATCCTCTACGACGAAATCGATATGCACCGGTGTCCAATGTCTGGAATATTGACGCTCCTCCGTGACGGAACTGGCCGCAACTGACCCGGTTTCATTCATCAGAAGATAAATGACAGAGGACGCGCCAGTCAATTCTGCCACATCTTCATCAAGCACGCGGTTGAGCTTTAACCCGAGAGCGGCGCTGTAGAATGCTATCGCTGGAGCGAGTTCCGGCACATCGATGTTCACTACCATTCTCATAGCCCGGCTACCGATTCTCGTGACAGCTGTCGTTGGCGATGAGGCGTGTCAGCCTGACTGGTCTCGATTCCCGGCGCCCCGTTATGCATTTCCCGCGCCCTTGCTTAGCAACCTGTCGAGATGATCAGCAAAAGTTTTTCTATCACTTAGGCTTAGAGCCGGCGGGCCGCCTGTATCTATTCCACTGGCCCGCATAGTATCCAGGAAATCCCTCATATTCAGACTGGCTCCAATATTATCCTTAGTATAGAGCACGCCACGAGGATTTAGTGCACAACCTCCCTTTTCTATCACTTCCGCCGCCAAAGGAATGTCGCTCGTAACTACCAGATCACCGGCGTCAAGCCTTTTAATAATTTCGTTATCCGCGACGTCGAAACCTGCCGCTACTTGAAGCATATTGATCAGAGGAGATGAAGGTACGTGCACAGGTCGATTTGCAACAAGAGTCAGCAGAACTCCCGTGCGCTCGGCCGCTCTAAACAATATTTGTTTGATCACCACAGGACAGGCATCAGCGTCGACCCAGATTTTCATTTCATGCGACTTCTTCCAATTGCATAAAGCCCTGTACCAGGGACGCATTTGGAGCGAAGCTGAAGACGTAGCGGAAAATACGCCCCTTGCATGAAATTGTTAGCTGGCATCTGGTGAGAAAGCGCAAGCGCCGAAACGCCTAACTCGCCAGCCAAGTCTCGGCTTCAGCCTCCTGATTTCGATCAAATGCCTTAACTTTCAAGCCAGGAAACAACGCGCCCTCAATCTCACTCGCTTTCTTAATCCATCCTTTATCAACCAGAACCGCTGCACGGTCAAATTTTCTGATCAGTTTGAACAACTCGGGAAGACGTGACAATTCAACGCCGATAGCCC
>CAZFUS010000100.1:0-7565 GCA_964522485.1 uncultured Enterobacteriaceae bacterium | reverse complement strand
GTGTGCGTGGCCAGATTGGTCAGCCGCAAGGGTCTGGAGGATCTGATCACAGCCATGGCACAACCGGATCTGCCGGCGTGTCAGCTCAAGATAGTCGGCGAAGGCCGGCTGCAGTCACGACTCGGGGCACTGGCCCAGAACCTGGGGGTGGCTGACCGGGTATTTTTCGCTGGACGATTGCAGGGTGAATTCCTCTCGCATTGTTATCAGAACGCCGATTGTTTCGTGCTGCCTTCGTTAGCGGAATCGTTCAGCATGTCACTTCTGGAAGCCATGGCCAGTGGCCTGCCAGTGGTGGCCACCCGCACCGGCGGCATTCCCGAGCTGGTAGAGGACGGCATCAACGGCCGTCTGGTCGCACCGGGTGATGCCACAGCCCTCGCCGAAGGATTGGCATGGATGCTTGGCTCAGAGCAACGCAGACGCCGGATCGGCCGCACCAACCGGAAGAAGATATGTGCCCGTTATGCTTGGCCGCATATCATACGGACCTACGAACAGCGCTGCTATCTACCTGCAGTGACAGGCGGAGCAGTAACGGATAACGTTAAGCGCTGTCCAGAGACGCGCAAATGCGGTTGAACGACGCACTACGGGTCGGTATGAGTACCGCCTGGCTGCAGCGCAGTCAATGGCGCTCCGCTGAACGTATTCGCGAATATCAGCGTTCACGTCTGGGACGCATGCTGATGTTCGCGCTCAGCCGTGTACCCTATTACCGGTGTCTCGGGATTGATATCCGTCACGGCAGCCCGGCCGATTGGCTGGCGCGCTTTCCCGTCCTGACCAAGCGTGATCTCCAAACCGCCGACGACGCATTGTTGGCTGACGATACAAGCAAAGACCGGTTACACAGCTCGCGCACCTCCGGCAGCACCGGGGAGCCTACGGTGACCTATTTTGACCGTCCGGCATGGCTGTTGACCAAATACGCGCTCAAGCTGCGCCGCATGCTGAACTGCGGCCTGGGCCCCGGCACGCGTGTACTGATTATTTCTGAAGCCGATGAGGAAAAACTTCAGTCACAGCGTGAGGCAGTGATGACCGGGCAGGGCAGGTTTTTTCATCAAACCTATCTCTCACTGCACACACCGCTGGAAACACACGTCCGCGAGATACAAACACTGCAGCCACATGCGATCTACGCCTTCCCTTCCTATTTTTCCGATCTGCTCGATTATTGCGAGCGCGACGGTATCGCGCTGCCGCCGATCAAAGTGGTCTTCACCAGTTCCGAAATCATTCCGGCATCACTGCGCCGCCGCCTGAGTGAATACTTGAGCGCGCGAGTGTGTGATGTTTACGGCTGTACCGAATTCAAGGAGATTGCCTGGCAATGTGAAGCCGGCTGCTACCACATCAATCATGAGAGTGTCTGGATTGAGACTCTGCCAGACGACACCGATGCCGGCGCGCCCGGTACGCTACTGTTAACCACACTGATCAATCGCGCGGCCCCTTTGATTCGTTACCGAGTGGGCGATCTGGGCCGACTGGAATGGACACAATGCGCCTGCGGCCGGGAAGGACCGGCCCTGAGCGCCCTAGCGGGCCGTGAAGTGGAACTGCTGGAACTGCCCGACGGACGGCGCCTGTCACCTTACTTACTGACCACAGCCGTGGAAGACATCCCCGGACTGCGCCAGTATCAGTACGTGCAGACGGCAGCCGATCGTCTGGAACTGCGATATTCCATGCTAAATGGACATTCGCCGGACCCTGCGTTACTGCACGCGCGTCTGCGGGCCCTGCTGGGGGAATACATGCAGGTGCAACTGATGCCGGTGGCCACGATCCCGCGTACGCCCGGTGGTAAGCGCAAAGTGTTTGTGCGCGATACGACTGTCGGGGGTAACCGGTAAATGGCAGCAGCGTTAACGTCGGGCCGACTGACCGTTTACACCCGAGCCGAGGATCTGCCGCCGATCTGGGATAGCCTGGCTCAGGCCGGTGGCCTGAGTCTGAACCGGCGCTTTTTACATGCCATACAGCAAAGTGCTGTAGAGAGTGGAAATAAGCGCTACCTCGTCTATCAGACTCCGACGGGGGCCGCGGTCATCGCAGTGGGTGAACTTTTGCAACAGCCCAGCACCCGCAATCCGATAATGAGCATTCTGCTTGGCCGACTAAACAAACACATACCCGCGGCCCGCAACTGGCTGCTGCCAATGCTGGTCTTGCGTGCTGACCTCACCAGCGATGCGCCTATCCTCGCGGTTGCCTCAGCTGGCCTAGAACGCACAACACTATTAAGCGAGATGCTGGTGGCGCTCGAGATGCACGCGATCCGCCAGAGTTGGTCCCTTGCCGTCATCAACGTCCCGACTAATGATACCGCATTGACGGACACATTGAGTCAGCAGGGCTATCTGCAGACAGTGGGACGGCCGTTTGCCGAGCTCCATCTTGAATATGACTCGTGGGAGGCATTCCTGAAATGTGCAGCGAGCCGAAGCAAGAACGCGGCGGCCACAATCCGCAGGGAAATAAACCGGGCCAGACGCGAGGGCTTGGTAACTGTGGAATGGGACCCGGCGAGTGTCCCGGAAGCGGAGTTATATCGGTTGCTGGATGAGCACCATCGCCGCCTGAATAACTGCGGTTTTGACTATCAACCGGGATTTCTCACCACCCTGACTCGGGCGCTGGGCGATAACGTGCGGGTTTTGCTGGCGATGCATGAGGGTCGGGTTCATGGTGTGGTTGTTCTCGCCTGGACGGGCTCCCGAGGTTATGCGCTATATCCCGGCATGATCGCTAAGGCTGAGCGTACCGGTTTTGTCTATTTCAATCTGGCGTACTATCAACCCATCCAGCTGGCGATTGAACATGGCCTGGAAAGCCTGGCTTTTGGCAACGCAGTTTTCCAAGCAAAGATACGCCGGGGCTGCACGGTGGCAGAGACGGGGATGTTTTTCTGGCCACGGCGTAGCCTTATCCGGGTCGCGCTCAGAGGACCAGTATCACTGCACCGACGACTGCTGCAGCACAAGTATGCGCCAATGCTGCAGGCCCCCGCGTTCTCGAATCTGCGTTAATTCTACTGGTGTTGCCTGTCGCAAAAATATTATCAGCTCATGCGTATCCTGCTTAACAACGGTCATCATAACACTGGACTCTGGATTACCCGACACCTCGGCGCCGCGGGCCACCAGGTGCTCGTGGCCGATTATCGGTCGCTGGCCTTCGGCTTTAAAAGCCGCTATGCCTGCGCTTTTGAATGGCTTCCGGAGCCAAATGACCCGGCATATGTGGATAGTTTGCTCGCACTGGTCAGGCGGTTACGTCCGGACGTGCTGCTACCCATCGTCGGTCTGGCCGCGATCAGCGCGCGGCGCGATGAATTGGAATGCGAGACCGCCGTGCTCGCGCCCGAGGCCGAGGCCTACCAAACACTGGCGGACAAAGCTAACGTCTACAACCTGTGCGGGCAATTGGGTATACCGCATCCGCGCGTGCTGGGGACTGACCCGGAATCGGTTGCCGTACAGCTCGGCGATCGAGACGCTGACATACCGCTGGCTGTAATTAAACCCAGGCGGGATTTTGGCGCCGGTAATGGACTCGTGTTTCTCTATCAGCGCAAGAGTCTGGCTGACCTCTGGCACGGACTGGTCGAGCAGTATGGCCCGCTGATAGCCACAGAATTCATACCGGGACCAGTCGATGCCCAATATGCAGTGCAGTTACTGTTCGATCGCGACAGTGAGCTGATCGAGTTTTTCGTCCTCCGAAAACTGCGGCAGTGGCCGGCACGATCGGGGATTACCGTTGCAGCGACCAGTACGCATGAGCTGGCACTGGTTACACAAATGCTGCCATTGTTCCGCAAACTGCGTTGGTGTGGCCCTGTCGAAGTTGAACTCAAGCGCGACCCGCGCACCGGCAATGCCTGCGTGCTCGAAATCAATCCGCGCTTCTCCGGGACAGTAGCTTTTCCCCTGTCGGCCGGGGTTGACCTGCCGGGGGCCATGCTCAGAGCCAGTCTCGGTCAATCCAGTCACCGCCCACTGCAGCCCTATTACGCGGCCGGTCTGCATTACTGGAATCCCTGGCCCTATACGCGAAGTGTCTTGAGCGACCTGTGTCATCCGGGCCGGATCGGCCAGGGTCTGCGCGGTCTTACCATGCCATTAACCGGGCATCCGGTCGGCAATCCCTATGTATTGAGTGATCCGGCGGCATTGATTGGCAAAGTACTGTCGCAGGTGACGGAGGCACTGCGGCGCCGGCGGTCAGGGTCCGAAAGAGAAATTCAGCAATAATGCGCCGTGGCTGGTATCTGCTGCAGCAACTCCGTGCCGAACGCTGGCCGCTGCCACGCCTGCGAGCTTACCAGCTCCGCCGTTTACAGAGACTGCTGGCCGGTAGCTACCGGGATGTACCGTTCTATCGTGCACTGATGGATGGTGCGGGCGTACACCCCGCTGATACCACGACTCTCGAGGACATTCAAAGACTGCCACTGGTAGACAAGGCGATGATGCGCTCGGTACCGGAACTGGAGCGCCTCTCGCGTTCGATCGCCAACAATGCCGACCTGACACGCATTTATACCAGCGGCAGCCATGGTGAACCGTTCAGTTTTCTAGTCGACCAGAGTTACAACCGCTGGCGCAAGGCTCAGTACTTGCGGCCTTATCTGACAAACGGCCGCCGCCCGGGCCAGCGGGTGTTGCGCCTAAGTGCCTTTCCGGAACACGGTGACACCTGGCCAGCACGCATTGGATTGCTGCCCGAGCGGCGGATGAATTGTACAGCGAAGGGGCCTGACCTGCTGCAAGCGCTGCGGGCTTATCAACCACATATCGTACAGGGCTACGCCTCTGCGCTTAAAGTCTTGGCGCTTGAAATCAGGCGAACAGGTGCCATGGTTCCCACAGTTCAACAGGTGTTTTCTGACTCGGAAGTACTCACGCCCGAGACGCGGCGTTTAGTGGAGTCTGCGTTGGGCGCGCCGGTCCTTGATATCTACGGCAGTTTCGAGGCCGATAATATTGGCTACGAATGCAAATATCAGCACGGAATGCATCTTGCCCTCGATAGTGTGATCGCAGAGATCAGTGACGATGATGGTCATATTCTGCCGCCGGGCGAATCTGGAGAACTGATCATTACTATATTGCACAACCATCTGATGCCGTTCATCCGTTACCGTACGGGTGATGTCGCACGGTGGCTGCCGGATCCTTGTCCATGTGGACGAACTTTCCCGCTTCTGCAACTCATGAGCGGACGTCGCTGTGACATGCTGCGGCTGGCCGGTGGACATGAGATATCGCCACATGCTCTGGTGGCACAATTCGATGACGCCGCGGACGAGATTGTGGAGTTCAAGATCATCCAAACGGCTGTGAATACATTCTCCGTATATGTGGTCCCGGAGGTATCACTATCCCGGACTGTGATTGAAGCGCGAATACACAAGTTGATAAAAGCCGTCATCCCTTCCGCGAAAATTCATATCGAAATACTCGAACACATTCCGCGCACCGCGGCGGGCAAGCTGCTCAGCTTTTCCTGCCAGATGGAACCGCCATGACGGACCGGCCACTGGAAACACAAAAGCGCCTGTTCAATAACACGGCCCTTCTGTCGGCAGCGGAAGTGATCGGGCAGCTCGTGAACTTTGCCTTCATCGTCTGTCTGGCGCGGGTGTTCGGTCGTGAATTGCTCGGCGTCTATGCGTTTGCCATGGCGATCGGCGCACTGCTGAGTGTTCTGGTGAGTTTCGGTACACACGCACTGGTACTGCGTACCCTGAGCCGCGAGCCGGATCGGACCGCAGAAGCGACCGGTGCGTTGCTGGGCTATCAAGCGGGCGTGAGCCTGTTGCTCGTACTGGCCGTACATCTGACCGCGCGCTGGCTGGGTGCAACCCCCCTGATGCTATGGGTCGTCACGCTGGTAGTGAGCTTCCATGTATTCATGCGTCTGACACACTTGCTTGTGCTTGGCTACAATGCAAGGCAGGAAATGGGTCCGGCAGCAATGGTGCAGACAGCACCGCGTATTGTGATCCTGCTGCTGGGCGGACTGGCGATGTTATGGGGTGCGAGCGCTGTGTTGACCCTCGCTTCCATGCCGGTGGCAGCGTTGTTGATACTGGGCGCGACAATTCTGTTCTCCTCGCGCCGGTTCGGGCGCCCGCACCTGCGCCTGCAGCGCGCTGAAATCGGTCATTATCTGCGCAAAGGGCTGCCGTTTTTTTATGTGGTGGTGCTGACCACCCTGTATATGCGACTGGGCATCATTTACCTCACTGTGCTCGGCGGTGAAGAGGAAGCGGGCCTGTTTGCCTCTGCCGAACGCGTGGTCGTAGCTGCCGGGGTGATGCAGATAATGTTTTCTACAGCACTGTTCCCCGTAGTCTCGCGTCTGTGGGAACACCAGCGCGAACGCTTTGCCGAATTCGTACAGCGCGCGACCCGCCTGATCCTGTTCCTCACCTTGCCTTTAGCCACATTGCTGGCACTGTTTGCTGAGGACATCGTGCGCCTGCTGTACGGGGACGCATTTAACGACGCTGCCGGCGTGCTTACAGTCGTAGCCTGGGTGCTGGTGGTGCGGGGTATTGCTCAGCTGCTGTTCACGACCACGATGGCAGCCGATCACCAGCAGGTGCTTGTAACGAGCAAAATACTGGGACTGGTTATGCTGACGCTGGCAAGCCTGGCGTTGATACCCCCCTACGGTGCTATGGGACTGGTCGCCGCGATGTTGATCAGTGAACTCTCGGCCGCCACGCTTAATTACTGGCTGCTGCAACGCGCAGGTGTTCCGGTGATGGCTTTCAGCAGCGGCCTTCGCGTGGCGCTGGCCTGTCTGCTGGCCGCAGGCCTGGCCTTGCTGGTGTCTGATCTGGCGCTGTGGTTGCGCCTGCTCGTAGTGGCAAGCGGCGGTGCGACGGCATTATGGGGTTTTGGTGCCGTACGCAGTTACGATCTGGCCTATCTGCGCACCATTCTGGCTACCCCCCAAGCGCGCTAACGGATTCTTACCCCTGGCCGCAGGCTACCGAGTCTAAACTCACCGCTGCGTTTGTGATCAATAGCCGGTTGCGCGCATTGAGTAATGCATACACGGCTTGCGTCAGTGGCATGGGTATCTGCTGTCGTCGGCCCAATTCCAGGATACTGCCTATAAGCGCCTCGATCTCCATGGGCCGACCGGCTTCCAGGTCCTGCAACATGGAGGTTTTGTGCTCACCGACCCGCTCGGCACCGGCGAGGCGCTGTTCAAGGCTGACGCGTAACTTGACGCCCAGCGCATTGGCCACCTGTTCCCCTTCGCGCATTATGCCGGTCAACAATTCACGCATCTCCGGGTCGCGACAGATCGCCGCCATTGTTTCGCCCGTCAGTGCACTGACCGGATTCAGGCTCATAGTCCCCCAGGCTTTGAGCCAGATTTCCGAGCGTATGTCTCCCAGCACGTGCGTACGCAGGCCGCAGCTATCAAGTAATCGTGCAATGCGCTCTGCTCGGGAAGTGATTTCGCCATTCAGCTCGCCCAGCGCAAAGCGATTCCCCTCCACGTGTCGCACCACGCCGGGACGCACGATT
>CAZFUS010000099.1:0-8167 GCA_964522485.1 uncultured Enterobacteriaceae bacterium | reverse complement strand
CGGATCAGTGGCTGGATCTGGACAGACTGGCACAGGAGTACGGCAACAGTACCCTCCGGCTGACAACGCGGCAGACATTTCAGTTCCACGGCGTTCTCAAGCGAAATCTCAAAGCGACTATCCAGGGGATCAATGCCACGCTGCTCGACACGATCGCGGCCTGCGGCGACGATAACCGCGGCGTCATGTGCAGTGTCAATCCGCACGAGTCTTCGCTTCATGCTGCGGTATCGTCGCTGGCCAAAGCCGTCAGCGACCACCTGGTGCCGCGAACGCATGCCTATCATGAGATCTGGCTGGACCAGGAACGCGTTGCCGACAGTCACGATAAAGAGGTTGAACCGATCTACGGACCGACCTATCTGCCACGCAAGTTCAAGATCGGTTTCGTCGTGCCGCCAGTCAACGATATCGATGTCTACAGCCAGGACATCGGCTTCATCGCCATTGCCGAGCAGGGCGAACTGAAAGGTTTTAATGTCTGCGCCGGCGGCGGCATGGGACGCACCGATAATGAACCGACGACCTATCCACGCCTGGCCGATGTCATCGGTTTCTGCAGGCCGGATCAAGTTGTCGAAGTTGCCGAAAAGATAGTCACCATTCAGCGTGATTACGGCGACCGCGTCGATCGCAAACGCGCGCGCATGAAATACACGATCGATGATCGTGGCATCGACTGGTTCAAAGCCAGGCTGGAAGAGCGCCTTGGCTGGTCACTGGAGTGCGCATGCGACTATCAATTTGACCATAACGGCGATCGCTACGGCTGGGTTCAGGGCGAAGATGGCCACTGGCACTACACGCTGTTCATCGAAAACGGCCGGGTCAAGGACAGCGACGGGTATCCCTTGATGAGTGCGCTGCGCGCGATCGCACAGGCCCATGACGGCCTGTTTCTGCTGACGCCGAACCAGAACCTGACCATTGCCCGTATCACGCCGGACAAGCGTGATGCCATCGAAAAATTAATGCAGCAATACGAACTGCACGACCCGGACCATTACAGTGCCTTGCGACGCAGCTCGATGGCGTGTGTGGCGTTTCCGACCTGCGGCCTGGCAATGGCCGAGAGTGAACGCTATCTGCCGGATCTGATAACAAAATTTGAGCAGATCATGGATGAGGCCGGCATCGGTGACGAGGCGATCATCGTGCGCATGACCGGCTGTCCCAATGGCTGCGTACGACCGTACCTCGCCGAGATCGGTTTCAGTGGCAGGGGCCCCGGCAAGTACAATGTTTACCTTGGTGGCGGTTTCCACGGCCAGCGGCTCAATAGACCTTATCTCGATAACGTTGACGAGCTCACCATTCTGGATCACCTCGCGCCAATGATTCGGCACTATGCGAGTGAGCGAAACCCAGGCGAACCGTTTGGCGATTTTGTTATTCGTGTGGGCTATATTGCAGAAGTCAAGGCAGGGCGGGAATTTAACGGGTAGTCAGTAACCTGTCTGCAGTATTTTCTCAGTGCAGTCATTTATGTAAACACTATATGTGACAGGTTTCACGTTTTAACAGGTCTACCGGGTCAAACTGTTTATTCAATAGTTCGCTTATGGTTTTATTTGCACGTCAGGTTTGCAGGCGTGGTGCCTGACAGTTACAACGGACTGTAACAGGTGTAATTGGATGATTTGATTGTCACGATTAGGGATGATCGTATGCGCAAGGAAGCCATGGCGATACTATTCGCCGCCCTCATTGTCGTCTCTGATGTATCTGCGCAGTCAGCAGCTGATCAGGCGGAATCCGACTCTGATCAGATTATGCGCAGCTACGAACAGGAGCGCGAGTTCGAAGAACTCAGGCGCGAACTGGAAAGAGAACGCCGCTCCCTGGATTTGAAAGCTGATGATAAACAGGAACGACAGCTTGAACAGCAAGGTTCTTGTTTCGATGTCAAACAGATAGATGTCAGGGGTGCATCACTGCTGACGTCAGAAGAAATTGCCCGCCTCAAGGAACCCTATCTGGACCGGTGTCTCTATTTATCGGACATCAATAATCTGACTGAAGCTGTTACCAACCGTTATATCGATCGTGGTTATGTCACTTCACGAGCCTATGTGCCTGCTCAGGATCTGACAGATCGTCTATTACAGCTGGAGGTAGTTGAAGGACATATTGAGCAAATTAAGCTAAACAATACCGATGAAAGTCCTCCGCGCGGCGAAATTCATCATGCTTTTCCTGGCCTTTCCGGTAATGCATTAAACCTCAGGGATCTGGAACAGGGGCTCGACCAGATTAACCGATTGGAATCCAATCGGGCAAAGCTTCAGCTGCAGCCAGGTGAGGCCGCCGGCGGTTCCGTCGTTGAAGTCAACAACCAGGTGTCCAGACGCTGGCATGCCGGATTGGGTATAGATAACTCAGGAACAGAATCCACGGGAGAACTTCAGGGTTTTCTCGATCTCACCTACGACAATCTGCTGGGCATCAACGATCTTCTTTATGTCCATATCAAGCACGACCTGGAAAATGAGGCCAACCAGCGAAGCCGTAGCTTTTATTCACGCGCTGAAGTGCCTTACGGCTACTGGACTATCTCATATGCATTCAGTTATTTCGATTATGAAAGCCGGCTGAATACGATATTCAGGGATTTTCAGACTACGGGGCTAAGCCGGATACACGATGTTGGCATCGGCCGGGTAATTAACAGAAACAGACAGAGCAAGACCACTGCACTGCTTAATCTTATCGCCAAGGAAAATATCAATCAGCTGGAGGGTTTCACGCTGGATGTGTCTTCACAGAAGCAGACACTGCTGCGCCTGGGAGTGCGGCATGTGCACAGGCTGAGACAAAACTTTGTTTACGGCATTCTGGCGTATGAGCGTGGACTGGACTGGCTGGGTGCCCGGAAAGACCGAGACCTGCAGCCGGAAGATCCGCATGCACAGTTCAACAAGGTGACCCTCGATGCGGGGCTGGTCTTCAGCATGGACCTGGGACTCCACGCTTTTAATCCCCGGCTTAATCTGAACGGCCGGGCCCAGTGGAGCGACGAAACACTTTTCAGCACAGAGCAACTCAGCCTGGGAGGTCCGTACAGTATCCGGGGTTTCAAGGATGTTTCTATCGGCGGTGACATTGGCGCTCTCCTGAGATCTGACGTATCCATCGGATTACCGACAAGCGGATTCGGGTCACTGGATAATGTGGTGGGTCAGATACGCCCCTTTATCGCCTTTGATGTCGGCACCATTCGATCCGATAACGGGGATTCGCGTGGAGGCGGCTCACTGAAAAGTTTTTCACTCGGTATTAAAAATGAATACGGGAAGGCATCAGTAGAGCTGGTTTACAGCCGGACGGTGTCGTCACCCTCATTTGTCAGCGCAGATGACGATCAGGTGTTTCTGACTGCAGCAGTGACCCTGTAAGAGCTTTATACGGATTCAATTATTGCCATGGCACGGCAGCCAGGGAGGAAGGAGCCATGACCCAGTATGCAGAACGATTTCCGGTTTATTTCCTGAGTTATCTCTTGGCCATGCAGCCAGTGCTGGCTCAGGGTGTGCAGGTTGATAACAATGCACCCCCATCGAACCGCGCGGATCTCACCCGCGCTCCCAACGGCGTTCCGGTTATCAATATCGTCCGTCCTAATCAGGCGGGTATTTCGCATAACAAGTTTACGGACTACAACGTCTCTGAACAGGGACTGATACTCAACAACAGTAAGACCGTCGGCAGCTCGCAACTGGCGGGTATCATTTCCAGCAATCCAAATCTGCAGAGTGGGTCCGCCGCCAGTCTGATTCTCAACGAGATTACCAGCACCAGCGCCTCCCACCTGGAAGGCTATACGGAAGTTTTCGGTCAGCGGGCCGGGGTGATTGTGGCGAATCCGAACGGTATCACCTGCGACGGCTGCGGTTTTATCAACACACCGCGAATCACTCTGACGACCGGTGTGCCGGAATTCACTAATGGAGAACTTGCCAATCTGTCGATAGGTGATGGCCGCATTACAGTAGAAGGTGGCGGGCTGCATGCGGAAGGTGTCAATAAGGCAGAGCTACTGGCCCGCGCGATAGAGATTAATGCCGATATTCATGCCCGCAACTTATCGGTGGTAACCGGGCGCAATGACTATGACTACCGTACCGGCACAGCAACGGCCAAGGTCGATAACGGTTTGGCTGGGCCGGCTTTTGCCATTGACTCCACTGCGCTCGGTGGCATGTATGCGGACAGGATCACCCTGCTTGGCACGGAAGCAGGTGTCGGCTTCCGGCTCGACGGTAATATGGCCGCCTCTGCATCCGATCTGAGACTGACGGCGGATGGCCGGATCGAAATGAAGAATGCCACTGCTGCTGATAATCTGCAGGTAGCTTCAGTATCTGACAGCGTCAGCCTGACTGGTGCCGTCAATAACGATGGTAATCTTTCGATAACCGCCGGACAGAATATTGAGTTTGATACTTCGGCTTTGATTCAGTCAGGTGGTGAGCACATCAGTCTGAATGCCATTGATACTGTCAGCAATATCGGCGGTGCAGTCGTCTCACAGGGTGATATGACTGTCGGTGCCGATCGGGTTATCAACGATCAGGGGCTGTTTCTTTCCAGGGACGCCATGACCCTGGAAGGTCAGGACACAGAAACCCGTGCAACGCTTATTAAAAACGATGCCGGCGTCATTGAGACGCTGGGTGGCGATCTTATACTCAGAACCGAACGCCTCGAAAATCTTGGCACAGCCAATGTCGAAACACGCAAAAGCACCACCAGGCATCAATTCGCACAATCGCCTCCACCTGCGTGGCTGCCTTTTTTAACAGACTATATTTCATGGAATGGCTATTTTCAGTTATGGGATGAAGGCCGTACACAGACTCATGTATTTGTCCCCCATCCGGATGTTGTTGAACAAATTTTTGATGAGACCGGTAAAACTCCGGACCGGTGGTCGGAAAACGACTGGAAAAATTACGCTCCGAAAAACCGCTCTCAGTTCGATCCGGAAGAATGGGTTGTCTATGTGCCTGATGAAGCCCAGCATGCACCGCCCGGATCCGCCATGCTGGCCATTGAAGAAAAGGATGTCTTGACCAACACGCCTGTGGCCGGCCATATCGCCACCAATAACGGCGGCGATCTTTATATCGAGGCTGGGGATATCCTGAACGATACGTCCACGATCAGCTCAGCCGGCGATCTGCACATAGATGGTGACTCATTAATGAATAGAGGTATCAATCTGAGGTACCGCTATTCTCTGGGGCTTTCGTATGCCAACTCTACGGTGGTCAGGGCACTGGGCTGGAGCCGTGAGTGGTTTAACAATACAAAAGGACCAAAACTTATTATCAACAAGTCACTCGACTCGATACCAGCTACAATAGCGGCGGGTGGCGATCTAACCGGTTCTCTGGCAGGCAATGTAACCAATCTCTCGGCACCGGTTTCAAGTACGGACGATCTGTCTTTTGGCGGCACCTCAAGCACTATCATCCGTACGCAACTCGGTGAATCAGATCCTGAACCTCTCTTTAACAATTCCGCCTTGTTCGAGCCGGCATCTGATACATCCAACTTTGTTCTGGAAACCCGCTTCCGTTACACGGACTTGGGTACTTTTTACGGTTCCGACTATTTTCTTGATGGTCTGCTGGGTGACAGCTATGACCCGGATGCCTTGCCGCGCCGACTGGGCGACGCCTATTACGACACCCGGTCCATCAGTCAGCAGATTATAGATGCTACCGGCCAGCGGTTCCTGGATGCTGGCCTGACAGCCGACAGCGATCAGATCAAACGTCTGCTGAAAAATGGTATCGCCATGGCAGATGATCTGAAACTGAGTCTGGGCGTGGCGCTTTCACCCGAGCAGCAGGAAGCTTTGACCGATAACATCGTCTGGTACGTTGAGCGCGAATACAACGGTGAAACAGTGCTGGTACCGCAGCTTTATCTCACCAGAACCACGCAGGAGAACGTCGATAGCCGTGCCGCCACCATCAGCGGCAGAAACGTGGATATCGAAACGGCAACGGTATTCAATGCTGATGGCCGCATCAAGGCCGATGAAGGGCTGCGTCTGGCTTCGGCCGGAGACATCCTTGTGCAGGGCGGCCGCTTCGATGGGGGTTCGGTCGAGCTCGATGCCGGCCGCGATCTGGCCATCACCACCAGGGTGACGCAAACCGGTAACAACGACAATCTGGTAGGCAGCATTCTCGACCGCCGAGCCGGCATTGCCGCGGAAAACGATCTGATGCTGAGCGCCGGGCGCAATCTGGCTATCAGTGCGGCCGATGTGAAAGCCGGTGGCGACGCCGAACTGACTGCCGGTAACGGTATGCTGCTTGACGCCCGGGCACTGAACCGGTTCGAGGACACCACCGGTATCGAAAGCGAAGTCACAGTGGCGCGTACGATACATGAAACTTCCGCACTGGCCGCCAGTGGCAACCTGTCCCTGACCTCGACCGGCGATATGCAGATCCGGGGCGCCGGGCTGTCGGCAGGCAGGGATTTGGATCTACTGTCCTTATTAGGCGATGTTGATATCGACACCGTGACGGATTCCAGCTACTCGCGTGTAGTACTGGATAAATCAGACTCGAAACGTGAACATATCCGCCATAAGGTCACGCAGCGCCCGGCAAAGCTGGACGCCAGCAACGACATCAGCATTCGCTCAGGCACGGGTAATGTGTCACTGCGAGCGGCAGAAATAGAGGCTGGCGATGACATCAATCTCGCCGCGGGCGACAAGGTGGCATTGCTCTCCGCCAAAGACCGGGATTTTGAGCGTGAAACCTTCCAGAAGGACAACGGCGTCTGGCAGAAGTCGCTCGATCGCGGCCATGATATCGAAACCGTCCGCCACACCCTGCTCACGGACAAAGGCGAACTCAACATAACTACCGGCAATGGTGTTGTCGTAGAGTATGAAGATACCGGCAATCTGGACGACAGCATCGACCAGTTGGCTATGGCACCGGGGCTGGCCTGGATGGCCGAACTGCGCGATCGTCCCGGGATTGACTGGCAGGCTGTACAGGCGGTACACGAGCAATGGCACCACGAAGCCGAAGGTTTGTCCGGCCCTGCGGCGGCGCTGATTACCACCGCAGTGGCCATTGCCACTCAGGGTATGGGGGCTTCCCTGGCAGGCCTTTCAGCCGGTACTGGCACGGCCGCTGCGGCAAATGCCGGTTTCTCGGCGTTGGTATCGCAGGCTTCGGTCTCGCTTGTTAACAACCAGGGTGACGTGGGTGCAGCTCTATCTGATCTGGCTTCTTCCGAGGCGGCACGTTCTATGGCAGTACATGCACTGACTGCCGGTTTGCTGGAGGGCAGCGGCCTTGCTGCAGAAGTCGCCGGCAATACTTCGAAAGTGACTGATAATGCGGTCAGGATTGGGCTGAATGTACTGGCTGCTCAGGATCCTGAACTGGGCCAGGCACTGATGTTTCTATACGGCAACTGGGGGAATGCCGCAGGTGACTGGATGCAGAACGCCATCGGGCATGGAATGCAATATGTTGTCTCCCATGAGCTTGAGGAATTTGCAGAGCAGAATGGGTTAACGCTGGGTGAGTTGAATTTGTTCTTGGCGTTGAATTCGCAACTAGGTTATCACATAACAGGAGGAACATTTAGAATCGAAGATGAAGAAGCTTATTTAGGCGGATACTTTAATCGTGACAAACAGCGTTATTTAGGAGTCATATGGGATATCAATGATTCACTATTGAATTCTCAAGGATTATTGGATGCAGTGTCACTGGATATTGTGCGTTCTGGTTGGGATGATGATATTGAAGGGCATAGCTTGGGTGCTTGGCGAGCTAATAATTTATCCCGGCAGTCATTGATTAATAACAGCACATTGAAGTCATTGCCGCTTTTTGCGCATCCCACCTCAGGTATAACAGGTGACTGCAACGATCTGGATTTTTTATGCGGCGGCAAAATACTTAGTTTATTTAGACCGGGCATTGAGAGCCACAAGAGCCCAAGTTGGTGGAATCTCTATGAGAATCACAAATGGAAAAACTATCCATAATATACAAAGTTGATCATGAATTTTAAAATAAACTTATTGTTATCTGTGGTCTCTTTAGTTGGTTGTACTTCTGTATTGGTTCAAGAAAGTGAACATGTTGGTAAATGTTTGGAAATCATAAATACTAGT
>CAZFUS010000098.1:0-8229 GCA_964522485.1 uncultured Enterobacteriaceae bacterium | reverse complement strand
GGCCCGGCATGACGGATGGTTTGCGGGGTGCCGGCAATTCAAACATTATCGCGGCCACAGGCCGCTCCTGCAGGAGTCGGGTAAAGCAACAAGTGCAATTCTGTTGTGGCAGGCGGCCCCAGCCGGTGAGAATAGACTAACCGAGTGCGCGCAGCGCCTTGCGCACATGACTCAGGTGGCGGCGGCTGACCTTGAGAGTCTCAGTCAGGCCGCGCAGCCGGATTTCATAGTTTCCTTCTCTGTCGCGATCGAGTTGCTCCACGTGCGGTAACGCCACCAGCGCATTACGGTGAATGCGCAGGAAGCGATCGCTGAATTCCGCTTCCAGATCCTTCAGGGAGTCATCCAGCAACAGCTCGCCGCCGGGCCAGGCGGCAGTCACATACTTCTGGTCGGCCCGGAAGAAGCGGATCTCGGCCACCGACGCAAGCTGGATACGGCCCTGTACGATGGCACTGAGATAATGACGTCTGGCGCCGGTTTCGCCGTGAGGGTGCTGGATCAGTTCCGCCAGCCGGCCCTGCGAAACGACCCGGGCCCGGTCCAGGGCCTGGGCCAGGCGATCGCGCCGGATCGGTTTGAGCAGGTAATCAACGGCGTCGGATTCAAACGCCGCCAGGGCATGTTCCTCATAGGCGGTGGTGAAAATCACGGCAGGCGCGGGCATCAGCTTGCCCAGATGCCGCGCTGTTTCCATGCCATCCATATCTGGCATGCGGATATCCAGCAAAACCAGATCGGGCCGGGCTTCGGCCAGTTGCCCGATGACCTCCAGGCCGTTGCCGGCCTCGGCAACGATTTCATGACCGCCGATATCGGCCAGCAGGGACTGCAGGCGTTCGCGGGCGGGGGGTTCGTCGTCGGCGATCAGGATGCGCATGGTCCGCGTTCGTAGGGCAGGGATACCTGGACCTGGTAACGGCCGGTGGCGGTGTCCAGGGTCAGACTACCTTGTTCACCGAAAGCACTGGCCAGGCGCTGGCGGACGTTGTCCTGCGCCAGCCGGTTACCTTCCTGGGGGCCTGAGTGAACCGACAGCGGATTGTCGATTGTTACCGTGAGGCGACGACCGTCGCGATAGCCGCGGATGCTGATGCAACCACCCTCGGCGAGCGGTTCGATGCCGTGATAGACCGCGTTTTCAACCAGCGGCTGCAGCAGCAGGGCCGGCAGACAGGCGTCGCCCGGCAGCGTCTCGACCTGCCAGTCCACCTTCAGCCGGTCACCCAGGCGCAACTGTTCGATACTCAGATAGCGCTGGCAGTAATCCCATTCCTCGGCCAGTGTAATCCAGGCTGGACCGTTATGCAGAGTCAGCCGGAATAAATCGGCCAGGTCCTCGATTGCCTGTTCTGCCAGCGCGGGCTGGCGTCGGGTCAGACTGGCAATGGTATTCATGCAGTTGAACAGAAAATGCGGCCGGATACGTGCCTGCAGGGCCTGCAGCCGGGCCTCGGCTTCGGAACGGACATGCCGGAGCCACTGATGCTGTACATAAAAATAGCGCAATACCAGCGCACTGACGATGCTACTGATGCCGACGCTGCGCAATAGAAAGCGATCATGGCCCATCCGGGCCTCGAGAACACCGTCCGGTGATGCGTAAAACAGGTACCAGGCGATCTCCGTGACCGTCAGGGTTACCGCCAGCATGACGCCATAGGACAGCAGAGCATTCCAGACGTCCGGCAGCCGGTTCAGCGTGCGCCGCAGCAGACACAACACGGCGACACAGCCGAGCGCCACCCATTGTATGAACAGGGACTGCAGCGCCAGTGTCTGAAAACTTTCCCGCCCGAGCCCGGCGCTGGTCAGCGTCAGCACGATAGCCAGCAGTTCGGCGATGAGAATCACCGTAATGGCCATGCGTACTGCACAGAACTCCGGTAAAAAACCCGTTCGCCGGGTCAGGGCGGTCATGTGATGATCTCCCGGATCATACTTGCCAGGATCGCGCGGGCAGCGGGCGGTCCCGGGTCTGGGTTATACTGTGGTTTCTTCTGAATCCTGACGTCTGAATAATGCCAGCATGAGCGCCTTCTCGGAATCCGGCAAGTTATGGGGCGGTCGCTTCAACGCTACGACCGATGCCCTGGTAGAAGAATTTACGGCCTCGGTCGACTTCGACAAGCGGCTGTCCGCCTGCGACATCCGGGGCTCGGTGGCGCACGTGCGGATGCTGGCCAAAGTCGGTGTCCTGACCGAGAGCGAGAGCAACCAGATCCTCAAAGGGTTGCAGGTGATCGAAACCGATATCGCCCGCGGCGAGTTTGCCTGGAGCCCGAGCCTGGAAGATGTTCACATGAACATCGAGGCACGGCTGGTCGAGCATATTGGTGATGTCGGCAAGAAACTGCACACCGGCCGTTCGCGCAATGACCAGATAGCTACGGATATCCGCCTGTATCTGCGCGGTGAGATCGATGAACTGGCTGCTGACCTTGATGTGCTCATGCAGCGCCTCATTGAACTCGCCGAACACGAGGCCGATACCATCATTCCCGGCTTCACGCATCTGCAGACTGCGCAGCCGGTCAGTTTCGGCCATCACATGCTGGCCTGGTTCGAGATGCTCTACCGCGACCGCACCCGGCTGGCCGACTGCCGCAGGAGACTGAATGTGTCACCGCTGGGCGCGGCGGCGCTGGCCGGCACACGCTTCCCCATCGATCGCGATGATACAGCCGCACAGCTGGGTTTTGACGGCATTTGCGAAAATTCTCTGGACGCGGTCAGCGATCGCGATTTCGCCATCGAATTCGCCGGTTGTGCCTCGATACTCATGATGCATCTGTCGCGCATGTCGGAGGAATTGATCCTGTGGATGTCGCAGCAGTTCACGTTCATTGATATCGATGACGCTTTCTGCACGGGTTCCTCGATCATGCCGCAGAAGAAAAACCCGGACGTCCCGGAACTCGTGCGCGGCAAGACCGGTCGGGTCTATGGAGATCTGATGGCGCTGCTGACCCTGATGAAGGCGCAGCCGCTGGCTTACAACCGCGACAACCAGGAAGACAAGGAACCGCTGTTCGATGCCATCGATACCGTGCGGGCAAGCGTGAAGATCTACGCTGCATTGATACCGGCTATCAGTGTCAAGCGTGACTCCATGCGTGAAGCAGCGCGGCGCGGCCTGGCAACGGCGACTGACCTGGCCGATTATCTGGTGGAGAAGGGTGTACCGTTCCGCGATGCTCACGCTGTTGTCGGTCAGATTGTCAGTCACGCCCTGAAGGCGGGCAAGGACCTCGTCGATCTGTCACTGGAAGAACTCAGAGACTACAGCCAGGCCATTGACGAGGACATCTACGATCAGCTTTCGCTGGAAGCTTCGGTCGCCGCGCGCAAACATGTCGGCGGTACAGCGCCCGCGCGGGTGCGTGAAGCCGCCCAGCGGGCACGCGGCCGCCTCGACATTCTGCAGAAACCTACGCAAGGAGATTCGTTATGAAAGGATTGCTCAAGGTTATTCTGGGCATTATCGGCGTCCTGATCATCCTGATCATTGCTGCGGCCATCATCATTCCGATGTATGTCGATCCGAACGACTACAAGGACGAGATTACTGCGCTGGTGAAAAAGCAGACCGGCCGCGATCTGCAGATTCCGGGCGACCTTGAGATCACCGTCTTTCCATGGCTCGGCGTTGAAACCGGTCGGCTGGTGCTGAGCAATGCCGAAGGTTTCGGCGACGAACCCATGGTGGCCGCCGAGCATGTCGAAGTGCGGGTCAAACTGCTGCCGCTGCTGCGTAAAGAGATCGAGATGGGTACGGTGGTGCTTGATGACTTGCAGGCCAACCTGGCGCGTAATGAAGAGGGGCGGACCAACTGGGACGACCTGATCCAGGCACCGGAACAGCCAGCTGAAGAGGAAAAGAAATCCATGGCCCTGGCGGGTTTGGCGGTTGGCGGTCTGGATATCAACAACGGTCGCGTCAGCTGGACCGACCGGCAAGCCGGGCAGCGCTATGTTATCGATCAGCTCAACCTGGAAACCGGCGCCCTGGAACCGGGTGAGCCCATCGATCTGGATCTGAGTATGGCGGTGGATGCCAGTAATCCGCAACTGAAAGGGACGCTGGCGCTGGCCGGCACCGTGAATTACGACCTCGATCAGAAACAGTACCGGATAACACCATTGACACTGGAGGCCGATCTGGAAGGACCGCAGTTACCCGGTGGTGCTGCCGACATCAACCTGAGTGCCGATACCATTGCCGCCGATCTGCAGGCCCAGACCGCCAGTATCAAAGCGTTATCCCTGAGCGCCCTGGATACCAGCATAGAAGGTGATATCGAGGCGCAGAACATCGATCGCCAGGTGCCGGGCTTGAAGGGATATGTCGAAATCGACGGCGACGATCTGCCCGCTTTGTTGCGAGCACTCGGTCAGACCGAAATGGCGGACAAGATCCAGAGCGATGCCGCGTCCGAATTTGCGCTGAACGCCGAATTCGATACCGATGCCGAAGCCGGCACAGCCGCCATCGATGAACTGGAAGCCTCGATACTGGGCGTGCAGATCGACGGCAGGCTGTCCGCCAGCGGCACCAACAGCGACGACCCATCCATCGAGGGTGAGCTTAAGCTGGTTGGTGAAAACCTCAGGGATCTGCTGGCGGTAGCCGGTCAGGAACAGGCGGCCGAAAATCTCAAGTCGCTGACCGCGGAGGCCAGGCTGAGCGGTACTCGCCAAAGCCTGAAACTGGAACCTTTGACGGCGCAGGCGGTATTCGCCGGTGACGCGCTGCCCCAGGGGCCGGTGGACGTTGAGCTGAGTGCAAACGGTCAGGCCGATCTGGCTCAGGAGACCGTCAATATTCCCAACCTGACCGTGAAAGGCATGGGGCTCGATATCGAGGGCAGCGTCAATGCCAAGGGTATCCTCAGCGACCCGGCCTATAACGGCGCATTGAAGGTGGCGCCGTTCAACCTGCGGCAGCTCATGCAGCAGCTTGCCCTGGAAGTTCCGGAAACCTCTGATCCGAATGTCCTGACCCAGGTCGGTGTGGACACTCTGTATACAGGGACAACCAACAGTCTCAATCTCAGCAAGATGTCACTCAAGCTGGATGACAGTACCGCGACGGGTACGCTGGGCGTTGCGGATTTCGCCAAGCAGGCGCTGCGCTTCGATCTGAATGTTGATGACATCAATGCGGATCGTTATCTGCCACCGAAACCGGAAGGCGAGGCAGCACCTGCGACACCGGAAACGGTGGCAACCGGTGCGGCGACAGAACTGCCGGTTGAGACCCTGCGCCGGTTGAATATGCAGGGTAAGCTGAAGGTCGGCAGGCTGGTGATTAACAAGGCGACACTCAACAATGTCAGTCTGGCCCTGAACGCTGACAAGGGCAAGATTGTACTGGCGCCGATCAGTGCCAATCTGTATGAAGGCCAGTATCAGGGGGCGGTCAATATCGACGCCAGCGGCCAGACGCCGGCGCTCAACTTCGATACCAATCTCAGCAACGTGAATGTTGAACCTCTGTTGCGCGACATGACGGGTGAGGAGGCTAGGCTGACGGGTACCGGCAATATCACCGCCAAGCTCAAGGCGCAGGGCGCGGATACTGACAGCATGAAGGAAACGCTGAACGGCACCGCCAGTCTGCTATTCAAGAACGGTGCCTACCGCGGGCTGAATCTTGGCCATATCCTGCGCCAGGCATCGGCCGTGCTGGATGGCCAGAGTCTGAAAAGCGTGCCGGATGAGCAGGAGACCGACTTTTCCGAGCTGACCGGAACACTGAACATCCAGGACGGCGTGATCAAAAATGATGATCTGGCGGCCAAGTCGCCGGCGATTCGCGTTGCCGGTCAGGGTCAGGCCAATCTGGTCAATGAACAGGTTGATTACACCGTCAAAGCCAGTGTTGCCAAGACCGCCGAAGGTCAGGGTGGTGAGGGGCTGGACGCCGTGGGCGGTTATACCGTCCCGGTGCGTTGCAAGGGCACATTCTCGGAACCCGGCTGCAAGCCCGACTTCGAAGGTCTGGCCAAGGCCAAGATCGACAAGGCTGTCGACGAAAAGACCGATGAAGTGAAAAAGAAGGTCGAGGAGAAGATCCAGAAGGAAATCGGCGAGGGTGTCGGTGACAAGCTCAAGGACGCGCTCCAATTCTAGACATTTATGTCTGATTGCATCTGCCGATGACCGTTCTGCTGTTGAGGTCGCTGAGCAGTGTCGTGTTGGTTGCCTTGCTGGCGCCGTTGCAGGCCGGTGAAGTCCAGTCGGTACGCGTTGAAAAGAGCGGCAGCTATTATAATTTTGACGTCCACATGCTGATCGACAGTGAGCCGGAAGCAGTCCGGAGTATTGTGACCGACTATGCCCGGCTCGAACGGATCAGTCCGGTCATCGTTGAAAGCCGTCTGCTTGAAAAGCAGATTGACGGCAGTCAACGACGTAAGCTCGTCACCCATAGCTGCCTGTGGTTTTTCTGTGTCGATGCCACCATGGTCGAAGATGTTGCCGAACCAAGCCCCGGCGTGATTATGGCAACCATCATTCCCGACCAGAGTGACTACCGTTACGGCCAGTCGCAATGGCGTATCCAGCCTCGGCCGGGAGGTACACAGATCCGTTTTACCGCGACGCTTGCTCCCGATTACTGGATACCGCCAATCATTGGTCCGTGGCTGATGGAGCAGAAAATGCGTGACGAGGCCGAAAAGATGATTCTTGCAATCGAACAGCTGAGCGCTAATGACTGAACCGGGTCCGATAGCACCGCGGCTGCTGCGCTGGGCAAAGCGGCATGGCCGGCATGCGCTTCCCTGGCAGCGACCACGTGACGCCTATCGCACCTGGGTGTCCGAAATCATGCTGCAGCAGACCCAGGTCAGCACGGTCATTCCATATTTCGAGCGCTTTATGGCATCGTTCCCCGATGTGGCCCGGCTGGCGGATGCTCCACTGGAGTCGGTACTGGCGCACTGGAGCGGCCTCGGCTATTACGCCCGGGCGCGCAATCTCCATAAGGCGGCCGGAATTGTCCGCGATCGGCACGGCTGCCGGTTGCCTGCCGAACGTGCGGTACTCGAAGATCTGCCGGGTATCGGCCGTTCCACTGCCGCCGCAATACTGGCACTGGCCCATGACCAGCGCCACGCCATACTCGACGGCAATGTCAAAAGAGTACTGGCGCGTTATCATGCCGTGCCCGGCTGGCCCGGCGAGTCGGCCGTCAATAAACGACTCTGGGATCTGGCGGAACAGCATACACCAAAGCGATCGGTGGCTGCCTACACGCAGGCGATCATGGATCTGGGGGCGCTGATCTGTACGCGCGGACAGCCGCGGTGCCCGGCTTGTCCCCTGCGAACTGACTGCCGGGGGCGCGCGCTCGATCAGGTGCAGGCTCTTCCGGCGCCCCGGCCGCGCCGTGAAAAGCGGCGGCGCCAGCGTATTTTCGCGGTTATCATTGATACCCGCGGCAGGATTCTGCTGGAACAGCGTCGGCCCAGCGGCATCTGGGGCGGCCTCTGGTGTCTGCCGGAATGGCCGGACGAGCCAGGCTGCCGTCACTGGCTACAGCAGCGTTTTGCTGTATCAGACAACACGATCCGGCGTCTTGATTCTATCGACCACACATTTACTCATTTCCAGCTTGAAATGATACCGCTGCAGGCGAGCGTGGGTGATATCGCAACAAGTCTTGCCGATGAAGGTTATCAGCACTGGTGGCCACTGGATGAGTGTCAGTCGCTAGGCCTGCCGGCGCCGGTCCGCGAGTTGCTGGAAAGCATATTCATCACGGAACAGGAGCATACAGATGACGCGCATGGTGCATTGCGTAAAACTGGGTAGAGAAGCCGAGGGCCTGGAGCGCCAGCCCTATCCTGGTGAGATTGGCAAACGCATTTACGAGAATGTCTCCAAGGAAGCCTGGCAGATGTGGCTGGATCATCAAACCATGTTGATCAATGAAAACCGGCTGACGCCTGCGGATCCCAAAGCGCGCGCCCTGCTGGAAAAGGAGATGGAGAAGTTCTTTTTCGGCGAGGGCTCGGAATTGCCGGAAGGTTATGTGCCACCTACGCCAGGCTGAAATCGTCACCGTACTCAGCCGGCTTGACGTAGCGGCTCTCGATGGCTTTAATACGCCATTTGCCACGGGCCGCTAAGGTTCGGGCCATTATACAATCCATCAATTTCCCTCTGGCCGGGTAGCTCAGTTGGTAGAGCAGGGGACTGAAAATCCCTGTGTCGGCAGTT
>CAZFUS010000097.1:0-9232 GCA_964522485.1 uncultured Enterobacteriaceae bacterium | reverse complement strand
CTTGTAAGCCTGCAGGGTCGAGATACCCATCTTCGACATGACCTTGAGAATGCCCCCCTCCACAGCCTTGCGATACTGCGCCAGGGCCTGTTCGGTTGTGCCATCGAGATAGCCGCCTTCGGCCATGTCAGCGATGCTGTGATAGGCCAGCCAGGGATAAACGGCATCGACTCCATAACCGACCAGCGTACAGAAATGATGCACAGCATAGGGCTCACCCGACTCCATGATGATCGCGGCACGGGTTCTCAGCCCCTCGCGGATAAGGTGATGATGCAGCGCGCCTGCCGCGAGCAGACTCGGTATCGCAATTCGTTCGGGACCAACGGCCCGATCATGCAGATAGAGTACTTCATAGCCGTCTTCGATTGCCTGCGCCGCCGTTTTACGCATGGCTTCGATAGCAGTTTCCATGGACCGGCCTTTCGGGTAGGTCATGTCGATACCGCAACCGTGCAGGCCGTTGCGATCGATATGTTCGATGGCATGCGCCTGTGGTTCGCTCAGTATCGGCGAGTCGATATACAGCTGCCGGCAGTGTTCGGCGGTTTCCGCCAGCAGATTATTCTGGCGGCCGACGGGACTGGCGAGCGAGGTCACCAAGGCTTCGCGGATGTAGTCCAGCGCCGGGTTGGAAACCTGGGCGAACTGCTGCAGGAAGTAGTGGCTGAGCGGCCGCGACTGCGTGGACAGGACAGCCGGCGGGGCATCGTTACCCATCGCCCCGACCGGATCCTTGCCGGCTTCCGCCATCGGCTGCACCAGCACGCGCAGGCCCTCGATAGTATAGGCGAAGGCATGCTGATAATCGCTGATGGAACGCTCGAGCGGCTTCCGGCGTGCGACGGGCCGGGATGAATCGACCACATCAGACAGCGACACGCGCTGTTCCCGGAGCCATGTTTCATACGGGCGATCTGCCAGTTCGGCGAAAATCTGGTCGCTGGGCACAATACCGCCGCGGGCCGGATCGAGGACGAAGAGCTGGCCGGGTTTGAGCCGCCCTTTATGCAATACCTCGCATGAAGGCACATCGAGAACGCCGGTCTCACTCGCCATGATCAACCGCCGATCACGGGTCACACTGTAACGGCAGGGCCGCAGGCCGTTGCGATCCAGCGCCGCCGCCACCCGTTCGCCGTCGCTGGCAACGACCAGTGCCGGTCCATCCCAGGGTTCCATCAACGCGCTGTGATATTCATAGAAGGCGCGGCGATCCGGATCCATGTGGCAATCCTGCTCCCACGCCTCAGGGATAAGCATGCGCAGGGCGTGCGGCAGAGTACGGCCTGACAGCACCAACAGTTCGAGCACATTATCCAGCTGGGCGCTGTCGCTGATGCCTTCGGCGGTCAGCGGCTTGATCTTGTCAATTCCGTCGCCAAAGTGTGGTGATTCAAGCGTCGCCTCGCGTGCCTGCATCCAGTTCTGATTGCCGCGCAGCGTGTTGATCTCGCCGTTGTGGCCGATATAGCGGTACGGATGCGAGAGATCCCAGGCCCCCAGCGTATTGGTGGAAAAACGCGCGTGAATCACGGCCAGGGCGGAAGTCACCCGGTCGTCAGACAATTCCGGGTAATATGACTGTAACTGCCCGCAGGTCAGCAGTCCCTTGTACACCACGGTACTGCGTGATAACGAACAGATATAAAAGAGTTCATTGCCGGAACCCGCCAGCCCCTTGTAAAGCACGGCGTTTTCAATGATACGCCGCAGGATATAGAGCCTGACATCCAGCACCGCGGGTTCGAGCGCCTGTTGCGGCTGGACAAAGAACTGTATTGTCGCCGGCTCGCTGTCGAGCGCTGTCTGTCCCAGACCGGTATTATCTGTGGGCACATCACGCCAGGCGATCACTTCGAAGCCTTCCTTATCGCAACAACTCTCGATCAAACGTCGAATCGCAGCCTGGTGATGCGTGTCCCGGGGCATGAACACCTGTGCGACACCATAACTGTTGAAATCGCCGAGTCTGGAGACCTCGGTCCGGTAGAATTCATGCGGTTTCTGCAGCAGCATACCGGCACCATCGCCGGTGTTGTCCTCGGCACCACGTGCACCGCGATGGTCGAGGTTGCGCAGAAACTCGAAACCATCCATCACCAGTTTATGGCTTTTACCGCCATCCAGATCCGCAAGCACGCCCACGCCGCAGCTGGAATGCGCGGTTTTGCGTAAATACCGTTCGGTTTCCAGCTTGCTGGCTGAAAAGGGATCAGACGAATCGGGAAACGCTGTCATTCGCTTATTCACGGGTCCGGTGCTCTGTTGCGCCGCTTTGAACAGGTCAGTCCACCCTATCAAATCCATCTGTGCCCCGCGAGCCGCGCAGGCTATAAAGATTGTAGTACAAAGGCATTGAATCGATTTTTTGAATCAGACAGTTACCATTGGACCGTGAGTATCTATATAAGCGTGATACGGCAAAGCCGGAGGGGCAGCAGATTTTCAATATTCAGATGCTTCGATACAAGTACCGGTAAAAACGTCTTGAAATATTGAAGCACGGCCAAACCGCTTTACTGATAGTTTATCTACCAGGTAGAAATATTCATGGATCAAGAAATCATGAGAGCAGAAACGCCAGAAACCTGTGAAACATTCGCCAGGAACGCTATACGACTCAAGAAATATGATCCGGCCGCTCAGACACTACAACATGCGATTAAATTACATGTCCAAAGCCATGGTGCCGTAACACAGGCTGAGAAAGAATGTATTGAAGCAATATACGCCTACGAAGCGGTACTACGGAAAAGGCATGGCAAACGCCAGGTACGATGATGAGATCCGTCGCTCACGAAAAGTCGCCGCCGGCGTAGCCGGTTTTGTGGCAATGATCTGGCTCGTCCATGGCGTGGCCACCGTGGTCGACTGGGACCTCGCGCCACTGGGCGTACGCCCCGGGCTCGCGGCTGGCCTGCCCGGCATCCTGACGGCGCCACTGGTCCATGGTTCGTGGGGCCATCTCATCAGCAACACGCTGCCGTTGCTTATCCTGGGGACGGCACTCATCTACGGCACGCCGCAGGCGGCTCGCATAGCGATACCCGTAATCTGGCTGGGGTCAGGGCTTGGCGTCTGGTTATTCGCGCGTGAGACCGTGCATATCGGAGCCAGCGGATTGACCTACGGGCTGATGTTTTTCTTATTCACTATCGGCGTCCTCCGCCGTGACCGGCAATCGATCGCGCTGACGCTTCTCACGTTCTTTCTCTACGGCGGCATGATTTGGGGTGTGTTCCCGCTGGCAGCCGGGATCTCATTCGAATATCACTTATTCGGCGCAATCGCTGGCATCCTGTGCGCTTTCCTTCTGCGCTATCGTGATCCTCTGCCCGAGCGCCGGCGCTATGACTGGGAGGACGAAGAGACCGATAACGATCTTCACTGAAGTGTCCGCTAGTGATCCGTCTTACAGTCCATCACAGCGGATCGACGTTCATCGGTTCTTGCGCCAGCGGTCGAGTGCACGCAACCCTTTGCCCGCCGCGCGTCCAGCCTGGCGGAATCCCTCATGTGCCTTCTCGCCGGCGATTCGCGCACCATCGCTGGCGTAACGCCTGCTCAGGGTGCTAATGGTCTGGAAGTCGTTTTCAACCTGCTCCCGGGTCAGGCCGGCTGCTTCAAGGTGCCGGTCGGCCTTATCCGGCTGCATCTCATCCAACGCAAAACGGATGGCGCTGATGGTCACCAGTACTTTGTTTATCTGGGGCAACAGCGGCACCCACCTAGTCAGCTTGCTGAACCCACTGGCGCCGAGCAGGCTCGTCAGCGGTGAGCGCTGCGGCGCGCGCATCCAGCCTTCTTGCACCAGCGACGCCGAAAGCTTGCCATACTGTGGCAGACGCCCGGAGATGCCACTGATTGCTTCTCTGAGACTCGGCTCGTGAGCTTCACTCATATCCATCGCTTTTCATGATCGAATGATCATAGCGGGTCCTTCTTGTCGACCGATTCCTGCATGGCAAAAGTATTTATTCCGTGTATATCCGAAAATTTCCATCTATCAGAAAACCATTAAAGTGGCGATATAACAAGCCCGATGTTGCTCGGTAACGACTCTCACCTCGGGAGTTCGCTATGAATAGTTCGGCAGCCAACAGGTAGTGGGCCAGTTTTTGGCCCTGTTAAAAACCTGACAATACTAATTAATAGCCCATATACCAGCGGAGGCGGAGGGATTAAACAAAAAGCTCCCACGGGGGAGCCTTTGTTATTTGGCGGTGTGTGAAGTGTAGACCTATCCGCGCTTTGCCGGATTTCCCTGATCTGCAGGGTAAATACAGGGAATTTCTCGCTTTTCAGCCATTTCCGGCTCGACTCCCTATTTTATTGAGTCTATATTTCAGGGACTTACAGCGGATTTCCCTGACTGCGTTAACAGGGAAATCAATTTTATAAACAGGGAGTTAGTAGCTCTTATCAGGGAAGCAGTAATAAGCCCCGTTCACACCGAGCGCCTTTCCACCTTATCTTGGCAGACACTATCCAGTAACAGCACCGTAGGGATTTGAACATGGGGCAGATTCTGATACCCACAAAAGGGCCTGAAGATTGGAAGCAGTTTCTGGCAGAACCCGATAAACACTGGCGTCAGGGTTTCTCTGCGCGCAGCCTTGCCTATGCCTGGGAGGAAGCTCGTGGACGCCCCTCTGGCTTGCCTGCTGAAGTTGAGCAAGCCTTCGCCCAGGAACCGCGACTCGCTGGTCTGGAAACGCTCATAGCCATTCCTGAGCATCAGGTGCCGCTGCCCGGTGGGCGCCGCCCCTCCCAGACTGACCTATGGGTATATGGCAAAACCGCCACTGACCTCGTCTCAGTCGCCGTTGAGGGTAAAGTTTCAGAAGCTTTCGGTCCGACCCTCGAAGAGTGGCTCGTTGAGGCGTCTTCCGGCAAACAGACCCGTCTTGATTATCTATGTGAGTGCCTTGGGCTCAAGACCCAGCCACCGGGCGATCTCCGCTATCAGTTGCTACACCGTACCGCCTCCGCAGTCATCGAGGCTGAACGTTTTCATGCCACTTGTGCAGTCATGCTCGTGCATTCCTTCAGCCAGGCGAATGAATGGTTCGAGGATTATGCCCGTTTCCTGGATTTGTACGGCCTCACGGCCGTTGAGGGGCAACCCGTCTGTCTGGCTAAACCGGATGGCATCATGCTCTACACCGTCTGGGTCAAGGGCAATGCCAAATTTCTGGCAGCTTAGCCGTCAACTGATGGTGCTTGAATGTGCATCATTTGCCGGCACGATGACGAGCAGCTACATTTAACGGCAAGCCCGAAGATATAACAAATCTCTAATCACCTGATTTTAAGTATTAGTAATGAGCTGTTCCTAGTCATTTCTAATACTAGACTCGCCCGATAATCGATTCAGTTAATCAGAGTGCCAACTATGCCCATTACGGCATCAATGCTGTACAACCTGGTGCATTGTCCGCATCGGGTGAGCATGGACTTATTTGAGGACCCGGCCCAACGAGATCGTGTCAGCCCTTTTCTTAAACTCCTATGGGAGCGAGGCACTTTATACGAACAGGAACTAATGACAGAACTCGGGTTGGACTACGCCGACCTATCTGATTTAACCGAAGCTGACAAAACTGCTGCAACCCGACAGGCTATTGAGCGTGGCGATGCACTCATCTATAGCGGCCGCATCGAGGCGGGTGACTTAGTCGGTGAACCCGACCTGCTCCGTCGTGAGAATAACGGCTATGCCGCCATTGACATCAAATCCGGCCGTGGGGAGGCCGGCGGCGGTGAAGATGAAAATACCGGAAAACCGAAGAAGCATTACAGCGTCCAGCTTGGTCTCTATCAGGATATTTTGGAGCAGATGGGAGTTGCAGCAGGTCGCGTCGCATACATCTGGGACATCCATGGCGCCGAAGTCCCCTACGAATTTGACACCCCCTACGGAGTAAGGTCACCCCGTACGCCGTGGCAAGTCTATCAGGACGCCCTTACTGAGGCTCGGGCTATCAGCGGTCAACAAGTACAAACGCAACCAGCCCTGGTATCAGATTGCAAACTCTGCGTCTGGCGGTCGGTGTGCACGGCGCGACTGGAAGCCGAGGACGACCTCTCGCTGATTCCGGAATTAGGCCGTTCAAGGCGTGATGCCATCGCCGAAGCCATCCCGACGGTACGCAAGATGGCGGGCACCAATCTCGAAGCATTTATGCGCCCAAAAAATAAAACCGCCTTCGCAGGCGTTGGCCCTGATACATTACGTAAATTTCAGGCCCGGGCTCAATTATTAACTGCCGGTCAACCTAAACCGTACTCGACTACACCCCTTGAATTTCCCGAAGCTGAGTGCGAGCTCTTTTTCGACATTGAAGTCGATCCGCTGAGAGATATTTGCTATCTCCACGGCTTCGTCGAACGAACCGGGGGCGATAATAATACCGAGCGTTACGTTTATTTTCTGGCCGAACATCCCACGGCGGATGACGAGGCAGAAGCCTTCAGGGCCGCATGGCGCTACCTGCAGCAGTCGCAGTCCAGTGCAATCTACTTCTATTCCAAATATGAACCCACCATCTATCGAAAACTGCAACAAAAATACCCGGAAATCTGCTCTGCCGACGACATTGAAGCGCTATTCGATTCAAAGCTCACTCTGGATTTATATTATGATGCGGTCCAAAAAGGTACCTACTGGCCAACCCGCGACCATTCAATCAAGACACTCGCGAAATATTTAGGTTTCAAGTGGCGCGATACCGACCCTTCCGGGGCTGCCTCGATTGAATGGTACGACCGATGGGTTAGAAGCGGAGAACCTGAAATTAGACAACGTATACTTGACTATAATGAGGACGACTGTCGGGCCACTCGTATTTTACTGGACGGACTCAAAGATTTACGGATGATGTCATAAATGGCCATTTTTAAACCTTAACAAGGGGGACTTCTGATTGAACGGAACCTCTGAATTAATCAGAGGTTCCTTTATTTGTGCCTCCGCCAATACCGATCCTGGCGCTGCAGATTTTCCCAATCGTGACCGAAAGCCTAGATAACCAGCCCATGAATACCGTCATGGCGAACAGTTTCGGTTTTGCCGGCACGAACGCATCGCTGCTGTTCAGGCGCTACTCTTTAGCCTGATTCCGGCATGATCCAGCCGGCATGTTGGCTCTTCGCCTCTTCCGTGACCTGATGCAGACCACGTTTTGCAACTTCTGCTGCCTGTACTATGTTTTTGGTAAGGTTCCCAAACCGAAGATGATACCGACAGAGTACCGTGGCTCCGGGAGAGAGACGTGCGTGTGACGATTCATTGGCTAGCGGCGGCCGCAATGCTGCTGACGGCGAGCGATGCCATGGCAGGCGATATTGAGGCCGGCAAGATAAAAACAGTCCTCTGCGCCGCGTGCCACGCGCACGACGGTATCAGCATCAATGACAATTGGCCAAACCTCGCCGGCCAGAAGGATGCCTATCTGATCAAGCAGCTCAAGGACTTCCGCGAGGACAGGCGTGGCGGCGGGGTCATGCCGGAGTACACGCAACAGCTGAGTGACGAGGATATCGAGGACCTTGCCGCCTACTATTCGAGTCTGGAGCCCTGTGGTAAGCGATCAGCGAATGATGTCATGGCCGCCGACATCGAGGACATCGAGGCCGGCAAGAACAAGGCTTCTTCGTGTGCAGCCTGTCATGGCGCGAAGGGTATCAGCAATAACGAACAATGGCCCAACCTGGCCGGCCAGAAGAAAAACTATCTCGGCAAGGAGCTCAAGAACTTCCGCGACGGCGAACGCACCGATCCCGTGATGTCACCGATAGCCAAGCCACTTACTGACGAGGAAATCGAGAATCTGGCTGCCTATTATTCGAGCCTGACGCCTTGTCACTAGTAGCCCAGGGTACCGACAACGCCATACAGCAGCCCGATACGGGCCTGATGGAGACGATAACCAGTGCAGTCCACCGCCCTCGTTTACCGAAACTATCTGTCATGGCCTGTGGGTTCGAATTGCTGATCATGCAGCGATTGGAAGCTGAACCAGCCCACGGCAATGTGATTGCCATCGGAAATCATCGAGCTTTGCCCGGTTTGTCGCCGTGACTTCGCCCGCCGCGTCGGCTGGAGTATCTCCACCGAGCGAAGCGTGAACCCGATCTCGGTTGTAGTAGGTCTGGAACTCCAGCAGCTTTCGCTCCAGGTCTGTGGCGTTCCAGCATAGAACATGGTCGAGGAACTCGTGGCGAATTGTCCCGATCAGGCGCTCCACGAAGGGATGAGATACGGGCGCGTAGGGGACCGTTTTGATCTCTTCGATATCCACGATGCGAAGTTTCGCCTTCCACCGGTAGTACTCGAACAGCGGGTCATGGTCTGAGCTCAAGTAACGGGGTGGGCCTTTACCGGCGATGATGCGATTGAACATCCGACACAGGGCGATACCGTCGACGTCCCCGGCGTGGACGGCGAAGCCAATAATGCGGCGGGTGAATTGATCCATCACCACCATCACCCAGTGACTCTTGAGCATGATCGATTCGCAACGAAAGAGATCGACGCTCCACAGGCTGTCTTTCATGTGCCCGAGGAAGGTCAGCCAAGAAGGCCCACGACCGCCGCCTTGCGGATGATAATGCTTGGCGAGGACGCGGCGTACGACGTTTCTGTCGATCTCGATGCCAAAGGTTTTCGAGACGATCCGCGCAATACGGGAATAGCCACACTGCGGATTTAGGCGTTTGAGTTCGACGATGGCTTCGATGAGTTCGTGGGATGGGCCCTTGGGTCCGGGCTTGCCTCGGCCGTGCGACGAGAACAGGGTGCGATACTTTCGACGGACCAGGTAGTCGTGAAAATCTCAGCAGTGTCGATGGTCGAACTGCGACAGCCGTTTTCTCGATACGACTGGGTCGCAGAAACAGCGAGCAGAAGCCCAGGAGGAATCGGTTCGCTACTGACAGATTCGGTGCCCGCTGCCGAGAGCGGAAGACGACAAGCAGTTGCTGCTTGAGTACAAGATTCTCAGCGACTAAGCCCTTGGCGCCGCCCGGGCCGAGCAGCTTCGCGGCGGTAGTCAGCAAATGGATCAGAAGCAGGCAGACGTCCTTCATGTCGTCGCAAGATTAGCAGAGCTACGGCTGATGACAAGACGGCATTACTCCTTGAATAACGGTCAGAATTACGAATTGGACACCCACCATCAAACCATGGACTAAACTTAAAAGTAGGAAATCCTCTGATACATTGTCC
>CAZFUS010000096.1:0-9264 GCA_964522485.1 uncultured Enterobacteriaceae bacterium | reverse complement strand
GCATCCAGATCGAAACGCTCCAGCGGCTGCAGAGTAACTTCACAGGCCAGCTCAGGCGTCTTGCAAAGGGTCAGGAAATCGCCCGCCTGCTCGCGGATGGCGCGGTATTCGGGCAGGTAACGGCCGGCCTGGCGCATAATCCATACGGGGGTACGATCCACAGGCTGGCGCAGAAGAGCGCGAATAAGGCGATCGTTCTTCATCAAGCTGAGTGAAACGTGAAGGATGAAACGTGAAGGATGAAACGATCTATCGGCAGAATTAAGTCACTCTTCACGTACAACGTTTCACTTTTCACCTTTTAAACTTCCAGATAATCGAGAATACCTTCCGCTGCCAGGCGACCGTCAAATACTGCCGTGACAACCAGATCGGCACCCCGCACCATATCACCACCGGAAAAAACCTTGGGGTTGCTGGTCTGATACTTGAGTTCAGTATGCTCTGAAGCCTTCACCCGACCACGTTCATCGATCCGGATATCGAACTCGTCAAACCAGTCGGCGGGGGACGGCCGGAAACCGAAGGCAATAATGACGGCATCGGCCGGCACGACCTCTTCACTACCCGGAATCGGTTCCGGCATGCGACGGCCACGTTCGTCCGGCTCGCCCAGGCGGGTCTCCACCACCTTGACGCCCTGGGCCGAACCATTGCCACCAATGCCTACAGGCTGGCGGTTCCACATGAATTTCACGCCTTCTTCCTTGGCGTTCTCGACCTCGCGCATTGAGCCCGGCATATTGGCCTGATCACGCCGGTAGATACAGGTGACACCGGTCGCGCCATGTCGTATCGAGGTACGCACACAGTCCATCGCCGTGTCGCCACCACCCAGCACGACAACACGCTTGTCACGCATATCGACAAAATCATCCGGGTGCTTCTCATACCCCATGACCCGGTTGATATTGGAAATCAGAAACGGTAGTGATTCGTGAACACCCGGCATATCCTCACCCGGGAATCCGCCTTTCATGTAAGTGTAGGTGCCCATTCCCAGAAAAACGGCATCGTATTCATCCAGCAGATCCTCAAACTGAATGTCGCGGCCGATCTCTGTATTGAGACGGAATTTTACGCCCATTTCCTCCATCATCTGCCGGCGCTTCAGTACAACCTGCTTTTCCAGCTTGAACGGCGGAATGCCGAAAGTGAGCAGACCGCCGATCTCGCGATATTTATCGAATACCACCGCCTCGACACCATTGCGTACCAGCACATCGGCACAGCCCAGTCCGGCAGGGCCGGCACCGATAACCGCCACGCGCTTGCCGGTCGATTTTACATGCGACAGATCCGGCTTCCATCCCTGCTTGACCGCCTCGTCATTGATATAGCGCTCAATCTGGCCGATCGTCACCGCTCCGAAACCGTCATTCAACGTGCAGGCACCCTCGCAGAGACGATCCTGTGGACAGATGCGGCCGCAGATTTCAGGTAGTGAATTGGTCTTGTGTGACAGTTCGGCGGCCTCGAACAGATTGCCTTCCTCGATCAGTTTCAGCCAGTTGGGGATATAATTATGGACCGGGCATTTCCATTCACAATAGGGATTGCCACAGGCAAGACAGCGACCCGCCTGTTCGGCAGCCTCCTTTTCACCAAACTGGGCGTAGATCTCACTCCAGGTATAAATACGAATCGGCGCCGCCGTCTTTGGTGGATCCTGACGTGGCAGATCCAGAAACTGAAAGTTATTGTGCTCGCTCTTGCCCATGTTGGTTACAATTTCGCCTGTAGTAGCAGGATCGTCAGCTCATTCATACCACAATCCATGAAGACCATGTCTGTTAATAGACAATATGATAACTGATCCCCGCAACAGCCCAAATGTATTGCGCTAATAAGTTTGCACTGAAGGAGGGAAAAACCCGCAGGCTCATTCTGAAGCGCTGAGGCACGCAATCAATTCGAGCCAATCCTTTATGCGGCAGCCAGCAGGCTGTCCAGTAACGACGATAATTCGGCTGCCTTCGGTTTGACCAGCCAGAACCTGCCCACAAAATCGGAGAAGTTGTCACATACGTGATGCCCCCAGTCACTGCCGGTTTCACTCACGTAGTCCTCGATTAGATCCTGCAGATAATTGCGATAAGCTTCCATATGCTCGGTAGCCACTCGCTGCGTATCGATCAGCTCATGGTTGTAACGGTCCACAAACGTGTTATCCAGGTCCAGAACAAAGGCGAAGCCACCGGTCATGCCGGCGCCGAAGTTCACCCCGGTATCACCAAGTACTGTCACCACACCGCCGGTCATGTATTCGCAGCCGTGATCACCAATTCCTTCGACCACGGCGATTGCACCCGAATTACGCACTGCAAAACGCTCGCCAGCCATACCCGCCGCATATAAATAGCCGCCGGTCGCACCGTAAAGACAGGTATTGCCAATGATCACGGATTCATTGCTCTTATAAGTGGCTTCAGCAGGTGGATAGATGACGATCTTGCCGCCGGCCATCCCCTTGCCGACATAGTCATTGGCATCGCCTTCCAGATACATTTCCAGCCCGCCGGCATTCCAGACACCGAAACTCTGTCCGGCCGTCCCCTTTAGCTGTAGCCGGATAGGCGTGTCGCTCATGCCGAGGTTGCCGTGACGCCGGGCGATCTCGCCCGAGATGCGCGCACCAATCGAGCGGTTGTTATTCTTGACCGTATAGTGGAATTCCCCGCCTCGTACAGTTTCAATCGCCGGCAATGTATCACGCACCATCTGCTCGGCCAGCTCACCCTTGTCGAAGGGTTCATTTTTCGGTTCCTGGCAGAAACGCGGCTTGTCAGCCGGCACACCACCGTCCGACAGTAACGGCTTAAGGTCCAGCGCCTGCTGCTTGTCAGACTCGCCCGGCAGAATTTCGAGCAGGTCGGTGCGACCGATGAGATCGGTCAGGCTGCGAACCCCAAGCTGCGCCAGATACTCACGCACTTCGTGGGCGACAAATTCAAAGAAATTGACAATCTTGTCCGGTGCATTCGGTTTGAAATGCTTGGTATAGAGCAGTTTGTCCTGCGTCGCTACGCCTGTAGCGCAATTATTCAGATGGCAGATGCGCAGGTACTTACAACCCATGGCAACCATCGGCGCGGTGCCGAAACCGAAACTTTCGGCGCCGAGAATCGCGGCCTTGATAACATCCAGACCGGTTTTCAGACCGCCATCGGTCTGCACCCGGACCTTGTCGCGCAGATCATTCGCGCGCAGCAACTGATGTGTCTCGGTCAGCCCCAGTTCCCAGGGACTGCCGGCATACTTGACCGAGGTGAGCGGACTGGCACCGGTTCCACCATCATAACCGGCGATGGTGATGAGATCGGCATAGGCCTTTGCGACGCCGGCAGCAATCGTGCCAACACCCGCCTGGGCTACCAACTTGACGGAGACCAGCGCCTGTGGATTGACCTGCTTGAGGTCGAAGATGAGCTGCGCCAGATCTTCAATCGAATAAATATCGTGATGCGGCGGCGGCGAAATGAGTGATACGCCAGGCTTGGAATAACGCAGTTTGGCGATCATTTCGTTGACCTTGCCACCCGGCAGCTGACCGCCTTCTCCCGGTTTGGCGCCCTGGGCGATCTTGATTTGCAGTACCTCGGCGTTGACCAGGTAATACGGTGTGACACCGAACCGGCCCGAGGCCACCTGTTTGATCTTGGACGTCTTTTCAGTACCGTAGCGCGCCGGATCCTCACCGCCCTCGCCGGAATTGGAACGGCCGCCGATACGGTTCATCGCGATCGCCAGTGCCTCGTGCGCCTCCGGCGACAATGCGCCCAGACTCATGCCGGCGCTGTCGAAGCGCTTCAGGATAGTCTCGATCGGTTCGATCTCGTCGAGCGGGATCGACTCTGTATCATCACGAACCTTCAGAAGGTCACGCAGCACCATGGGTGTGCGGCTGTTAACCTCGCGCGAGTACTCCTTGTACTTTTCAAAGTCACTGGTTTCCACGGCTTCATGCAGCTTCCCGATCACATCCGGGTTGTAGGCATGAAACTCGCCGCCATGAATATACTTCAGCAAACCGCCCTGCCGGATCGGCTTGCGCTGATTCCAGGCTTCCCTGGCGAGTAATTGCTGATCGCTTTCCAGGTGTTCGAAACGGATACCCTCGATACGGCTCAGGGAACCGGCAAAACAAAGATCCACGACTTCGTGATGCAGACCGACGATCTCGAACAGCTGGGCACCGCGATAGCTGGCAATGGTCGAAATGCCCATCTTCGAGATGATCTTGTAAAGTCCCTTGTTGATACCGCGCCGGTAGGCCTTGGCCAGGTGTTCATTACTGCCGCTCGGAATTTCGCCCCGGCGCAGCATATCGTGCAGACATTCATAAGCCAGATACGGATAAACCGCGGTAGCGCCATTCGCTATCAACATGGCGAACTGATGCGGATCCCGTGGCGTCGCCGTCTCTACCACTATGTTGGCGTCGCAGCGCAGACCCTGTCTGATCAAGCGGTGATGTACCGCGCCCACGGCGAGTAAGGAGTGAATCGGCAGACGATCGCGCTCGATGTTGCGGTCCGACAGTACCAGCAGGATGGTACCGGACTGGACGGCAGCCTCGGCCTGATCACAGACGGCCTCGATTGCCGCTTTCAGTCCCTTGCGAGGTTCATAATTCAGATCGATCACGGTGTGCGGGAAACCGTTGTCGTGCTCGGCAAGAATATTGCGGAATTTGGTTTCCGATAATGTCGGCGCTTCGACCACCAGTCGCCCGGCAGCGTCAGGCGATTCATTGAACAGGTTGCCCTCGCGGCCAAAATAGGTCCTCAGCGACATGACTATCTGCTCACGCAGCGGATCGATCGGTGGATTGGTAACCTGGGCAAACTGCTGGCGGAAATTGTCGTACAGTGAACGGACATGTCTCGACATCACCGGCAACGGCGTATCGTCGCCCATCGAACCGACCGCTTCCTGGCCCGCCTCGGCCAGGACGCGCAGTACCTGATCACGCTCCTCGAAAGTGATATTGAATAATTTGTTATAAATCGCCAGAGAATCCGGGTGCATCGGATTCATGGTCAGCGGCTGCTGTTGCAGACTGGACTCGATAATCCGGGTGTTTGCCTTGATCCACTGTCGATAGGGTTGGTACTGCTTGATGCGTTGGTCGATATCGTCCGGCAGCAGCAGTTCACCGGTCTCGGTATCGATCGCGATCATCTGACCGGGCTTGAGGCGGCCCTTGCGCACCACGTCCGCCGGTTCATAATCGTAAACGCCGATTTCGGAAGCCAGCGTAATGTGCCGATCCCTGGTGATTACATACCGGGCCGGCCGCAGACCGTTACGATCCATTACACAGGCGCCATGGCGGCCATCCGTCAAAACGATGCCGGCAGGGCCATCCCAGGGCTCCATGTTCATGCCATTGAACTCGTAACAGGCGCGCAGATCAGCGTCCATGTTGTCGATGTTCTGCCAGGCCGGCGGAATCAGCATGCGCATCGCACGAAAAATATCCATACCGCCCGCCAGCATGGCCTCCAGCATGTTATCCAGCGAGCAGGAATCCGAACCTTCCAGCGACACGAGTGGCCGGATGTCTTCCATATCCGGGATCAGATCCGACTGCAGCTTGAAACCGCGTGCAATCGACCAGTGACGGTTACCCTGGATGGTGTTGATTTCGCCATTGTGGGCCAGATAACGAAACGGCTGAGCCAGCCGCCACTGCGGCCAGGTATTGGTCGAGAAGCGCTGGTGAAATACGCACAGCGAACTTTCCAGACGCGGATCGGCGAGATCCGGGTAAAACTCCAGCAGATAATTCGACATCACCAGGCCTTTGTAGGAAACCACCTTGCCGGACAGGCTGGCGACATAAAAAGTATCGTCCACGGGTTCCAGCGCCTTTTCGGTACGGCGCCGGGCAATATACAGATGCCGCTCGAATTCATTGACACCTACATCGTCCGGACAGTTGACGAACACCTGTTCGATACGCGGCAGAGTTTCCTTTGCCTTTTCGCCACAGGCATTGTCATCGGTTGGAACCACGCGCCAGCCGCAGACCCCCAGTCCCTGGCGTTCGATCTCCGCGGTCAGATGCTCCCTGGCTTTGCCGGCAGCCGCTTCATCCTGATTGAGAAATATCGTGCCGACTGCGTAGTGCCCGGCCAGCTCGAACCCGAGTTCGTCCGCCAGGGCGCGGAAAAAACCGTCCGGCTTTTTCAGCAACAGCCCGCAGCCGTCACCGGTCTTGCCATCGGCGGCCACGGCCCCGCGATGAATCAGGCGACACAGTGACTGGACAGCCGTCTGCACCAGCCAATTACTGGGCTCACCATCCATATGGGCGATCAGGCCAAACCCGCAGTTATCACGTTCGAAACGCGGGCGGTACAGGCCGGACAGATTGAGCGGATTGTTGCGTGCTGCGGGCATAGGCGGACTCAGGGGTTGTATCTAACTGGCTGGACTACCGTTTAAACAAAAGGGCAGCAATTATAGTGCCCGTTCCCACCGCTGTCACGGCATTGCCGGCCTGTTTGTCGCCAGCTAACAAGACACAATGGAGTTAACTGCAGATAGCAGCTAGTTCGTGAATTTTAGCATTGTTTTCACAAACTAGGAGATCGACTGGACCGGATCGACCAGGCGCTGATATTCGGCTATCGCAAAGCGGTCGGTCATGCCGGCGATATAGTCAGCCACAGCCCGCCGCCGCGCAGCCTCGCCGCGACTGGCCGCGCGCGCCTGGACCCGCTCGCGTACCGGCCGGGGCAGCAGCACCGGACGCTCACAGTAGATTTCGAACAGCGTGCGAATAATGCGTCCGGCCCGGTAAGCCATCCGCTGAACCCGGTAATCCAGGTACAGATATTCACGCAGAAAGCGTTTCAATATCAGATTGTGGCCGCGCATGGTTTCACTCAGCGCAATCAACGGCCGGCCGGCAGCACGTACGGCCTCGATATCGCCGGGATCGGCTGCGGCAATCCGTTCCCGGCTGGTCTCGATCAGGTCACTGACGAGGGCATCTATCATCCGGCGTATCACTTCATGTATCAGCCGCCGGTTTTCCAGCCCGGGCCACCTGCGATTGACCTCGTCGTAAGCCCGGCCGAACAGATCCACCTCACACAGACTCTTGATATCCAGCAGACCGGCGCGCAGGCCATCGTCGACATCGTGATTATTGTAGGCGACCTCGTCGGCGATATTGGCAATCTGTGCTTCCAGGCCGGGCTGACTGCCGTCGATGAATCGCTGCGCCACCATACCGAGTTCCGCCGCCCGGTCGCGAGCGCAGTGTTTCAAAATACCTTCGCGGCTTTCATAGGTCAGATTCAGTCCGGGGAATTCGGCGTATTTTTCCTCCAGCTGTTCAACCACACGCAACGACTGCAGATTATGCTCAAAGCCGCCGTACTCGCGCATGCAGTCATCAAGCGCGTCCTGTCCCGCATGGCCGAACGGCGTATGACCCAGATCATGCGCCAGACCGATTGCCTCGGTCAGATCTTCATTCAGTTCGAGTGCCCGGGCGACAGTACGTCCGATCTGCGCAACCTCTAGTGAATGCGTCAGCCGGGTCCGGAACATGTCGCCTTCGTGACTCACGAATACCTGGGTCTTGTACTCCAGGCGCCGGAATGCGGAGCAATGCACGATTCGATCCCGATCGCGCTGGTAAGGACTACGGTAGGCCGACTCGGCCTCGGGATAAACGCGCCCGCGGCTTGAGGCCGGCATGGCGGCGTAGGGCGCGCAGGACTGCATCAGGCCGGTTGCGGACTCTGGCAGAAATACTCAAGGGTGGCAGTCAGCGCGGCGGCGGGATAATCATCGGTCACGACTGCCTGGCCCAGGCACTTCAGCAGAACCAGAAACACAACGCCGTCGCGGGCTTTTTTATCGACCGACATATGCCGGTGGAAAACTGCGGGTGTCAATTGTGTGGGTGGCCGGACCGGCAGGCCCGCAGTCATCAATAACTTCTCAAGTCGCGCAACATCACCGGTATCCAGCCAGCCCAGACGCCGCGACAGATCCGCTGCCATCAGCATGCCGGTTGCAACCGCCTCACCATGCAGCCAGTCACGATAGTCGAGGGCGGTCTCGATCGCATGACCGAACGTATGCCCCAGGTTCAGCAATGCCCGCTGGCCGGACTCGCGTTCATCGGCCACCACAACCTCGGCTTTGTTACGACACGAATACTCGATCGTATGCGTCAGCGCCGCCGTCTCCCTGGCCAGCAGTTCCGGCATCACCTGCTCCAGCCAGTCCAGGAACGCCGCATCGCGTATCAGACCATACTTGATTACCTCGGCCAGGCCGGCGGCGAATTCGCGTGCAGGTAGTGTAGTCAACACATCGGTATCGGCGATCACCGCACGCGGCTGATGAAAGGCGCCGATCATGTTCTTGCCCAGCGGATGATTGACTGCGGTCTTGCCACCGACCGATGAATCCACCTGTGCCAGCAGTGTGGTCGGTAGCTGTATGTAGGAAACACCACGCAGATAGCAGGCCGCCGCAAAACCGGTGATATCTCCCACGACACCGCCGCCCAGGGCAATCAGCGTGCAATTGCGGCTGAAGCGGTGCCTGAGCAGTTCACCGCTGATCTGCCCCAGTGTCTCCAGATTCTTGCTGGCTTCGCCGTCCGGTAATATCAGCGTCTCGACCTGATAATCGCCAAGGCTGTCCTGGAGGAGAGGAAGGTACAGCGGTGCAACAACCTCGTTACTCACAATCAGGATCTGCCGCCCTTTGAGATGGGGCTGCAACAATGCTGGCTGCTGTAACAGGCCGCTGCCGATATGAATCGGATAACTGCGCTCAGCCAGTTCAACCTGCAGAGTTTTCATGTCAGTGGCAGCTGTTTGCATATGGTGTTGAGCGATCGCCTCACTGTAAGTTGGTCGGTATCTATTATCAAATCAGTGATTTCGCGGTAGAGCGCGTCGCGGGCCGTGAGCAGTTCCCTGATACGCGCCAGTTTATCGCCGGACTGTAACAACGGTCGCTGGCAGTCACGTTCGGTACGCTGCAGAAGCTGCTCCGGATCGGCGCGCAGGTAGACCACGAAACCGCGCTGGCGCAGACAGTCGCGATTGGCGGGATCGATTACCGCGCCGCCGCCGGTTGCCAGCACGATCGACTGCAGCTGCGTCAGTTCATCAATCACCTGACGCTCGCGCCGACGGAAACCGGCCTCTCCCTCGATCTCGAAGATCAAGGGTATATCCACGCCCGTACGCTTCTCAATTTCCTGATCACTGTCATGGAACT
>CAZFUS010000095.1:0-9358 GCA_964522485.1 uncultured Enterobacteriaceae bacterium | reverse complement strand
AAACTGTACCGGAAAACGCTGGTAGCATGCTCCACGGGTCAATAAAACCAATACCTAGATCCAAAGGAGGGAACAGCCATGACAACCGTTATCCTGGTTGCAGTTGCTATTCTGGCCCTCGTATTCGTGGGATTTTTCTGGCTAAAGCGGTCGGATAGCCCTCCCCCGCGGCGATTGAGTAAAAAGTCTGAGCAGATAGCCGGCAGAAAAAATTTATTGCCGCTTGTCCGGGTCGTGCCAGGTGAAAGTGCCTGTTGCGAAAGTGCACGCGCCTTGCAAACCCATCGATTCACTAAAGCTCAGGCACCTCATTTGCCGCTGGACGACTGCACGATGCCGAATCTGTGTAGCTGTCAACTGCAACCCGCGCCTGAAAGGCGAAGCGGCAGGGATCGTCGTACCATGAAGGAACGACGCGAAGTCATTCGTTACGATCCAAATGAGGAGCCGCGCCGGAAAAATACAGGCCGGCGCAAGGAAGACAAAGTCTGGGATCATGATTCCTGAACGCCGGTTGACCGGCGGGCCTATGGCGCACATGAATATCCGGCGGTGCTGAATTGCCAACAAGAACGATCATGGCTTCGCTGACGCAGCGTACAGAAGTAACCCGAAAAACGTTGCTTTATGCCGGAGTGTTTTTTTTGGAGGCCGGACGCATGCGTACTGACTGCAGGTCTCCCCTAAACTTGACCCGCCAGCTTCGGTAGTCCTCCAGTCGTTCAGAGCGCAGAACCGGGCGTTCACCGGTGGTGAGTCAATGTATGTCGGGATTGCTTACATGTGACAATAACCAACAGAAAGGACGCAGCTGATTGTAATTATTATGTTTTGTTGATGATGTTCCGCGCGATGTGCATTCGGAAGTGTCGGCAATATTTACAGAAACTACAAATGGAATTAGGTCTATATCTGACAACTCACTGATTTTGCATAGGATTATTATAATGGTGTAGAAATTGCTTTAATTTTTATGTTTTAGAGCGGTATGCGCATTGCTAAAAAGGGGTAGGCATATCGCTGGCACAGGCGATGGAAGAGCCACAACAGTCACCTTACTCCTAAGAGGACGAAACAATGAAAAGACGACATTTGAGCATTTTCGCCAGGGGGGTCGGTCTTACAGTCGCGCTGTTCATGTATAGTTCGACGACCTGGGCCTATCTGACGTTCTTCGGCGAGGATCTGAACGATTCTGCTTCTGACCCGCTGGCGTCGTTCCCCAACGCGTCAGGGGCGGAGAGTGATTTCCTGAGCAATCTCTCGGGTGTCGGCACCGAAGATTTCGAGAGCTTCTCGGACGGCGATTCAGCACCGCTGACCCTCACGTTTCCCGGTGCAGGCACTGCCACGCTGAATGGTAACGGCGCGATCGATACGGAAGCGCCTGGAACAGCCGGCGCCGGGCGTTATGGCACCTCCGGCAGCAACTTCTGGGAAGTCGAGGCCGGCGTCACGGGCGACTTTCTGGTCGAACTTTCCGACACGATAGCGGCGTTTGGCTTCTTCGGCATCGACATTGGCGACTTCGGCGGTCAGCTCGAACTGGAACTGTCGAACGGCGATCTGCTGACCGTCCCCAATTTCGAAGGAACCGGTTCAAACCAATTGGGGGACGGCTCGGTGTTGTATTTCGGCTTTATCGCCGAGAACAACGACGAGCTGTTCGACAGTGTCAGCTTCCTGACGAGCACAGGTTTTGGTGACTTTTTCGGGTTCGATGATCTAACGATCGGATCCCTGGAACAGGTGGTACAACCTCCGTCACCGCCCTCCACGGACGTCCCGGAACCGGGCACGCTCGCTCTGCTCGGCATGGGACTGCTGGGCCTCGTGGCGGCGGGCCGCAGGCGCCTGCTACACTGACTTTCAGAATCCCGTCAATTCCTGCAGTCAACACCAGGGCCCGGTGAATAACCGGGCCCTGTTCTGTTGTTTTTAGCCGCCTGTCACCCGGAATCCACCTGCCGGCAACCGGCTTACACGGCTGTGACCCCCCTCACATAAATCATGGCCGGGCTCTGGTACTTCTGTGCATTGTCCATTACACGGGGAATTCCGGGGGTGGGTCAATGTCAGCATGTTTCAAGCAATACTTAAAGTAAGCTCGCAGGAATACGCCCGAACCCGCAGACGATTTTTGGTATTTTGACTCATATACTCTAATATTCAGGACGCAAGTTGATTCCCAGCTCAAGAGAGCCAATTGATGGCAGTCTCAACCAATAAAGTCCATTTAAGCGGTCTCGCGCGCAAACTGGTTATTGACGGCCTGTTGCAGGAGAACGCCGCGACCGAGGCATTCCAGGACGCCATCAAGAAAAGGCAGCCTTTTGTTTCGTATCTGGTCGAACGCCGGCTTGCCGACAGTCTGGCGATTGCCCAGGCCGCCAGCGAAGAATTCGGCGTGCCGCTGATCGATATCAACAGTGTTGATATCGATGTCGAAATCACCAAACTTCTGAAAGAGGACCTGATCAAGAAGCATCACGCCCTGCCACTCTACAAGCGGGGCAAACGATTGTATGTCGCCGTTTCGGATCCCACCAATCTGCAGGCCCTGGACGAGATCAAGTTTGCCGTCGGCATGAGCACCGACGCCATCCTGGTTGAAGAAAACAAACTGGTAAAAGCCATCGAGCACGCCATTGAAGAGGCTGAAGGCGGACTCGGCGATATGGCTGAGTCGGATTTCGAGGATCTGGAAGACCTCGAAGTGACGGGTGACAAAAAGGACGAGGATGTCGATACGGAAGCCACGGAAGTCGACGATGCACCGGTCGTTCGCTTTGTTAATAAAGTTCTGTTAGATGCCATCAAGAAGGGCGTTTCGGATGTGCACTTCGAACCGTACGAGAAATTCTACCGCGTCCGGTTCCGTATGGACGGCGTGCTGAGCGAGGTCGCGCGACCACCCATCGGACTGGCACTGAAGCTGGCCGCCCGTATCAAGGTCATGTCGCGGCTCGATGTGTCTGAACGGCGCGTACCACAGGATGGCCGTATCAAGCTGAGACTTTCGAAAAACAAATCCATCGATTTCCGTGTCAGTACCTGCCCCACGCTTTACGGCGAGAAGGTGGTGCTGCGTATTCTCGATTCCTCCAGTGCTATGCTGAGTATCGATATGCTGGGCTACGAGGAATTTCAGAAGGAACTGTTTCTGGAAAACCTGCACAAGCCCTACGGCATGTTTCTGGTAACGGGACCGACCGGCAGCGGCAAAACCGTCTCGCTATATACCGGCATCAATATCCTCAATCAGACCGAGGTCAATATCTCGACGGCTGAAGATCCGGTGGAAATCAATCTGCCCGGTATCAATCAGGTCCAGGTGGATGAAAGAACCGGGCTGACATTTGCCAAAGCGCTGAAGGCCTTCCTGCGCCAGGATCCTGACATTATTCTGGTCGGCGAGATACGCGATTTCGAGACCGGCGGCATCGCCCTGAAGGCAGCCATGACCGGTCATATGGTCATGTCCACGCTGCATACCAATGACGCCCCGCAGACGCTGACCCGCATGCAGGACATGGGCATGCCGATTTTCGGCATCTCGACGGCCATAAACATTATCATCGCCCAGCGACTGGCGCGGCGCCTGTGCAAAAACTGTCTGGAGCCAATGGAATTACCGCCCGAGGCCCTGCTGGAAGAGGGTTTTACCGAAAAACAAATTGAGGCGGGCATCAAACTTTCGCAGGCAGACGGTTGCGATCAGTGCAACGTGGGGTATAAGGGTCGAACCGGCATATACCAGGTCATGCCGATTTCCGAACCGATGCAGCGTCTGATCATGGATGGCGCCACCTCCATCCAGCTGGCTGATCAGGCACGCGGGGAAGGTATTCCGGACATTCGCCAGTCTGCCCTTAAGAAAGTGGCCGACGGCATCACCGATCTGAAAGAGATCAACCGCGTCACGCAGGAATAACAGACCCGGCTAACACAGAGCAAACGCCATGGCACAAGCAGCGAAATCAGTGATGTTTGCCTGGGAGGGCATGGACAAAAACGGCAAGCGCGTGAAAGGGGAAATGAGCGGTACCTCGGACGCACTGGTTAAAGCCGTTTTGCGTCGTCAGGGTGTCAATCCGCTCAAGGTCAGAAAAAAGTCCAGGCCTCTGTTCGGCTCCGGCAAGAAACGCATCAAATCCAAGGATATCTCCGTCTTCAGCCGCCAGCTGGCGACCATGATGTCATCCGGCGTTCCGCTGGTGCAGGCTTTTGAAATCATCGGCCGGGGTCATGAAAACGCCGGCATGCAGGATCTGGTGCTGGGCATTAAAAATGATGTCGAGGCCGGTGGTACGCTGGCCGATGCGCTGGCCAAACGGCCCCTGTACTTCGACGAACTGTACGTCAATCTGGTCGCAGCCGGCGAGCACGCCGGTATTCTCGAAACCCTGCTGCAGAAAATCGCCACCTACAAAGAAAAGACCGAAACACTCAAAGGCAAGATCAAGAAGGCCATGTTCTACCCCATCGCGGTGATTGTCGTGGCCTTCATCGTAACAGCGATTCTCCTGATATTCGTGATCCCGCAGTTCGAGGAACTGTTCCGGGGTTTCGGTGCTGATCTGCCGGCACCAACCCAGTTCGTGCTGCATCTTTCGGAGATATTCCAGAACTGGTGGTGGGCAATTGCGCTCGGCATAGCCGGCACCGTGTATGGCATTTTCGAGGCGCGTCGACGCAACAAGAAGGTCGCGCATTTCATCGATCGCATGCTGCTCAAGATCCCCCTGCTCGGCGATATTCTCAACAAGGCCGCTATCGCGCGCTTTGCCCGCACACTCTCGACCATGTTCGCGGCCGGTACACCGCTGGTCGAGGCCATGGTATCGGTGGCCGGCGCTTCCGGTAATATCGTTTACCAGGAAGCCATCATGGAAATGCGTGACGAAATCGCAACAGGCACACAGTTGCAGACCGCTATGCGCGACCAGCAGCTGTTTCCGAACATGGTCATCCAGATGGTAGCCATCGGCGAAGAGGCCGGTTCGCTTGACCAGATGCTGGGAAAGGTGGCCGATTTTTATGAAGAAGAAGTCGACAATGCCGTCGATTCCCTCAGCAGTCTGCTGGAACCATTGATCATGGTGTTCCTCGGTGTGATTATAGGTGGTCTGGTTATTTCAATGTATCTGCCTATCTTCCAGATGGGTAAGGTCGTCTGATATTTTCGGAGCGCCCGGTCGGCAGATGACCGGGTGCTTATGATCCAATTCCCATGTCGATTCTGAGCACGCTGCAGGCCAGTTCCATGGCTTTTATCTTCTGTTTTGCGGTTCTGGGACTGGTAATCGGCAGTTTTCTGAATGTCGTGGTTCACCGGCTGCCGCGCATGATGGAATATGACTGGCGGCGGCAGTGCCGGGAATTGCTGGAGCTGTCCGCGAATCAGGAAGAACCGCAATATACGTTGATCACACCAGGATCGCGCTGCCCGCACTGTGCGCATGCCATCCGCTGGTATGAAAACATTCCGGTTGTCAGTTACCTGTTGTTGCGCGGCCGCTGCGCGGCCTGTGCACACGCTATCAGTCCGCGCTACCCGCTGGTCGAAATAGCCGCCGCTGCGCTGGCGGCACTGAGTGCCTGGCATTTCGGTTATGGCTGGCCCGCCGTATTCGCCACATTACTGAGCTGGGCCTTGCTGACACTGAGCTTGATCGACTACGACACCAAGTACCTGCCGGATGACATTACCCTGCCGTTTCTGTGGCTGGGCCTCGCGGTAAACCTGTTCGGTCTGTTCACACCGCTGTCATCCGCCGTGCTGGGGGCGATAGCCGGATACGGGATCCTGTGGCTGGTTTTTCAGGCATTCCGACTGGTGACCGGCAAGGAGGGCATGGGTTATGGTGATTTCAAATTACTGGCCATGCTAGGTGCGTGGCTGGGATGGGAGATGCTGCCGCTGATCATCGTCCTGGCTTCTTGTGCCGGTGCTGTCATCGGCATCGGCATGGTTCTGTTCAGTGGCTATGACCGGCGCGAGCCACTGCCATTCGGCCCGTATCTCGCCGTTGCCGGCTGGATCGCCCTGTTGTGGGGAGCTGGTCTGGTACGGGCTTATCTGGACTGGACACTTGCGGTATGAAACGTCCCTTGAGAATCGGGCTGACCGGCGGCATCGGCAGCGGCAAATCGACGGTGGCTGAACTGTTCCGGCTGCACAGGGTGCCGGTGCTGGATGCTGATATGCTGACGCGGGAACTGACCCGGCCAGGCCAGCCGGCCCTGGAGGATATTCGCGCCTTGTTTGGTGATGATATTCTGGACGAGGAAGGCCGGCTGCGTCGCGACAGATTACGTGAGCGCATATTCGCCGACGATGATTTACGGCGACAACTGGAAAACCTGCTGCATCCCAGAGTCTATGAGCAACTGGAAACGCGCAGTCAGAACCTGACCGCACCCTATGTACTGTGGGTCGTGCCGCTGCTGTTGGAAACCGCGGCCGGCGAACGGGTCGATCGTGTATTAGTCGTAGACTGTCCGGAAAGTTCGCAGATCGAACGGGTCATGGCACGTGACCGGCAGCGGGCGACCGATGTTGAAATGATCATGAAACGACAGCTTCCGCGCCAGAAGCGCCTGCGCCTGGCCGATGATGTGCTGATCAACGACCATGATATGGATCACTTGCGTGGCGAAGTCGCCCGGCTCCATAGCCGTTATCTGGAACTGGCCGGGACACGGCCGACCGGTTTAAATGTCAACTCCGGTGATTCAGGCGGATTGCCGGCGGAAGGATACAATCATCGTGAGTGAAGGTCTTGTCTTCGAACATCCCCTGAATGAACGGATCCGCTCGTTCCTGCGCCTGGAACATCTGTTCGACAAAATCGAATACCGTCTTCACGGACAGCGGGAATGGGACAGCCGCGAAGCACTGGCCAATCTGATTGATATCGCGGATCAGCTGGCACGCAGCGATCTCAAAGGTGAACTTATTAAGGAGCTGGAACGGCATGCGGGCACGCTGGCCAGGCTTCAGGAAAACCCGGCAGTCGACAGCCAGCGGCTGACCACTACGCTGCAGGACATCTATCGATTGCTTGAGCGCCTGCGTGGGCCGGATTGTCAGCCCGGTCAGACCCTGCGCGCGGATGAACTGGTCAATGCCATCAAGCAGCGCAGTGCCATTCCGGGCGGCAGTTGCAGCTTTGATCTGCCAGCCTATCATCACTGGCTCCGTCAGCCGGCCGAACGGCGGAGCGCTGATCTGGATCGCTGGTTCAAGGATCTCAAGGTTATTCAGGAAGCTGTCAATTACACCCTTGCCATGCTGCGCAACAGTGCCACCCCTACCCACGTGCAGGCTACTGGCGGCGTCTTCCAGCAGAGCCTGGGCACCACGATCTCCTACCAGCTCCTGCGCATAATCGAACAGCCGGACAGCCCCTATTTTCCGGAGATCAGCGGCGGGCGCCATCGCTTTACAGTCCGGTTCATGTCACAAAATGATACCCTGTCACGACCTGTACAGACCCAGGATGACGTTGAATTCGAACTGCACTGCTGCAACTTATGAAGCAACGCAAAGGTACTTGCCCGCAATGCGGTCAGGCCGCCATCCGGAGCAGAGACAATCCCTGGCGGCCGTTCTGTAGTGAACGCTGCCGTCTGATTGACTTGGGTGCATGGCTTGATGAGAGCCATCGCATCCCGACCGGAGAACCCACCTCTGATTTTCCGGACACCGATCCGGACGACATCAGTCGTCACTAGGGTAAGTCAGAGGTTCCTAGGCGTCTGCGTCGGTCTCATAGCAGGCGCGGATAACACGCGCCGGATCGCTGGCATTCCAGACGGCACTCAGCATGGCGACGCCCTGGGCACCCATGTCCCATGCCCGGGTCATGCTGTCCGGCCGCATCCCGCCGAGGGCGTAGACCGGAATGCTTGAACATTCAGTCAACCAGCGCAAACCATCCCAGCCCAGCGGGGTCGCATCCGGATGACTGGAAGTCGGCTGGATCGGCGACAGCACAAGAAAATCCAGACCCAGACGACAGGCATGCTCGACCTCGACCCGGTTATGACACGAAGCTGCCACCAGATATTGTTGATCGAGCGGCCGTTCATTCAACTGCAGCAGGCGGGCACTGGGCAGATGAATGCCGTCGGCGCACCCGACTATCGCCTCCCCGGCCGCTGCGTTCAGCAGCAGCCGGGCGCCAAAGTCATGACACAGTGTTCGTGCTTCCTGCACCAGCCAGCGGAAACGCTCTGCATCCAGGCGCCGGCAACGCAACTGCAGTAATCTCACACCTGCCTTCAGGCAGTGCTCGACCTGCTCCAAAAACAGCGAATATTCACTGCCCAGATCCGGTGTGATCAAATACACCGGCGGTAACAGCACGGCGTTCAGAATGGGCTGATTGGCGGCCGGAAAATCACGTTCCTGCAGTCTGTCGATCGCCAGCCATTCAATTGGCTGGGCCTCACGGCCGAAGATGTCTCCCCGCCAGCGCTCCACCCGCCAGACATCGAGTAATACCGGATATTCCGGATAAACATAATGAATGCGAATCAGAGGCCGGGCCTGTTCGACTTCCAGATTGAGTTCTTCATGCAGTTCACGCGCCAGCGCCTCGCGGACATTTTCACCGCTTTCCACCTTGCCGCCCGGGAATTCCCACAGGCCGCCCTGGTGCAGATCGAATGGCCGGCGCGCCACCAGGACCTCGTCGCGCTCATTGATGATGACGCCGACGGCGATGTGCAGTTCATTATTGACCATTGGCTGAATAGTCTAATCAATTCGCTTTGATCAGTTTAGTTCCGCGCCTTATCGGGCCCGGGTCCCTTTGCAAATCTACCGGGTTGGAAGCTGTCGGATACTTGCCCGTTTGACGCGCCCGAGCACCGCAAGGCTTGGGCCGTGCACCCGAAGGGGTGCGGCACGGAGGCCGCACATCCGCCCTCAGCACAGGGAAGTGCTGTGGGCGGATCGCCAAGCCAAAGCCGCGGAGCGCAGGATAGCGTGTCACTCGGGCGGCCTTTTCTTTCGCCCCTTTCTTTTGGCCGCGCAAAAGAAAGGGGCCCGTACCCGAAGGGAGCGGAAATCTGATGATCGGTCAATCTTAAAGGTAATTAATTGCTGGCACTGGTTGCCGGCGCTTCGGCCGGCATGATGCTACGAGGGACCAGACCAGGTACGGTTAACCGCATCAGGTACGGTATTCCGCATTGATCCGCACATAGTCATAGGAAAGATCACAGGTCCATACGCTGGCAACGGCCTGACCGCGCTCCAGCCCGATGCGCAGCGTGAATTCGGAATCGGCCATGATGGCCTGTGCGCGGGCTTCGTCATAATCATCCGCCCGCCCGCCGTTGCGTA